>NZ_JBFAKY010000002.1:0-316176 GCF_040656015.1 Promicromonospora sp. NPDC050249 | reverse complement strand
GGTGTGCCCGGTGCGGGTATCGATCAACCACGCCAGCGCGTCGGTGCGGGTCTCGCTCGTGGGGGCGACCTCGGCCATCACGCGGGCGTGGTCCATACCCAGGGTTCCCGCGACGAGCCGTTCCCGGGTGACGGGGAGGGCGGTGGTGAGGCGGCGCGCGATCGTCATGTCCTTGCCCGCCGTGGACGCAGAGATCCCTTCACGCAGACGCAGCCAGGTCGTGAACGTGCGGGCCGTGCCACCCGAGCGCCACGAACCCTCGTCCTCGATCCGAGGCAGCAGGGTGTAGCGGACCCCGTCCAGCCGGCCGGTCAGCCGACGGATCCGGGTATGTGCGTCGGCCAGGCGGCTGATGCTCGGGGCGTCCCAGCCGGTCAGGGTCTCGAGGTCCGTGAGGGCGGTGAGGTGGTCGATCTCGTTCTCGATCCGGGCCAGGGTCTTCTCGATCGAGACCGCAGCAGGCAGACCGGCGGCGGTGCCACTGTTCGTCGTCTGCTCCACCCTGCCCACCCCCGCCCATCTCGACGCTCGCCTCTAGTACTCACTTCCTCGGTGCATCTATTATCTCGAACACTCGTGCGGTCTGCTGGGTGGATTTCAAATCTGTGGATAACCCTTCGAGGGTCGCGACGGACCCGACCACCCATCCCGAGACCCTGCGAGCGCACGCCGCCGGGTGGGCCGGGCGCTGGCTTGCTAATCTCTACCCGGGCACTCGATGGGCCTGCCGCCCGCGCCGAGATGATCGGTCCGGTGAACGCATCGACAAAGACCTCCTGTCAGCGGTTCTCGTGCCTACCACGGTGCCCCGGACGGCAATGCGGGCACCGGCCACGCTCACGGCACCGGGATGGCGATGAACTCGTGGACCTGACACTTACCGACGCCAAGACGGCCGCCCGTGCGCTGCGCAGGACGCTCGCCGCCTCCGATGTCACCATCAGCCACAGCCGCTCGCTGGAGATCGTGGCCGCACAGCTCGGTTTCGCCGACTGGAACACTGCGTCCGCGCGGCTGCCTGCAGGGCCGTCAGCGGCGCCGTCAGCGGCGTCGCCACCGGGGCCGTCGGCCACGCCGCCCGGCGCCGCGGCGACAGGCTTTGGGGGCGTCGTCCCGGTGCTCCGTGTCCAGGACGAGGCGCGCGCACGTGAGTTCTACGTGGACTATCTCGGGTTCGGCGTCGAGTGGGAGCACCGTTTCGAGCAGGGGATGCCCCTCTACCTGCGGATACGCCGTGGCCAGGCGGTGCTGGACCTGTCCGAGCACCACGGCGACGGCACGCCGGGAACGGTGGTCTGGGTGCCTGTCACCAGCGCTGACGGGCTCCACGCGGAGCTCTCTCGCCGACCGCATGCGCGGCTGCGGCCCGGCATCGACCGCGATGCTCCGGGCGGGCCCACCATCGAGCTCGTCGATCCGTTCGGCAACGTGCTCCGGCTGTGCGAGGCGACCGGCTAGCACCGTGTGGATCGGCTGCTGGCCGACCGGCTGACATCGAGCCGATTCCGACCGGGGCACTGCCGCGTGCGGGGCTCGTCGGCGAGATCAGTCCGCTCGTTCACTCGTGCCTGGCGGGGCCCGCGGACGGCCCGGGTGCGAGCCCGGCTACGGATGGGGAGAGCGGCGGGCGGCGCCGCACGGCTCGGGCTCGGCGTCCGCCGGGACCCCGCGCCCGGCGGGCGCCGGGGCCTTCGACGACGCGGTCATCCGGCCGCACCACCGCCCCTGACTGACTCTTTACAACCTCGGGCGTGCGCGGCAAGATGACTGCTTGGCCGGAATTGAATCCATTTAATCCCTGCCGATCGGCCCCAACGCCGGGGCTTGTCCGGTCCGGTCCGACTCGACGACGAGACGACAAGGTGATCCCATGCTGCAGCTTCGATGGCGCACTGCCGCCATGCTAGAAAGCGCTTTCCGCCGAGGTTCGAGAGCCCCGGGTCCGAGCGCGCTGGGTTCAAGGGCACTGCCGCAGGCCCGCCCCGTCCGACCGGTCGTGGCGGGTCTGGCCGCCGTGGCGCTCGTACTGCCGCTCGCGTCCGCGATCACGGCCGCGGCAGCACCCGTCCCGCCGACGTCGGTGCGCGTCGCGCACGCCGCGCCCGGCGCGCTCGGTCTCCGCTGGAACGCGGTCCCGGACGCGACGGGCTACGTCCTGACCCGGAGCGATACGCTCGACGGGGAGTACACGGAGATCGCGCGCACCGATGCGCGGACCGTGTTCGCCACCGACGCGGGGGCCGACACCACCGAGGTCAGCTACTACCGCGTGCGTGCGATCGGCGCCGACGGCGAGTCCGCGCCGTCCGCCGCCGCCGTCGGGACGCTGGTCGGCGACGGGGTTCCCGAGCCGACGTTCCCCGAGAGCGGTGTGCTCACCCTCGACCTGGGCAGCGGTGCCGTCGCCGCGGGCGCGACGGGCATCGACGCCGACACCAGGTACGGCGTCGACCAGCGGATCGGCTTCGTCGATCCCGGCCAGGTCACCGCCACCGACCGCGGCGGCGCGGACGCCCTGCGTTCCGACTTCGTCACCGTCGGTGACACCGAGCTCGTCGCCGACCTGCCGAACGGCGACTACCGGGTGCGCCTGATCGCGGGCGACGCGCAGGGCGCCACCGACATCGCCCTCACCGCCGAGCAGATGGTCAAGGTCCAGCCGACCCAGCGGCCCGCCGGCGAGTACCTCGAGATGGAGTTCGACCTCGCGCTCGTCGACGGCCAGCTCAACCTCGAGCTCTCCGGTGGTGCCGCGAACCTTGCCGCCCTGACCTTCACGCGGACGTCGCCGCGCGCTGCGGGGCCGAAGCCCACCGTCTACCTCACCGGCGACTCGACGGTGCAGACGTACGACCAGTTCTGGGCCCCGCAGGCCGGCTGGGGCCAGATGATCGAGAGGTTCCTGTCCGACGACGTGGTCGTCGCCAACCACTCCATCGGCGGCAGGTCGTCGAAGAACTTCATCAGCCAGGGCCGCCTCGACGCGGTGCTGACGCAGATCAGACCGGGCGACTACCTGTACGTGCAGTTCGGCCACAACGACAACTCCTACGGCGTCGACGACCGCTACGCGGCGCCCGCCGACTACCGCAACTACCTCCGCACCTACATCGAGGGCGCCCGCCAGCGCGGGGCCACGCCGATCATCGTCACCCCGGTCTCGCGGCGCAGCTACGACGCCGCCGGGCAGGCGAACGTCTCGTTCCCGCAGTACGTCGAGCAGGCGGCAGCGCTCGCGGCGGAGACCGGTACGCCGCTGGTCGACCTGTCGGCCTCCAGCCGCCAGTACCTGACCGAGATCGGCGCGGAGGAGGCCAAGTCGGTCTTCCTGCACGTCCCGGCAGGCGTCTATCCGAACCGGCCCAACGGCACGGCCGACGACACCCACTTCCAGGGCTACGGGGCCATCCAGATGGCCCGTCTCGTCGCCCGCGACACTGCTGAGCTGGACATACCGCTCGCCGGTGAGGTGGTCGACGCCGAGCCGCCCGCCGCCGTCCCCGAGCCGCCGTCCGGCGTGGTCGCCGGCAGCATCACCGCCTCCGGCGCCACGCTGAGCTGGACGGAGGCCGACGGTGCCGACATCTACCGGGTGTACGCGAAGGCCGCCGCCGCACCTGAGTCGGACTTCGCCCTGGCGGCCACGTCCACGGTCGGCCTCGCGAACCTCACCGGCCTCGCCGAGGGCACTGCCTACGAGCTGCGGGTGGTGGCGGTCAACGGGCGTGGCGAGTCCGCGCCGTCGGACGTCGTGACGTTCACGACCAAGGCCCCGCTGCTCCGGTTCGACGTCCAGCTCGCCGGGAACCCCACGAAGGCCGGCTACACGGCCCTCGACCAGAACACCCTCTACACCGAGCAGCTGGGCTACGGCTTCACCTCGGCCACCGGCCCGGGCGGGCGGGACCGCGGGGCCGGCGAGGAGGGCCTCAACGACCTTCAGCGCGACTTCCTGCTGCCGAGCGCCGCGACGTCCCTGCGGTTCGACGTCCCGAACGGGACCTACGCCGTCGAGGTGATCTGGGGTGACCGGACCGGCACCGCACGCCTCGGCGTCACGCTCGAGGGCGTCAACCACGGCACCGCCAACGCCCCGCGCGGCGGCACGTCGAGCAAGGTGATCGAGCCCGTCGTCGTCACCGACGGGCACATCGACCTCGTCGCCGACGGCTGGCTGAACGGCCTGCAGATCACCTCGCTGCTCTACGCGCCGACGGCGCTCGTCGCCGGCGAGGTCGACATCGACGGCGCCGACGTCTCCGTGCCCCTGACGTGGGAGCCGGCGCGCGACGTCGCCGGCTACCGCGTCTACCGCCAGGCGGACGGCGCGGCCGAGCCGACGGCGCTCACGGACGTCACGGACGCCGCGTACGTCGACACGACGGCGGACGTCGGCCTCCGGTACACGTACACGGTCGTGGCGCTCGACGCCGCGGGCAACGAGTCCGTCCCGTCCAACGCGGTGGAGCTCACCACGGTCGACCCCGACGTGCCCACCGCTCCGACGCCGTCGGGCCTCGCGGTGGCCGACGTCGAGAAGCACGCCGTCTCGCTCGCCTGGGAGCCGGTGGAGGGCGCGCTGTTCTACCACGTCTACCGGACCGACAGGTCGGGCGAGCAGCTGCTGCTCGCCCGTACCGCCGAGCCCGGGTACGTCGACACCGACGTGCTCACCACGGTCGAGTACACCTACGCGGTCGCCGCGGTGAACGCCGGTGGTGTCTCCGAGCTCTCGGACACCGTCGTCTCCGCCGCCGTGACGAACCTGTCCCGGCAGACCGAGCGCATCGGGCGGCAGCCGGTCGCCATCGCGAGCCCAGGATCGGGCACAGGATCGGGCGCAGGGGAGGGCACGGACGGCGTCCACCTCGGCTGGCGCATGCAGGGCGACGACCCGCAGGACGTCGCGTTCCACGTCTACCGCGACGGCGAGCGGATCACCGACGCGCCCCTGACCGGCGCGACCAGCCTCCTCGACCCGGACGGCACCGCGGACGCCACCTACCGGGTGGCGACCGTCGCCGACGGGATCGAGCACTGGGCCACCGGCGAGTTCACGCCGTGGGACGGCCAGACCCTGGACATCCCGCTCGACAAGCCGGCCGACGGCACCACGAAGGACGGCCAGCCGTACACCTACTCTGCGAACGACGCCTCGGTCGCGGACCTCGACGGCGACGGCGAGTACGAGTACGTCGTCAAGTGGTACCCGTCCAACGCGAAGGACAACTCGCAGGCCGGCTACACGGGCAACACCTACCTCGACGCCTACGAGCTCGACGGCACCAGGCTGTGGCGCATCGACCTCGGCCGCAACATCCGCTCCGGCGCGCACTACACCCAGTTCCAGGTCTTCGACTACGACGGCGACGGGCGGGCCGAGGTGGCGATGAAGACCGCCGACGGCACCACCGACGCCGGCGGGACGGTCATCGGGGACGCCCGGGCGGACTTCCGGACGTCGGCCGGCTACGTGCTGTCCGGGCCGGAGTTCCTCACGGTGTTCGACGGCGCCACCGGCGTCGCGCTCGACACCATCGACTACGTGCCGCCGCGCGGCGACGTCGGCTCGTGGGGCGACGGCTACGGCAACCGCGTGGACCGGTTCCTCGCGACCACCGCCTACCTCGACGGGGAGCACCCGTCGATGGTGTTCAGCCGCGGCTACTACACGCGTGCCGTGATCGCGGCGTTCGACTTCGACGGCGAGGAGCTGACCCAGCGGTGGGTGTTCGACACCGACGTCGCGGGTGACCAGTACCGCGGCCAGGGCAATCACGACATGCAGACCGCCGACGTGGACGGCGACCAGAAGGACGAGATCGTCTTCGGGTCGATGACCATCGACGACGACGGCCAGGTGTTCGTCAACACCGGGCTCGGGCACGGCGACGCCATGCACGTGTCGGACTTCGACCCGGCGCGACCGGGGCTCGAGCAGTTCGCCGCCCACGAGAGCATGGCGCAGTCGGGCAACGCGGGGGCGACCTTCCGGGACGCCGAGACCGGGGAGACCATCTGGTCGATCCCTGCCACGCGGGACACGGGCCGCGCCGCCATGGGCGACATCGACCCGCGGCACGACGGCGCAGAGGGCTGGGCGGTCGGCGGCGACGCCGCGTGGAACTCGCCGGTCGGGAAGGTCGTCTCGTCCTCGACGGGCGAGGTCCTCTCGGAGAGCATCCCGGCGGCGAACTTCCTGACCTTCTGGGACGGGGACCTGCTGGCCGAGATCGGCAACCACGACTGGGACGTCGCGACCTCGACCGGCGTGCCGACCATCGCGAAGTGGGACCACGAGAACGGCCGCGAGGTGGAGCTCTACCGGGCCGAGGGCACGCTCTCGAACAACAGCACGAAGGGCACGCCGTCCCTCCAGGCGGACCTCTTCGGCGACTGGCGGGAGGAGCTCGTCACCCGCACCGCGGACTCGACGGCGCTGCGGATCGCGACCACGGTCATCCCGACCGAGCACCGCCTGCGGACGCTCATGTCCGACCCGCAGTACCGCACGGCCGTGACCTGGCAGAACACCGGGTACAACCAGCCGCCGCACACCTCGTACTTCATCGGTGCGGGGATGGCGACGCCGCCGGTGCCGCGCCTTGCGTACACGAGCGCGGCAGCGGACGCCGAGCGCGTGCCGGGTCCTGCGCGCGGTGTGCCGGGCAAGGTCTCGGTCCATGTCGAGGACGCCGAGGACGGTCGGATCGAGGTCGAGGCCCGGATCGCCTACGGCGCCAACGCGCAGCGCATGGCGCTGCTGGTCGACGGCGAGGTGGTGCGGACGGTCGAGCTGGTGGACCGCACGCCCAGGAAGCAGGAGGCGACGCTCGCGGTGACCGGCGTCGGTCGGGGCACGCACCGGATCGCCGTCGTGGCGACGAACCAGCACGGCGAGACGTCGAGCAAGGAGGTGCGGGTCCGGATGCGCTGATCCGTAGCCGGCGACCGGCCATCGGCGACGGGCGACCGACGTCCGACCGAGAGATCCGGGCGGGGGCGGTGGGAGGGGTGCTCTGACGAGCGCTCCGCCCGCCGCCCCCGCCCTCGTCGTGCCCGCGGCTGCCCCTGTCGCACCCTTGACGCCCGGTGCACGGTCTCGTAACGTCCGTACAGCAAGCCGCAAGAAATTGACAGACGCTGAGCACAAAGCAGTGCGCACGCTGCAACTTTCTACTCTCGCCGGGCAATGCTGCCCCGCGGCTGGACGAGCCCGCCCCGGCGGGAGAACGAGGACGTTCATGAGAATCCCCTGGAACACGGGCTGGAATCACCGCGCCCGAAAGAACACGGTCGTGGCGGGGGTCGCGCTGGCGCTCGTCGCGCCGCTCGGCCTCGGCGCCGTCGCGTATGCCGCGGCGGAGGCCACCAACCTCGCGCTCGGCAAGCCGATCGCCGCGTCGTCGGTGACGCAGACCTACGTCGCGGGCAACGCCAACGACGGGAACGCGAGCTCCTACTGGGAAGGCGCGGGCGGTCAGTACCCGGCGCACCTCACCGTCGACCTCGGCGCGGCGGCCGACGTCGAACGCGTGGTCGTCAGCGTGCCGCCGGCCGCCGTGTGGGAGCCGCGCACGCAGACGTTCAGCGTGCTCGGCCGGTCCGACGGCGAGTCGTCGTTCCGTACGCTCAAGGCGTCGGCGGCCCATCGCTTCGACCCCGCGAGCGGCAACAAGGTGGAGCTCGCGCTCGGCGCCGATGTGGCCGCGGGGATCGATGAGGTGCGCCTCGCCTTCACCGCCAACACCGGCGCGGGCAACGGCCAGGTCGCCGAGCTGCAGGTCTGGGGCACGCCGACGGGTGGCGGCGACCCGACCGACCCGCCCACCGATCCGCCAACGGACCCGACCGGCACCAACTACGCGAAGGACCGGCCCGCCGCGGCGTCGTCCACCGAGTGGTCGTACGTCGCAGCGAACGCCGTCGACGGCCAGGTCGGCACGTACTGGGAGGGCGCGGGCGGGCAGTACCCGTCGACGCTCGACGTCTCCCTCGCCGCGCCCACGCAGGTCAGCAGCGTGCGGGTACGCCTGAACCCCGACGGCGCGTGGGGTCAGCGGACGCAGACGTTCTCGGTCTGGGGGCGCTCCGGCACCGCGGCGTGGCAGGAGCTCAAGGCGTCCGCCGGGTATGCGTTCGCACCCGGGAGCGGCAACCTCGTGAACGTCCCGGTGGCGGGCACCGTGACCGACGTCCGCCTGCGCTTCACGGGCAACACTGGCGCGGGCAACGGCCAGGTCGCCGAGCTCGAGGTCTACGGCGCCCCTGCGCCCAACCCGAACCTCACCGTCACGGCGGTGACGGCGTCCCCGGCGTCGCCCACGGCGACCACACCTCTGACGCTCACGGCGACGGTGAAGAACACCGGTGACCGGGCGTCGGCGGGCACGACTCTCGACGCGAAGCTCGGCGGCACCACCGTGGGCTCGGCGGACGTCGGCGCCCTCCAGCCGGGCGCGACCGCCCAGGTCCCCGTCGCGGCAGGCACCCGGCCGGCGGGGGAGTACACCGTCGGTGCGGTCGTCGACCCGGCGAACGCGGTGGCCGAGCAGAACGAGACCGACAACGCGTTCACGGCGACGGCGAAGCTGGTCGTGGGCGAGGCGCCCGGACCCGACCTCGAGGTCGTCTCCCTGTCCTCGAACCCGGCCAACCCCGCCGTCGGCGCGGCAGTCACCTTCGCCGTCCAGGTGCGCAACCGCGGCAACCAGCCGGCCGCGGCGGGTTCGGTGACCCGCGTCGTCGCGGGCGCCAGCACGCTGAACGGCACGACGCCGGCGGTCGCCGCCGGCCAGACCGTCACCGTGACGCCGTCCGGCTCGTGGACCGCGACGAACGGCGGGGTGACAGCGACCGCGACGGCCGACGCCACCGGCGTCGTCGCCGAGACCAACGAGGACAACAACACGGACACCCTCGCCGTGACGGTGGGGCGCGGCGCCGCCGTGCCGTACACCACCTACGAGGCGGAGGACGGCCGGTACACGGGCACGCTCCTGCAGGCCGACCCGCTGCGGACGTTCGGGCACACCAACTTCGCCACCGAGTCCTCGGGCCGCGAGTCGGTGCGGCTGAACAGCACCGGCCAGAACGTGGAGTTCACGTCCACGGCGCCGACCAACTCGATAGTCGTGCGGAACTCGATCCCCGACGCCGCGGGCGGCGGTGGCCAGGAGAAGACGATCAGCCTGTACGCGAACGGTACGTTCGTGCAGAAGCTGACGCTGTCGTCCAAGCACTCGTGGCTGTACGGGACCACCGACCAGCCCGAGGGGCTCGTCAACACCCCTGGCGGCGACGCGCGCCGGCTCTTCGACGAGTCGCACGCGCTGCTCGGCCGGTCGTTCCCGGCGGGCACGGTGTTCAAGCTCCAGCGCGACGCCGGGGACGACGCCGCGTTCTACGTCATCGACCTGGTCGAGCTCGAGCAGGTCGCACCGGCCGCCTCGAAGCCCGCCCAGTGCACCTCGATCACCGAGTACGGCGCGGTGCCGAACGACGGGCAGGAGGACACGGCCGCCATCCAGGCCGCCGTGACCGCCGACCAGAACGGCGACATCGCCTGCGTGTGGATCCCGGCGGGGCAGTGGCGCCAGGAGAAGAAGATCCTCACCGACGACCCGCTCAACCGCGGCATGCACAACCAGGTGGGCATCAGCGACGTCACGATCCGCGGCGCGGGCATGTGGCACTCGCAGCTCTACAGCCTCATCAAGCCGCACCTCGCCCCGGGCGTCATCAACCACCCGCACGAGGGCAACTTCGGGTTCGACATCGACGACAACGTCCAGATCTCCGACATCGCGATCTTCGGCTCCGGCGACATCCGCGGCAACAACGGCCAGGAGGAGGGCGGCGTCGGCCTCAACGGGCGGTTCGGGCAGAACACCAAGATCACGAACGTGTGGATCGAGCACGCGAACGTCGGCGTGTGGGTGGGCCGGGACTACACCAACATCCCCGAGCTGTGGGGCCCGGGCGACGGCGTCGAGTTCTCCGGCGTCCGCATCCGCAACACCTACGCGGACGGCATCAACTTCAGCAACGGGACGCGCAACTCGCTCGTGTTCAACTCCTCGTTCCGCAACACCGGCGACGACGCCCTCGCCGTCTGGGCCAACCCGTATGTCAAGGACCGCAACGTCGACATCGGGCACGACAACGCGTTCCGCAACAACACGGTCCAGCTGCCGTGGCGCGCCAACGGCATCGCCATCTACGGCGGCTACGACAACTCCATCGAGAACAACCTGATCTCCGACACCATGAACTACCCCGGCATCATGCTGGCGACCGACCACGACCCCCTGCCGTTCTCGGGGACCACGCTCATCGCCAACAACGGCCTCTACCGCACCGGCGGGGCGTTCTGGAACGAGGACCAGGAGTTCGGGGCGATCACGATCTTCCCGCAGACGCACGACATCGTCGGCGTCACCATCCGCGACACCGACATCTACGACTCCACCTACGACGGCATCCAGTTCAAGAACGGCGGCGGCAACATGCCCGACGTCCGGATCACGAACGTGCGGATCGACGGGTCCAACAACGGCTCCGGCATCCTCGCGATGGGCGGTGCTCGCGGGAACGCCATCCTGTCGAACGTGACAGTCACCAACTCCCGTGACGGGGACATCGAGAAGGAGCCCGGCTCCCAGTTCGTGTTCACGGGGCAGTAGGCCTGGTTCGTTCCACGGCTGGGTCGGTGCCGCCATCCGGGGATGGCGGCACCGACCCTGTTCTCTTTCCCATCCGGTCCGGCCCTGGCTCCGAACCCGTTGCATGACCGTCGCCGCAGCGACGGGTGCCACACAGAAGGAACGGAGAAGTGCCATGACTCAGTCCACGTCCTCGACGCGCACTCGGGCACCGCACCAGTGGATCGCCCTCGCGATCGGTGCGGTCTACCTCTTGGTGGGGGCCGCCGGCTTCCTGGTGACCGGGTTCAGCGGGTTCGCCGAGCACGACCACAGCCAGACGCTGCTCGGGTTCGCCGTCAACCCCCTGCACAACATCGTGCACCTCCTGATCGGTCTCCTCGGGCTCGCCCTGTGGTCCGTGGCGGGCCGCGCGCGGACGTTCGGCTGGCTGCTGGTGGCCGGCTACGGCGCGACGTTCGTCTTCGGCCTGTTCGCGGTGAACAACCCGGACATCAACGTCCTCAACATCAACGTGGCGGACAACGGGCTGCACCTCGGGAGCGTCCTCGCGGGCCTGGCCATCGCGCTGTGGCCCCAGCGCCGGCCGCAGACGACTCCCGCCGCACCCGGCCTGGAGCGGTTCTGACGGGCAGGCCGCCGTCGGCCGAGAACGGGGTTGTGCTCGCCGGATCGCCGAGCGCGAACACAACCCCGTTCTCGTTCGACCCGTTCTCTTCCACAATGGGTCGATGATCTCCACCGAGCTTGCCGCGGAGCTACGTGACGCTGGTCTGGTCTGGAAGCCGGTCGACGGCGACCAGTTCCGTATCGCCGCGCCCGAGCTCGCGGGCGACGTCTTCACCGTGAGCACCATGACCATCGAGGCGCACGAGTTCCCGACCGGAACCATCCTCGGCTTCAACGGGACGACCGAGTGGGCGCTCGACTCGGTGGCCATCGAGGACGCCCTCTGGCTGCCGCGCGAGGACCAGCTGCGCGCGCTCCTGCGTTCCAGCTTTCGCGCGCTGCGCCGGGCCGACGGCGTCTACGAGGTGGACGTCGAGCTCCTCGGCCGGCCGCGCGTGTTCGCGGCCGCTGAGCCTGTCGATGCCTATGGGCGTGCGTTGCTCGCGCTGATCGAGCTCAGCCGCTGACCGTGTGGTCGCCCCGCTGACCGTGTGGCTGCCGATCGCGGTCGCCGGAATCCCGCCGCCCTGGGGTGCACGCCGGCCGACAAGAGCGCCATGATGGCCGGTAGCACCCAATGGCGGGAGGCCTCATGGACGCGGCGCAGACCAGCAGGCACCGGACCGTCGCCGTGGTGGGCGCGTCGGGCGCAGGGAAGACGACGCTCACCGAGGCGCTGCTGCACCGCGCCGGCGCGATTCCCCGCGCCGGCCGCGTGGAGGACGGCAGCACGGTGACCGATCACGAGCCCGAGGAGATCACCCGGGGCATCTCGCTCGGCCTCGCGCTCGGGACGCTCACCTGGACGTGCCCCGACGGGGCAGAGCGCACCCTGACGCTGGCCGACGCACCTGGTCACCCGGACTTCGCGGGGGCCATGGACACGGCCCTGTCGGTCGCTGACCTCGCGCTCGTCGTCGTCAGCGCGGTCGACGGCGTGCAGCCCGGCACCCGGACCGCGTGGGCAACCGCCGAGGCGCTGGGCGTGCCGCGCGTCGTGGTCGTGACGCAGGAGGACCGGGCGCGCGCCGACTTCCGGCGCGTGCTCGGCGAGCTGCGCGAGGCGTTCGGCGAGCACCTGTGGCCCATCGAGCTGCCGCTCGGCGAGGAGCAGTCGTTCCGCGCCATCGCCGACGTGCTCGGCGAGCACGCGCTCGTCTACGACGACGAGGGCCGGCACCACGACGAGGACCTGCCGCCCGAGGTCGTCGACGAGGAGCACCGGATGCACGTCGACGTGACCGAGGAGCTCGTGTCGCACGACGACGAGCAGCTCGACGCGTACCTGTCCGGCACGGAGCCGACCGCGGCGGTTCTCGAGCGTGACCTCGCGCGCGAGGTGGCCACGGGCGAGGCGGCGCCGGTCGTGGTCGCGTCCGGCGTGACCGCCACCGGCGTCGACCGCCTCACGGACCTGCTGTGCGAGCTGGCGCCCGCGCCGACGGAGCGCGACAGCCGCATAGTCGTCGGCTCGGCCACTCCTGACGACACGCCCGCCGACACGCCCGCCGGCACGGCCACCGGAGGGGACGGGGGAGGGGACGGCGGCGGCGCAGGCCGCACCGTCGCGGTCGCCGCCGACCCGTCGGGGGAGCCGCTCGTGCACATCTTCCGCACCGTGGTCGACCCCTTCGTGGGCCAGGTCTCGATGCTCAAGGTCCTCTCCGGCGTGGTGCGCACGTCCGACCGGCTGCGCAACGCGACCACCGGCGCCGACGAGCGCCTCCACGGCCTGTTCCGGTTGCAGGGCAAGGAGCACATCCCGGTCGGGGAGCTCGCCGCGGGTGACGTCGGGGCCGTCGCCAAGCTGGGCGGCTCGCCGTCGGGCACGCTGCTCTGGTCGCGGCCGTCGGGCCAGGGGCGGCCCTTCCTGCCACCCCCGCGCCGGCCCGTCCATGCCGCGTCGCTCGTGCCGGCCTCGCAGTCCGACGACGAGCGCATGCCGACGGCGTTGGCGCGGCTCGTCGCCGAGGACCCGACGCTCGTCGTCGACCGGGTGGGCGAGGCGACGGTGCTGCGGGGTCTCGGTGACACGCAGCTCGCCGTCGCGGTCGAGCGGCTCGCGCGCGTGTTCGGCGTCCACGTCGGGACCGGGCCGGTGCCCGTGGCGTACCGGGAGACGATCGCACGGTCGACGCAGGCCGAGGGCAAGGTCAAGAAGCAGTCGGGTGGGCACGGCCAGTTCGCCGTGGTGCAGCTCCGGGTCGGGCCGCTGCCCGAAGGCGGCTTCGAGTTCGTCGACTCGGTCGTGGGCGGGGCGGTGCCCCGGCAGTACATCTCCGCCGTCGAGAAGGGAGCCCGTGACGCGATGGCCGCCGGAGGGCCGCTGGGCCACCCTGTCGTGGACCTGCGCGTCGAGGTGTACGACGGCAAGTCGCACTCGGTGGACTCGTCCGACATGGCGTTCCGCGTGGCGACGGCCGCGGGTGTCAAGGCTGCGCTGGCCGACGCCGGGACGGTGCTGCTGGAGCCCGTCGCGACGGTGACCGTGACCGTCCCGCCCGACCACCAGGGCGCGGTGCTCACCGACCTGTCCGGGCGGCGCGGGCGCGTCTCGAGGACCGAGCTGGCCGACGACGGCCGGGCGCGCCTGGTCGCGACGGTCCCGGAGGTGGAGCTCAGCCGCTACGTCCTCGATCTGCGGTCGCTGACCGGCGGCCGCGCGGAACTCACGATCCGCCCCGCCGGCTACGAGCGGGTGCCGGACAAAAGCCGTTCCCACCCACGGTCGTGAGGTTCACGAGCGGTCCTGGCGACGAGCGCAGAGGTAGTCGCGGTATGAGTCCATGGAGCGCGACCAACCCTGCGTTCGGCGGGTGAGGGCGGCGAAGCAGAGCAGGGCGAGGAGCTCGGCGGCCATCGCCGTGAGCATCGCGAGGGGTAGCGCGGACGCGAGGGCGCCGCACAGCGCGGCGCCGAGTGCCGCGCCGCCGAGCTTGAGGCTGGCGGCGGTGGTGAACACCTGGCCGCGGACCTCCTCGGGTGTGTCCCGGTGGCGGATCCGCAGCAGCGCGGAGAGCTGCGGCCCGTCGGCCGCACCGGTGAGCACGGCGGCCGCCAGCAGGCAGCAGACGCCGACGGGCACCTGGCCGGCCACCACCGCCAGCGCCGCCAGTCCGGCTGCGGCCGCGAGCAGGCAGTAGGTGGCGGCCAGGACCCCGTCGGGACCGATCCGGTCGGGGCGAGCCGCGTACGCCGCGTTGCCGATCAGGGCGGCGAGAGCCACCAGGGCAAGCAGCCAGGGACCGTACCCGGCCTTGCCGAGCACGTGCTCGGCGAGGAGCGGCGCCGCGGTGAGGATCAGCCCGACGCCGGCGTAGCTGATCACCGACGTGACCGTCGCCCGGCGCAGCCGCCGGATCCGGGCGATCGCGAGGAATCCGGTCAGCACCTGCTGCCGGAGCCGTGACGGCCGGCCGGTCCTGTGCGGCATACCCCCGGTCGCGTGGGCGGCGGGGGCGGCGAGCAGGATCGCCAGCACCGCGAGGGCGACCGCGTACGCGGGCGACAGCACGAGCGCCAGGCCGCCTACGAGGACCGGGGCCGCGAGCGCGGCGACGTCGAACGTCAGGCCGTCCAGCGCCGAGGCGCGGGGCAGGTCGCTGGCCGGTACGACGTCGGGCAGGCGGGAGCTCCAGCCGCCGGACAGGGCCGGGCGGAAGAGCCCGCCGATCAGCGCGACGGCGACGAGCGCCGTCATCCCGACATGCCCGAGCAGGAGGGCGACGCAGACGATGACCGAGGCGAAGCCCATGAGCGCGAGCGTCAGCAGCCGTCCTGGCCGCCGCGCACGGTCGAGGAGTACGCCGAGAACCGGCCCGCCCACCGCCGTCGCGGCGGTCAGCGCGGCCACCACCGCGGGCCCGGTGGCGGCCGCGTCGGAGGTGGCCATCGCGAGCAGGAGCAGGGCGGGGCCGCTCATCTCGTCGCCGGTGCGGGAGATCGTCGCCCCGACCAGATAGGTCCGCATGCGTCGGGTCTTGGTCTGTACAGGCACGGGACGCACCGTACGGACGTAACGCAAAATCTGTCTATGAGCGTTACATTTCTCCGATGGCCCCACCGAACGCCGACGGGCCCGTACGGCTCTCCCCGCGCGCCGCCGCACGGCGTACCGCGGCGCTGATCAACGTGCTGGCCGGAGACCCGACACCGGCAGCAGTCCGCGAGGTCCTGCTCGCCCACGGCGAGGACGAGTCGCTGACCATCACGGCCGACGACGTCGAGCCGCTGCGGCGCGCGGCGCACAAGCTCCGCCCGATCTTCGACGCCGCCGACCTCGAGACGGCGACCGGGGTGCTCAATCACCTGCTGGCCCGGCACACGCAGCGGCTGCGGCTGACCGCCCACGGCGGGACGGCGTGGCACGTCCACCTCGACCGCGACGACGACGGACCGATCGGCGAGTGGTTCCTGGCGTCAGCCTGCCTGGCGATTGCCGTGCTGATCTGGGACCGGCAGGAGCTGCCGGGCGGGGTCTGCGCGGCGACCGGCTGCGATCAGGTGTTCCTCGCGGTCGGGAGCGGCCCGGACCAGCGGTACTGCTCGCGGCGGTGCGCCACCCGGGAGCGGGTCGCGACTCACCGCGCCAGGGTCAGCGCAGCACGGCGGCTATCGCGCTGACCTCGATGAGCGCACCCGGCACGCCCAGACCCGCGACGCGCGCCCCGAGCACCAGGGGCGGTTCGTCGGACGCGAGCAGGGGAGCGATCGCGCCGTACGCTGCCGCGAGGTCGACGCCGTCGACGAAGAGCACCGTCCACTGGATGACGTCGGCGAAGGTGGCGCCGGCCGCGGCGAGTGCGGTACCGACGTTCTCCACGGCGCGGACGGACTGCGCGGCGACGTCGTCCCCGCCGACGAGCGAGCCGTCCGCGTCGACGGAGTTCTGGCCGCCGACGTAGATCGTGGTCGCTCCCGGCGGCACGACGGCGACGTGGCTGAAGGCGGGGCTGGAGACCAGCCCGTCCGGGCGAAGAAGCTGGATGTTGTCCATACCCGATGCTTGCACGAGCCACTGACACGGCCTCCGGTAGTCGTCAGCCCCGTAGTCGTCAGCCCGCCTTCCTGTCAGCCCGCGCTGCCGACCACCCGGGTCAGGGGCGCTGGCGGCATCTCGCGGTGTCCCTGCAGGTCCACCCGGTGGCTGCCGCACGCCGTGCACCGCACGTAGACCACGTACCCCGCGGAGGTCGCGTGGCGTGACTCCGTCGCCCACGAGTGCTCGTGCCGGGTCTGGGTGCTGGTCTCCTGGGTGCCGGTCCCCGGGGCGGGACGGGTGTCGATCGTCGTCATGCCTCCCACGATGCTGTAATGGCCTTATGCATCTCAACCCTTACGGCGAGTACGCGGTCCTGCTTGCCGGGTCCCTCGCCGACGACTGGCCCGACGACCGTGCCGGGATCGAGGCGCGGACCCGCGAGTTCGGCATGACCATGGAGTTCCAGGAGGCGCCGGAGGACCACGCGCGCTCGCGTCTCGTCATCGACGACTGGCTGCGCATCGTGGACACGCCCGATCCCGCGGGCCGCGCCGCGCTGCTGAACGCGCAGATGGCGGCGGTCGCGGCCTACCCGAGGCTCACCGACCACGACGGCGAGGGGTGGCACCTCCACTACCGGGACGACGACCAGGTGCTGTCCTCGGTCCTGCGCGCCGTCATCAGCGTGGGAACCTCGCTCCACCTGGTCACGCGCGGGATGCACCGGCTGGGGCGCTGCGCGTCCGAACCCTGCACCAACGTGGTGGTCGACGTGACCCGCAACGGCCGTCAGCGGTACTGCTCGGTGCGGTGCGCCAACCGCGCGGGGGTCCGGCGGCACCGGGAGCGGGCCGCCTGACCCGGCGGGTGACGTTACCGGCGCCCGTTGAGCCGCCGCCCCGTCAGGCCCCGAGCGCCGCCGCGAGGTCCTCGGCGGTGGTCACCGGCCGGTCGCACACGAAGCCCCTGCACACATAGGCCGCCGCCCGCCCGTCGACGAGCGGTCGGGCGGCGAGCAGGGGGACGCCCGGGGCGTCCGGCTCGCCGGTGGCGATCACGAGTCCCGGCGACGCCGCGCCCCTGACCACTCGTTCGAGCGCGGCGCGCGCCTCGTCGTCCGGCCCGACGACGGCGACCTGCAGCGGGCCGGCGGCGAGCGCCTCCGCGATCGCGAGGGTCCAGCCGGCGAACCGTGGCGCCTGCCTGGCCAGTGCGCCGGCCGCGGCCACCGCGGTCTCGGCCGCCGTCCGGTGCCTGGACGAGCCGGTCAGGGCGGCGTAGGTGCACAGCGCGCCGGCGAGCGCCGACTGGCCCGCCGGCTCGGCCGCGTCGGTGGCGTCCTTCGGCCGGCTCACGAGGCGTTCGGCGTCGTCGGCCACGTCGTAGAAGCCGCCCGCGCCGTCGCCGAACCGGTCGAGCGCGACGTCGAGGAGGCCGCCCGCGGCGTCGAGCCAGCGTGCCTCGCCCGTCGCCTGGTGCAGGGCGAGGAGCCCCTCGGCGAGGTCGCCGTGGTCGGCGGCGACGCCGGGTGCGGAGCCGACGACGCCTCCGCGTGACGCCCGCCGCAGGCGTCCGTCGACGAGGTGGAGGCCGAGGACGAGCTCTGCGCACTCCCGCGCGGCGGCGATGTGGTCGCTCTCTCCGAGCAGCACCCCGGCCTCCGCGAGGGCGACGATCGCCAGGCCGTTCCACGCGGTGACGACCTTGTCGTCGCGGGCGGGCTGGGGTCGCGCCGACCGGGCCTCGGCGAGCCGGACGCGCACCCCGGCCCACCAGCCGGGGTCGGGGTCCTCGGCCAGCTGGAGGGTCGAGGCCCCCTCCTCGAAGGTGCCCTCCGGCGTGACGGACAGGAGCTCCGCGGCGCGGGCGCCGTCGTCGGGCCCGAGGACCTCCACGAGCTGCGCAGGGGTCCAGACGTAGGTGAGGCCCTCGACGCCGTCGGTGTCGGCGTCGAGGGCCGAGGCGAACCCGCCCTCCGGCGTGCGCAGGTCGGTCAGGAGGAAGCCGGCGGTCTCGCGGGCGACGCGTGCGGCGAGCGGTGAACCGGTCGCGCGGTAGAGGTGCAGGTAGAGCCGCAGGAGCTGCGCGTTGTCGTACAGCATCTTCTCGAAGTGGGGCACCACCCAGGCGGCGTCCACCGCGTAGCGCGCGAACCCGCCCGTGAGCTGGTCGTAGATGCCGCCGCGGGCCATGGCCTCGCACGTGTGCTCGACGATCCGCAGCGCCTCCGGGTCGCCGGTGCGGGCGTGGTGGCGCAGCAGGTGCTCCAGCGTCATGGACGGCGGGAACTTGGGCGCGCGGCCGAACCCGCCGTGCACCGGGTCGGCCTCGCGGGCCAGGGCGCGCACCGCGGCGGCGAGGGCGTCGTCGTCCAGCCGGTCAGGGGTCAGGCGCGTGGACGCCTGGGTCACCGCCTCGGTGATCGCCGCGCCCTGCTGCTCGACGGCGTCCCGGCGTTCCGCCCAGGCCTCCGCGACGCCGTCGAGCAGCGCCAGGAAATGGTCGCGGGGGTAGTAGGTGCCGCAGTAGAAGGGGTCGCCGTCCGGGGTGAGGAAGCAGGTCATGGGCCAGCCGCCCTGACCGGTGAGGGCGGTGGTCGCGCTCATGTAGACGGCGTCGACGTCGGGCCGCTCCTCGCGGTCCACCTTCACCGCCACGAAGCGGCCGTTGACCGCCGCGGCCACGCCTGCGTCCTCGAACGACTCGTGCGCCATGACGTGGCACCAGTGGCACGCGGCGTACCCGACGGACAGCAGCACCGGGACGTCGCGGCGCCGGGCCTCGGCGAACGCCTCCTCGCCCCACTCGCGCCAGTCGACGGGGTTGTTCGCGTGCTGGAGCAGGTACGGGCTGGTCGCGGTCGCCAGACGGTTCGCCATCTCTCCAGCCTGACATGCGATCGCTACGGACGGTCCAGCTACGGACGGTCCAGCTACGGACCGTCCAGCTACGGACCGTCCAGCTAGGGACCGTCCAGCTACGGACCGTCCAGCTAGGGACCGTCCAACTGGGTGGGCAGCGTGTCGAGCGCCGGCCAGGGCGGACCCGCGCGCAGCAGGCGCAGACACTCCTCGCCGAACCGCCTCCCGTCCGGGAACTGGTCGCCGAGCTCCCAGCGCCAGGTCGCGATCATCGCGATCACGAGCTGCCGGCAGTCGTCCAGCAGCACCTGGTCGACGCCGGGGTAGTGGTCGCCGACCGCCACGGGGGCATGGGCGAGGTCGAACTCGACGGGTCCGCGGCAGCAGGTCTCGAGGTCGATGAACAACGGGCCGTGCTCCGTGCTGAGCACGTTGCCCGGATGCGGCTCGCCGTGGAGCAGCTGCTCCGCCGCGCCGCGGCCGACTATGGTCTGCCGCAGGCTCGCCAGCCTGCCCCCGAGCAGCGTGCGGTCCGCGTCGGCGAGCTCCGGCGAGCGGGCGGGGTCGGCGACGACCTCCTCCGCCTCGGTGATCCGGTCCGTGAACCTCGGGCTCGGCAGGTCTACCCCGTCCACCTCGCGCATGCCGGCGTGCAGCCGCTCCAGCGCTGTGGCGTAGTCGGCCGGCGAGGTGGGCGGCGTCACGGGCTCGTAGTAGGTCCACAGCGTCACCGCGAAACCGTTGCGTCGGTACACCCGCTGATTCACCCGAGGCTCCAGCCGGCCCACCGGGCTGCCGACCTCGGCGAGCCGCTGAGCCAGCTCGACCTCGAACTGTGCGACCTCCTGCCCCTCGGGGGCGACCCGGGCGAAGACGTGGCACGGTGTCAGCCGCAGCGCCAGCTTGTTCGAGTTGTGCAGGACGACCGCGTCGTCGGCCGGCAGGTCGAGGGATGCGGCGATCGAGGTTGCCGCTGCGATCGCACGTGCGACGTCGGTCGTGTTCACCGTCGAAGCCTGGCACGGACGGGCAAGGCCATTTCGGCAAGTCCGACCTGGACAGGGTCGGTCTCGGCAAGGAGCTGCGCCAGCCGTCAGTCCTCCCGCCGGGGCTTGGACGAGCGCAGCTGCTTGGTCGTGGACCGCTGCTTCTTGGCGGTCAGCCGCCGTTCCTGCGAACCCCGCGTCGCGCGCGTGGGGCGGCGGGTCCGCGGGGGAGGGGCGAGGGCGTCGGCCACGAGCGCCACGAGGCGCTTGGCGGCGGCGTCGCGGTTGCGCCGCTGCTCCCGGTTCTCCGAGGCGACGACGGTGAGGACGCCGTCGACCAGCCGCTCCGCGAGCCGGCCCGTGACGCGCTCGCGCTGCGTGTCGCTCAGGACGGCGGACCGGCCGACGTCCCAGGACAGCTCGACGCGCGAGTCGGTGGTGTTCACGCCCTGGCCGCCCGGGCCGGAGGCGCGCGAGAACCGCTCCGTGAGCTCTGCCCGGGGGATGGTCAGCGCGGAGGTGACCGCAAGGCCGGGGCGGACGGGTGAGGGCATGTGCTCATCCTCTCGCGGTCTGCGCCTGGTAGACGAGGAGGGCGACCTGGACGCGGTTCTCGCTGCCCGTCTTCGTCAGGATCCGCGACACGTGCGTCTTCACCGTCGCCTCGCTCATGTACATCTGGGCGGCGATCGTGGCGTTGGACCTGCCGGCGGCCACGGCCTCGGCGACCTCGCGCTCGCGGTCGGTGAGGCTCGCCAGCGCGCGGCGTCCTTGAGGAGGTAGCCGCGGGCGCCGGCCGACAGGGCGTCGAGGACGTACGTGTCGAGGTGGAAGGTCGTCAGGACCAGGACGGCCGGGGCGTCCGGGTACCTGTGCAGCTCGCGGGTGGCGCCCACGCCGTCGAGCACCGGCATCTGCAGGTCCATCAGGACGACGTCGGGTCTCAGCTCGCGAGCCAGCCCCACCGCCTGGCGTTCCGTCCCCTGCCTCGCCGACGACGACGAGCCCCGGGTCGCCGCCGGCATGGTGCTCCTGCACGGTCCCATCGCCCGCGCTCTCGTGGCGACGTTCCTCATCTCCCTGACGATCAGCGCGGCACGCACCGCACTCCTGCCCCGCTGGGTGCTCGTCGGCAGCGTCGTGCTCGCTCTCGTCAACCTGGCCCTGCTGCCGTCGATCTTCTTCGGGATGAACGCCGCGGAGTTCTACCCGGCGAACGGCTGGGGCGCCGTCGCCAGCATCGGCGCGATCAACGTCAGCTGGCTCGCGGTCCTCGGCGGCTCGCTCCTGGTCCCGGGCCGGGGCTGACGGGTGGTCCTGCACGAGCAGTCCTGCACGGCAGCCGGCGGCGGGTCCTGGGATCACCCAGGACCCGCCTCTCATGCGTTGAACACGGCGCTGCGGCGGAGCTGCGCTGCGCACCACCGGAAGTGCCCGTCGTCCTCGCCCATGCCGAAGAGGTCGTAGGTGGCGAGCGCGTATGCGGCCTGATAGGTCTCCAGGGTCGCCTCCGCGAACCCGAGCTCGCGGGCGAAGAGCCGGGTGAGCTCCGCGGTGTGCTCCGCGGCGTGCGGACCGTACATGTCCCAGACGGCGGCGGCGACGGCGGCCTCGAAGGCGGGGTCGCCCGCGGTCGTGAAGAACCCGAAGTCGAGGACCGCGACCGCCCGTCCGGTGGCGTCGACGTGGATGTTGGGCGGGACGAGGTCGCCGTGGATCGCTGTGACCGGGGCGTCGGGGAGCGAACGCAGTGCCTCTCGCGTGCGTTCCACTCCCGCGTCGAGGTCCGGTACGAGGCGGGCCAGCGCGGCACCGTGCCGGGCCGCGGCCCGGACGACCAGGTCGGCGAGCGCGTCGCGGAAGCGGTCGTGCCCCTGCCACAACGGACGGTCGTCGCCCTGGACGGCCAGCCGGCGCATGGCCTCGGTGCCAGGTACCGAGGCCAGACCGCGCAGCACGGTGAGCAGCGCCGCACCGTGCTGCACGGGCAGCCCTGGCTCATGGTCAGCAGGCGGGGCCGGGGCCTGCGCCGAGACTCCGGGCAGCTCGCGCTCGTAGGTCACCAGGACACCCTCGTGATCCTCGACCTCGAGGATCTCCGGGGTCGCGAACGGCAGGGAGTGCCGGGCGATGTCCGCATACACCTGGCGAGTGAGGTCGAGACCGGTGGGGGGCCGACCGCTCCAGACCTTGGCGACCAGCCCCTCGCTCAGCCCGTAGACAACACCCTCGACACCGGCGCCGATACGGCGGACACCCGGGTGCCCGCGGCCGGCGAAGTACGCGGGCCAGGGGTCGGTGAGCGGGGCTTCCAGGTTCGGGACGTCGACCATGCCCGCATTAGATCAGTGACCAGCTGCCTGACTCCCGTCTATTAAGACCTGAGGGGCCGTAACCCGCCGGGTTACGGCCCCCTGAGGCCTGTTGACCAGTCTGCTGGACGGAGTGCCTGATCACCCGATCAGGCGGTCGCCGGCCACGTGCGCTTGGCCTCCATGACCCAGAAGGCGCAGAAACATGCGATCTCCCAGGCCTCGAGGACAAGCGCTGTGTAGTCCGACTGCAGACGCCAGAGCACGAAGGCGATCAGGAGCCCGGCCAGCATCAGGAAGAAGATCGTCCGATAGGCCTTGACGCCAGACCCCGTTCCGCCGAAAGTGCCCGGCCAGGCGTGGCTGGCCACGGCGCCCGCCAGGCTCAGGAACAGCAGAACCGCCGCGGCAAGATGGATGCCCTGGAAACTGTCGTCCGCAAATCCGCGGACTATAACGAGAGCGAGAAAAGCCAGACCCAGCACGTTCGTGACGACGAATACCCATCGGGTCGCCCGTCGCTCCAGCAGATCAGGGATTGACCACTGGCCGAACCGCCGTTCAAGAACGACAAAAACTATGGTGACCGCGATGACGGCACCGATGGTGATACGAAGTGCGTTCACCGCCTCCTGGCGCTCCTCGGCGCCGAGGGAGGCGAGATTCTCCGCGAGGCCGGTCGGCACGAAGGCGACGAAGATCGCGTAGAAGCCCGCGACGTTGAGGGTGTAGTCCTCGAACGCCGGGGAGCCCCGGTAGACGATGAGGCACACGGCCGTGCCCACCATCGCGCCAACGAATACATCTCGGATCGGCCCCAGGTAGTACGCGCTGATGGACCCCTCGACCTGTCCGGTGATGGCGAGGATCAAGATCGCGAGAAACATCAGCGCCGGTAGCGTCACGAGCATGAGCCGCAGATGGCGGTATGTCTCGCGAGCCAATATGCCGGCTCCGGAACCTGGAGCGGGCGGGTTTTCTTGTGCCACAGCGTCTTTACTGTTGCTCATCTCTTGATGCTCAGCCTGCACCGAGCCTTTGTCCAGGGGGTCCGGATTTATCACCCCCGGACCCCGTGGTGATCTTTGAGATGAAGCCGCCCCGGCCGGGCCGGGGCGTCTTCATCTCAAAGCTGTATGGCCTATCGGTTCAGCGAGTAGGAGTTCACCCGGAAGTCGCGGCCGCCCGAGGACGAGGTGATCTCCCAGCCGAACTGGATCTGGTCGATCCGCACCCGCGGCATGTGGTTCTGCCCGACCAGCCACTGGGAGTGGGCGGTGATGTCGACCCACATGTTGGTGCTCTGGGACTCCGCGAGGAAGCTGTAGACGTGGTTGCCGCCGTTGTGGCCCTTGTAGTACCTCCAGCGGCGCCCGCCGAGGGTGACGGTGGTGACGTAGCTGCCGATCGGGCCGACGTTGGACGTCCACTGCGTCCAGATCATGATCTCGTGGTCGTGGCCGTTGCCCCACACGTCATAGGCGGTGTTGTACGCCAGCCCGGAGCCCGAGGGCACCGTGACGTTGGCGGTGCTGTTGACGTTGCCCATGTTCCAGACGTCTCGTCCGAGGTTGTAGGACACGTTCGGGTAGGACTTGATGCCGCCGGTGTTGGGGTGGTTGGCCCACACTCCCCAGTTGTTGTAGGAGTTGGCCCAGATCGTCTGTGGCCCGTAACCGCCGCCCCAGACGTTGTTGTAGAGCGTGTACCCGCCGTTGTTCCAGCTGCCCCACCGGTCGGAGGACGTCCAGGTGGCGGCCTGGGCGGGGGCCGGGGGAGCGAACGTGGCGCCGGCGACGGCGAGCGGAGCCGCGAGGGCGGCCAGGAGGAGTGATCGACGCTTCATCGGTTCTACCCTTCTGTTGCTGACAGCACTGTCAGCGTTCGGTGAAAGGATGGCTGTGCGCGTTGGAGCGCAACCGCTTCGACGCGCGGGATCAATGATGGCTATGCATTGATATGGCGCGCCTGAGCGTAACCGCTTCGACGCGGGGGAGGCAATGAGTTCGGAGGGGGTGATTCTCTGGTCCTGCCTCAGTGACTCCTGGCCGTGAGGAACTGGTCCGGCCGCAGCGCGCGCGAGACGATCCTCGTGTCTCCGATCCAGCCGTAGAAGCCCTGCTCGTACTTCAGGTCGAACTGGGTGCCGCCGATGGCGAACGGCTTGCCGAGCGTGGAGATGCCGCGTGACTCCTCGGAAGCGTTGCGCACGATCTTCGAGCCGTCGACGTACATCACCGTGTGCCGGCCGTCGTTGACCAGCGCGACGTGCATCCAGCGGCCGACGGGATCGCGTGGCTCCAGGAGGTGGGGTCGGCGTCGCCCGGTACGGGGTAGACGACGAACTGCAGGAACCGCTCGCCCGACAGGTTCAGGCTGCACGTCGGCTCGTCGTCGGACCAGCCGCTGTGCTTGCCGGCGTCACCTGCGCGGCCTTCCCAGCTGAGGATGCCCATCCAGGCGTGATCCCCTTCGAAGGGCTCGGGCAGCTTGAGGAACGTCTCGATCGTGTAGCCGGACTCGAACTTCGCGCTGTTCACCGGAGCGTTCGGGCCGGTCCGCAGCACCGCGCCGCGGTCGGGGCCCTTGCCACCGTCGAAGCGCAGGCTCGCGTGGGCCGGCTGGGCGTCATGGTGCTCTGCCGACCAGGTCAGCGTCTCCGGGCCGCTGGCGTGCAGCAGCGACGAGGTGAGGTCGTTGCCGTTCCCGGTGAGGTCGCGTGCGACGGTGCCCGGCGCGACCGGTGCGCCGTCGGCTCCCGCGGTGGCGAGCCCTGCCTCGTCGAACCGCCAGTACGCGACGGTGCCGCGCGGCATGACCGCCGAGGGCGGGAGCGGCACGGGCAGCACCGGCGGGGCGAACGCGGCGAAGCGCTCGTCGAAGTCGATCTCGACGGTGAACCGGTCGACGTCGCCGCTGAGCTCCACGTGCTCCGACTCCAGGGGCGTGGGGTCCTGCTTCGCCCCCAGCCACGGCGAGAACGTCTCGACGTCGATCACGCCGCGGTCCAGGTCGAACGAGTAGTACCGCACCATGCCCGCGCCGCCGTAGTAGCGGTCCTGGTAGTTGGTGATGTGCAGGTGCACGGGGTGGCCGGCGTCGTTGGTCATGGTCGTGCGGCCGGACGGCCAGTAGTGCCCGCCGAGCGCGAGGAAGATCTGGTCGTTCCCCCGGATCAGGCGGTCCCAGAGGCGCTGCCCGTTGTCGGAGAGCTGGGCGGTGCCGTCGTCCTCGGCCCAGACGAGGTCGTGGGTGGTCAGGATCGTGGGGAGCGGGTGCCCGTCCAGCACGCCCTGCGCCCAGGCGAGCCCGGCGTCGGACGCGCGCCAGTCCAGCGCCAGGACCAGCCACTCCCGGCCGCCGCCGCGGACCACGTGGTAGCTGTTGTAGCCGTCGGGGGAGGAGCCGCCGTAGGTCTTCATCCGGGAGAACCGCTGCGGCCCGAAGGCGCGCAGGTACGGCGTGTCACCCCGCTGGTCGTCGCCGGAGACGTCGTGGTTGCCGGCCAGCACGCTGTAGGACAGGCGGCCGGCGGCCTCGAACGCGCGGCTCGCCGCCCGCATCTCGGTCACCGTGCCGTGCTCGGTGACGTCGCCGAGGTGCGCCATGAAGACGATGTTGTCCCGCGCCTGCTCGCGCACCAGGTGGCGCAGCGTCGCGGCGACCGGTTCGGCGTCGGAGCCGCCGTCGTCCAGGAGGTACTGGGTGTCGGGCAGGACGGCGATCGTGAAGCGCGGGTCCGTCGTGTCGGGGCGGCCACCGCTCGGCGTGGTGGGCGCCGGGGTGGCGGACGCCGTCGTGGTTCCGACGGTCGCGGAGGCTGCGGACAGGATCGGGACGGCCGCGGCTGCCTGGAGCAGGGACCGGCGGGAGAGCTTGTTTTCCACGCCTCGCATCGTGGCCGTGCTTGCTGGCGCCAGGGTGACGTGGAGCCGAACAGGCGTTGACCATCAGGCCAGGCCGAGCGCCGGCCCTCGATCTCGAGGTGCCGGGTGAAGTGCGGGGCGGCCTCTGGTGTGCGCCTGGCTTGCCTGGCTACTGTTCGGCCGTGACCGACGCCGTGGTGTTCGAGGTATCGCGTGGCCGTCTGCTGCTGATCGGGCTGGTGCTGGGCCCGTTGATGACGGGCGCCGGCGTACTGATCCTGACCGCCGCCCTCAACCCGGCCGCTGTCCAGTGGTTGGCCCCGGCATCACCGCTCGTGTGGCTGCTGTACCTCGTGATCGGCGGCGTCGGGACGGCGTTCTTCGGCTTCGCGACGGTGGTGGGCTGGCTGACCCTCCTGCGCAAGCCCGGCGCCGGTCTGGTCGTCGACGCTGACGGCTTCACCGACACCTCCAGTGGCATCGCTGCCGGGAGGACCACCTGGGACCAGGTCACCGGGTGGCACCTCCAGCACGTCCAGAGGCAGGTCAACCTGTGCGTGATGGTGCAGGACCCGGATTCCGTGCTGGCGCGGATGGGTCCGATCAAGCGGCTCATGTCTCGCGGCAACGTCAAGCTCGTCGGGACGCCGGTCTGCATCGGGCTGACGAATCTTCGTGGTGGCCCCGAGCCTGTCCTTGCGGCGTTCGAGGAGTACCACGGCCAGTGGTTGAGTCGGAACAGCGGTGCGGGAGAGCGCTGAGGCTGCGCGGGAGAGCTGAGCCTCAGGTACGGCTTGCTGGGCGTTCCGGGCGCCGAACAGCAGGTTGGAGGTCGATCGGCGGGCTCGGCGATGCCGAACCGTTGGCCGACTGTCCATCCGGGGGCCCAACCGCAGCGGAGCGGTCGATCGGGTGTCCGATCGACGTGCGGCCTTCGGTTCGGCGCCCGACCCGATGGCTAACTTGCGGTTCGGCACTCGGCGGGGCCCAACTTGATGGGTAGCTTGCGGTTCGGCGCGCAGCCGCGCCCAGCCCGACGACCAACCTGCGGTTCGGCGCCGCGCGCGGTCAGCGCACCAGGCTGTTGTTGTGCACGGCCGCCAGGCGCGACTTCACGCTGAGCAGGGTCTCGATGATGAGGTCCTCGCGCCCGTCGCCGAGCCGGCTGATCGGCACCGCGACGCTCATGGCGTCCACGGCGTGGAGGCCGAAGGGCAGCGCGACGCCGAAGCAGCGCACGCCCATGCAGGACTCCTCGCTCTCGGTGGCGTAGCCCTGGTAGGCGGCGCGGTCGATGATCTCGAGCACCGCGTCCTTGTCGGTGGTCGTGTTCGGCGTGATCGCGGCGATCGACTCGGGCACCAGGTCGCGCCGGGACTCGGCGGGCATCTCGGCGAGCAGGGCGCGCCCCAGCGAGGTGGCGTACGCCGGGAGGCGGCGTCCGACGGCGGAGTGCATGCGCAGCGGGTGCACCGACTCGCGCTTGGCGGTGTAGATGACGTCGGCGCCGTCGAGCCGGCCGAGATGGACGGTCTCCTGGGTGGCGGCAGCGACCTCGTCGAGGACGGACGTGGCGCGGGCGAGCACCGGGTCGCCGTCGAGGTAGGCCGAGCTCACGACGAGCGAGTGGATGCCGAGCTGGTAGACGCTCCCGGTGGGGTCGGTCTGCAGCCAGCCCCGGTCGACCATGGTCCGCAGCAGGGCGTGGAGGCTGCTCTTGGGGATGCTGAGGCGCGTCGAGAGCTGCAGCTGGGTTCCGGGACCGTTGGCCGCGATGTCGTCGAGCAGGTCCAGGGCACGGGCCGCTGACTTGACCGGTCCGGCGTCGCCGGCGACCTCCTTGCGGAGTTCCTTCTGAAGCTGCATGAACGCTCTCCTCTGTCCTTCTGCGCACCACCGTGGCGCACCACCGTGGCGGTCCCCGGGGTGAAACAACACTACCGCGAGTTCGCATATATGGACAGGTTTCCACCCCTTGACCAGTGAGCGCGATCACGTCTATCGTCGGGCAAGTTCACATAGACGAACACAGTTCACAAATTGAGGGGTGACTGCGTGATCCAGGTTCGATATTCGACCTCTCCGTCCAGTGCGGAGACTGCTACTACTGCGGACCTGCGCGAGAACTTCCTGGTCGGAGACCTCTTCGTGAGCGGAGAGGCCCGGGGCACGTACACCCACGACGACCGGATGGTGATCGGCGGTGCGGTTCCCGGGGCCGGCCAGGTGGGCCTCCCGGCCTGGTCCGACGTGCTCGGCACCGAGACCCACCTCGAGCGTCGCGAACTCGGCGTCGTCAACGTGGGCGCCGCCGGCCACGTGGTCGTCGACGACGAGAAGTTCGAGCTCGACCACCTCGACGGCCTGTTCGTGGGCCGGGGGAGCGAGGTGTCCTTCGTCGGTGCCGACGCGGCCTTCTACTTCGTGTCCGCCCCGGCCCACGCGACCTACCCGACCCGGGCGCTCGTCCACAGCGAGGTGGAGCCCGTCGCGCTCGGTTCGGCAGAGGCGGCCAACGAGCGCAACCTCTTCCGCTACGTCTGGGGCCAGGACGTGGAGTCCTCGGTGCTCCAGTTCGGTGTCACCGTCGTATCCGGCGGCTCGGTCTGGAACACCTTCCCGCCGCACCTGCACGGCCGCCGCACCGAGATCTACTGCTACGTCGACCTCGACGAGCAGGACCGCGTCTTCCACTTCATGGGCGAGCCCGGCGCCACCCGCCACCTCGTGCTCCGCAACCGCGAGGCCGTCATCTCCCCGCCGTGGTCGATCCACTCCGGCGCCGGTACCGGGTCGTACGCCTTCATCTGGGCGATGGCCGGCGAGAACAACGCCTACACCGACCTGAGCCCCGTGCCGCTGGAGGACCTGTGACCACCGGCCCGGCTGTCGGGACGGCCACCCAGGCACGCTCACCCTTCGACCTGCACGGCAGGCGCGCGGTGGTGACGGGCGCCGGGCGTGGCCTCGGTCAGGCGATCGCGCTCGGGCTCGCCCGGGCGGGCGCCGACGTCGTGCTGCTCGGCCGCAAGGGCAACCAGGACGCTACGCGCGACCTGGTCGCGGCGCTCGGCGTGCAGGCAGACGTCGTCGACCTGGACGTGAGCGACCTCGACGCGGTCGAACGGGTCAGCGCCGAGCTGAACGACAGCCGCCAGGTCGACATCGTGATCAACAACGCCGGGATCATCGACCGCGCGGACTCCGTCGCCGTCGGCCGCGAGTCCTGGCAGCGGGTGCTCGACGTCAACCTGAACGGGCTCTTCTTCCTCACCCAGCAGCTCGGCCGGCCCATGGTCGAACGGGGGCACGGCAAGATCGTCAGCATCGCGAGCCTGCTGTCCTTCCAGGGCGGCCTGCGCGTGGTGTCGTACGCCGCCAGCAAGCACGGCGTGGCCGGGGTGACCAAGGCGCTGGCCAACGAGTGGGGACCCCACGGCATCCAGGTCAACGCCATCGCGCCGGGCTACATGGTCACCGACAACACCACGGCGCTCCGCGAGGACGCGGACCGCTCACGCTCCATCCTCGACCGCATCCCGGCCGGCCGCTGGGGCACCGCCGAGGACATCGCCGGTGCCGCGGTGTTCCTCAGCTCCTCGGCCGCCGACTACGTCAACGGCCACGTCCTGGCCGTCGACGGCGGCTGGATGGCCCGCTGATCCACCTCTCCCACCCGCCCCACCACCCAGTCCCACCGCCGGTCACCGGCACTGAACGAAACAGAGGAACGACAATGAAGTTCACCTCTCGACACACGGCCGCCCTCATCGGCGTCGCCCTGGCCGCCGCCACCCTCACGGGCTGCACCGAGGAGGCCGGCGGTGGCGCTGCCGCCGCCGGGGACGGCGCCGCCTGCGACCCCGCGGACGTCACCCTCGTCGGCCAGGTCCGCAACGAGTCCAACCCCTACGAGGCCGCGTGGCTGGACGGCGGTGACGCCTTCGCCGAGCAGGTCGGCCTCACCCAGGAGCGCCTCACCTACGACGGCGACTCGACGCGCCAGCAGGAGCAGATCAGCCAGCTGCTCGCGGGCGACACGGAGTGCCTCGTCATGAACATCCTGCCCAACGGTGACTCCGACACCCCGCCCATCGTGGAGGGGGCCGAGGAGGCGGGCGCCTACCTCGTCACCCAGTGGAACAAGCCGGCCGACCTGAACGTCACCGACTACGACCAGTGGCTGTCCCACATCACCTACGACGGCGTCGAGTCGGGCAAGCAGATCGGCGACGCGCTGGCCGAGGCCATCGGCGGCTCGGGCGGCATCGTCGCCCTCCAGGGCATCCTGGACACCGGCGCCGCCAAGGACCGGTTCGCAGGGCTCGAGGAGTCGCTGGCGGCCAACCCGGACGTCGAGCTGCTCGACGACCAGACCGCCAACTTCTCCCGCGCGGAGGCGCTGGAGGTCACCAAGACGCTGCTCACCAAGCACGGCGACGACGTCAAGGGCATCTGGGCCGCCAACGACGACATGGCACTGGGTGCGCTCGAGGCGCTGCAGCAGGCGGGTCGCGACGACGTGGCGGTGGTCGGTATCGACGCCGTGCCGGACGCGCTCACCGCGATCCAGGACGGCACCATGACGGCGACCGTCTCCAGCGACGGCCCCTGGCAGGGCGGTATCGGCCTCGCCATCGGCTACTGCGTGGCCACGGGCGAGCTCGCCGCCGAGGACATCGCCGACGATGACCGCGCCTGGTTCGCCGAGCAGTTCCTCATCCAGCAGGACAACGTCGCCGACTTCGTCTCCCCGGAGGTCAGCGAGGACGACTTCGCCTGCGACAACCTCTTCAGCCGGTCGCAGGGCGCGATCTCGTGACCATGGCACCCCCCACCGAGAAAGGCACAGGGGCCGGCACAGAACCCGGCACCGACGTCGTGCCTGCGCAGCGCCCCCGGCCTCGGCGGGGGGTGTCGCTGCGGGACGCCGGTCCGCCGATCGCCCTGGTCGTCATCTTCGGCGTCTTCGCAGTCCTCAGCCCCGACTTCCGGACCGTCTCGAACGTGCAGAACGTCCTCGACGCCGCGGCGGTGCTCGCCGTCGTGACCTGCGGCATCAGCTTCGTGCTGATGATGGGGTCGATCGACCTGTCGGCTCCAGGAATCATGGGGGCGGCCGCGATCACCGTCGCCCTCCTGGCCGCCAACAACCGCAACGACAACGACCTCGGGCTGCTCGCGGTCGTGATCGCCGTCCTCCTCGCCGCCGTGCTCGGCTGTCTCAGCGGGCTCGCGCTGGTCGTGCTGAAGGTGCCGTCGTTCATGACCACCCTCGGCATCTCCGCGGTGGGTCTCGGCCTGGCCACGCTCATGTTCGCGGGGGTCCAGCCCAACGTCTCCGACCCGATGCTGGAGGGCTGGGCGGTCGAGCGGTTCGGTGGCCTGGCCCGCCTGACCTGGATCGCGCTGGCCTGCGTGCTCGTGGGCTGGCTCGTGCAGCGGTACACGCGCCTGGGCCGGTACGCGTTCGCGATCGGCGGCGCCGAGGAGGTGCTCGCCCTCTCCGGGGTGCGGGTCGCGCCCTACAAGGTGGCGGTCTTCACGATGGCCGGCGCGTTCTACGGCCTCGCCGGCGTGCTGGTCACGAGCCAGCTCGGCGCGGGGCTCGTCCAGGCGGGCAGGGGCTACGACTTCTCCGCCATCACCGCCGCCGTCGTCGGTGGCACGCTGCTCACCGGCGGCCGCGGCGGCATCCTGCACTCCACCGTCGGGGTGCTGCTGGTGACGGTCCTGACGAACGGCCTCGTCCAGGTAGGGGTGAGCCCCTACTGGCAGGGCGGGGTCCAGGGCCTCATCGTCGTCGCGGCAGTAGCCGCCGCCGTCATCCCACAGCGTCGTAGGAACCAGGTGACCAAATGACCAGCAACCTGCAGGCCCAGCCCGCCTCGACGGTGCCGGCACCCGTGCCAGCCCTCGAGGTGCGCGGCCTGGTCAAGCACTACCCGGGCGTCAAGGCGCTCGACGGCGTCGACCTGGTCGTCCGCCAGCACGAGGTGCTCGGCCTGGCCGGTGAGAACGGTGCGGGCAAGTCCACGCTGCTCAAGGCACTGGTCGGCCTGGTGCGGCCGGACGGCGGCGAGATCTGGGTGCGCGGCGAGAAGGTGCGGCTGCGGAGCATCATGGAGGCCGCCGACCACGGCATCGGGATGGTGTTCCAGGAGCAGTCGCTCGTCCCCAACCTGACCGCCGCCGAGAACATCGTGCTCGGCAGCGAGGGGCCGGGCGTGCGCCGCGGCGTCTACCGCTGGAACACGATGCGCAGGCTCGCGCAGGAGCAGCTCGACAAGATCGGGTCGCACATCGACCCCCTCGCGCGCACCGACACCCTGAGCTTCGCCGACCGGCAGATGGTCGAGATCGCCAAGGTGCTCCGTATCGAGGAGCGCACGTCCCACCCGCCGGTGATCATCCTCGACGAGCCCACCTCGGTGCTGGAGTCCAAGGAGATCGAGACCCTGTTCACCCAGGTGCGCAGGCTGCGCGAGTTCGCGTCCGTCGTCTTCGTCTCGCACCGGCTCGACGAGGTGCTCGACGTCTGCGACCGGGTCGCCGTGCTGCGCGGCGGCCAGTCGGTGGGCGAGCTGCCCGCCGCGGACGCCGCCCCGGCCGAGCTGCACCGCATGATGATCGGCTCCACCGGGTCCGACGACCACTATCACGGTGCTGCCGCCGAGGGAGCCGACGATCGGTCCGGCGAACCCAGCAGGCCCCGCCTCGTGGTGCGCGGCCTGACCGGCAAGACCTTCCGGGACGTCGACCTCGACGTGCACGCGGGGGAGATCGTCGGCATCGTCGGCGTCCACGGCTCGGGCCGCGAGGACGTGTGCCGGGCGCTGTTCGGCGCCGAGCCCACCACGTCCGGCGAGGTGGTGCTCGACGGCGAGAAGCTCGACCTGTCCGGCACCCGCGCGGCCTGCGCCGCCGGCGTCGGCTACGTGCCCGCCGAGCGCAAGACCGAGGGCATGGTGGGCCCCATGTCGGTGGCCGACAACATGACCCTCACCAAGCAGCACGCCCGCTGCACCGGCCCCGTGGTACGGCCGCGCAAGCAGGCCACGCTGGTGGACCGGTGGATCGAACGGCTCTCGATCCGCACCCCGCACCGGGGCACCGCGATCCAGCGCCTGTCGGGCGGCAACCAGCAGAAGGTCGTGCTGGCCCGCTGGCTCGTGGCCGGCGACGTCCGGCTGCTGCTGCTCGACCACCCGACCCGCGGCCTCGACATCGGGGCCCGCTCGGAGGTGTACCGCCTGATGCGGGAGCTCGCGGCCGGCGGCGTCGCCACGGTGCTGCTCGCCGACAGCCTGGAGGAGGCGATAGGCATGTCCGACCGGATCATCGTGATGAGCGACGGCCGCGCCACCGCGGAGGTCCCCGCCCCAGCGGGCGGCAAGCCGACCCCGCTCGACCTCGTCAAGGAGATGGTCTGACCGTGTCCGCACCCGTCCTCACGACGCCGGCCCCCGACGCCGTCGTCCTGGCGCGTCCCACCGTCGGTCAGCGCCTGACGTCGTTCATGCCGGTCATCGCGCTCGTCGTGCTGCTCGCGGCGCTGACGATCGCCGACCCCGGCTTCCTGACCCTGAACAGCCTCACGGCAGCGGTCCGGACCTCGGCGCCGCTCGTCGTGCTCGCGGCCGGCGCCACCCTGGTGGTCCTGTGCGGTGGCATCGACCTGTCGATCGCCGCGCTCTGCTCGCTCGCGACGGTCTTCTTCGCGCTGTGGCTGCCCGACCTCGGCGGGCTCACCACCGTCGCGATCATCGCGGCCACCGCCGCCATCGGGGCGCTGCAGGGTGCGGCCCACGTGCTGCTCCGTATCCCGTCCTTCATCGTCACCCTCGGCGGCATGAGCATCTTCGCCGCGATCGCCCTGGTGATCTCCGACGCCGGGCCGATCCGGGTGGTCGACCGGGACGCCACCAACTGGCTCACGCTCTACGTGGGCGGCGTGGTGCCGATGGCGTTCGTGGTCGCGCTGGTGGTCGTCGCGGTCGTCTCGCTGGTGCTCCGGCTCACCCCGCTCGAGACCTGGGTCCGCGCCACCGGGTACTCCGAGTCGGCGGCCCGGCTGGCCGGCACCCCTGTCGACCTGGTCAAGGTCGCCGCGTTCACCGTCTCGGGTGCGTGCGCGGGCCTGGCCGCCGTCATGCTGGTCTCCCGGAACTTCAGCGGCAGCCCGTCGATGGCCGACAACCTGCTGCTGCCTGCGGTCGCGGCCATCGTGGTGGGTGGCACGGCGATCACAGGCGGCCACGGCTCGCTGTGGCGCAGCCTCGCCGGTGCGCTCGTGGTGACCCTGCTCCGGGTCGGGCTGCCGATCGTCGGCGTGCCGTCGGCGTGGGAGCAGATCCTCTACGGGGCGATCATCGTCGCCGCCGTCGCGCTCACCCTCGACCGGTCGAAGGTCCTGATCATCAAGTAGCCGCGCCCCTGCCTCAGTCCCACGAACGTCCTCGAACCCTAGAAACCACGGAAGGCTCTCATGTCCGAGAATCCCCAGCTCCTGCCCGCCGTCTCCTCGTTCCTCTCCTCGCCCAGGCAGCTGCTGATCGACGGCGAATGGGTGGACGCCAAGGATGGCCAGACCTTTGCGACGGTCAACCCCGCGACCGAGGACGTGCTCGTCCAGGTCGCCCAGGCCTCCGCCGTCGATGCCGACCGCGCGGTGACGGCCGCCCGCAACGCCTTCGAGCACGGCTCCCCGTGGTCGAGGATGACGCCGCGCGACCGCTCGCACCTGCTGTGGCGCATCGGCGACATGATCGACGAGCGCACCGAGGAGTTCGCGCAGCTCGAGTCGCTCGACAACGGGAAGAGCCTCGCGTCCGCCCGCGGCGACGTCGGCGTGGCCGCCGAGCTGTTCCGCTACTTCGCGGGCTGGGCCACCAAGATGGAGGGCACGACGATCCCGATGTCGGTGCCCGGCCGCGACTTCCACGCCTACACGCGCCGCGAGGCGATCGGCGTCGTCGCGGGCATCGTGCCGTGGAACTTCCCGCTCACCATGGCGGCCTTCAAGATCATCCCGTCCATCACGGCGGGCAACACGGTGGTGCTCAAGCCCGCCGAGCAGACGCCGCTCACCGCGCTCCGGCTCGGCGAGCTGCTGCTGGAGGCCGGCGTCCCGGCCGGTGTCGTCAACATCCTGCCCGGGTTCGGGGACGCCGGCGCGGCCCTGGTCGACCACCCCGGTGTCGACAAGGTCGCCTTCACCGGTAGCACCGAGGTGGGCAAGAAGATTGCCGCCGGCGCCTCGAAGAACCTCAAGAAGGTGTCGCTGGAGCTCGGCGGCAAGGCGCCCAACATCATCTTCGCGGACGCCGACCTGGACGCCGCGATCGCCGGCGCAGCGCTGGCCGGCTACTTCAACGAGGGCCAGTGCTGCGTCAACGGCTCGCGCCTGTACGTCCAGCGCGAGGTGTTCGACCAGGTGATCGAGGGCGTCGCCGCGGCGGCCAAGGCCATCAAGGTCGGCGACGCGTTCGACCCGGCGACCACCATGGGGCCGCTCGTCTCGCAGGAGCAGCACGAGAAGGTCATGGGCTACGTCCGCGGAGCGGTCGCCGACGGCGCGACGCTCGCCGCGGGCAGCCCGGAGTCGGCCGCCGACCGCGGCTACTTCTTCTCGCCGACCCTCATCACCGACGTCACCGAGCAGATGGCGGTCCAGACCGACGAGATCTTCGGCCCCGTCATCACCGCCATCCCGTTCGACAGCGAGGACGAGGTGGTCGCGGCCGCCAACAACACGGTCTACGGCCTCGCCGCGGGCGTGTGGTCGAAGGACATCGGCACCGCCCACCGGGTCGGCGGCAGGCTCCGGGCGGGCACGGTCTGGCTCAACACCTGGCACGCGGACGACGTCACCCTCCCGCGGGGCGGCTTCAAGCAGTCCGGCTGGGGCCGCGAGCTGGGGTCGTTCGGCCTCGACGACTACACCGAGCTCAAGACGGTCATCGCAGAGCTGCGCTGACCGTCCGCCGCGGTCCGGGCGGCCGGCCCTGCACGGGCCGGCCGCCCGGGTCGCCGTCATACCCCCTCACAACCCCGTGCGAAAAGGGATTCAACGATGAACCTGCTACGCAGACCTGACCTGCGGCGCCCCGGGCGCCGCCCCCGCCGGGCGCCCGCGCGCCTGGCGGCCATGCTGGCCGCCCTCGCGGTGGCCGTACCCCTCGGGAGCGGCGTCGCGCAGGCCGCCCCCGACACGTCCGCGCAGGCCGCGGTCGGCTCCGTCGACGACGGCGTGCTGCGGGTCCTGCTGTTCTACAAGCCCAACTTCCACGCCTCCCACGTCCAGGCCCGCCAGGCCGTGCGCGACCTCGCCACGCAGCTGGGCACCGAGTACGACCAGCCGGTCGAGATCCAGGAGACCGAGGACCCCGCCGCCTTCACCACGGAGAACCTCGCGACCAAGGACACGGTGGTCTTCGCGCAGACGGGCGGCGTGCTGTTCAACGTGGCCCAGCGCGCGGCGCTCGAGGCCTACATCCGCGGCGGCGGCGGGTACATGGGCATGCACTACGCCGGCTGGTCGGTCGGGCAGAGCGAGCACGACGTGAACCCGTTCTACGCCCGGCTCGTCGGCGCGATGTCCGAAGGGCACCCGGAGAACCCGGCGGTCCGCCCCGGCCGCGTGGTCGTCACGGACGCCGCGCACCCGCTCACCCAGGGGCTGCCCGCCGACTTCACGCGCAGCGACGAGTGGTACGACTGGCTGGTCAACCCGGCCCCTCACGTGCGCACCCTGCTCAACGCCGACGAGTCGTCGTACGGCGGCGGCAACAACGGCACGGACCACCCGATCACCTGGTGCCAGGAGATCGACGAGGGCCGGTCGTGGTACTCGGGGATGGGCCACGAGGGCACCGCGTACGCCGAGGCGCCGATCCGCACGCAGATGAAGAACGGCCTGGCCTACTCCGCGGGCCTGCTGCCCGCAGACTGCTCGCCGCCGGACAAGTCCGAGCAGGGCGCCTGGAGCGGCGTCACGCCCTGGCCGCTGGTCCCGATCAACGCGGCGCTGACGTCCGACGGCAAGGTCCAGTCGTTCGGCAGCGTCTCGTCGGGCTGCACCGACGGCACGCCCTACGACTTCGGCGGCAACTCGTGCGTCACGCAGGGCGGCCAGATGGAGATCGACGTCTGGGACCCCGCTGAGCCGCGCACCACCGCGAACGTGAGCGACAACGTCGTCACGAACTCGACCTACACCGACCTGTTCTGCTCGATGCAGGTCCAGATGCCGCACCGGCGGGCCACGATGACGGTCGGCGGTGACGACAGCCTGGGCGGCAACGCGCCCAACGACGGGTCGCTCGGTGTCACGAGCTACACGACGAACCAGGGCCTGCGCACCGAGGCCCCGATGAACTTCCCGCGCTGGTACCCCACGGGGACCACGCTGCCCGACGGCTCCGTCGTCGTGCAGGGCGGCAGCCTCGAGGGTGGCCCCGGCGGCCCCGGCGTGCTGACCCCGGAGATCTACACGCCGGACGAGGGCAGCTCCTGGAAGCTCCTGGAGGGCGCCACCAGCGCCGCGGCGTACGGCGACGGCGGGAACGGCAACGGGCCCGACGAGAACCGCTGGTGGTACCCGCGCGCGTTCGTCGCGCCGGGCAGTGGCAACGTCTTCAACATCACCGGCACGCAGATGTACGAGCTCGATCCATCGGGCGACGGCGAGGTCATCCTCCGGGGCACCCTGCCGGCGGACGTCGCCAACCAGGGCGGCCTCGGCAACCCGGTCGGCGCCACGTCGACGGCGACCATGTACCGCCCCGGCAAGATCCTGCAGGTGGGCGGCGGCTGGTGGGCCAACGGCGGGGGACCGGCCGGTGCTCGCGCAGGCTTCACCGTCGACATCACCGGCGGCACCGACGCCCCGGTGGTCGAGGCGACCGAGCCGATGAGGCACCAGCGCCACTGGGCCACCTCGACCGTGCTGCCCGACGGCAACGTGATCGTCACCGGCGGCTCGCGGGACAACAACGGCAACGGTGGCTACGTCACCACCGCCGAGATCTGGAACCCCGACACCGGCAGGTGGACGGTGGTGGACGTGCCCTACGAGCACGCCCGCCTCTACCACTCGACCGCGCTGCTCCTGCCGGACGGTCGCCTGATGGTGGGCGGCGGCGGCACGCCGGGCCCGCGCAACTACACGGACGTGGAGTTCTACTCCCCGGCCTACCTGTTCGACGGCAACCAGCCGGCGGCGCGTCCGGAGGTCACGGGCGTCCCGAAGAAGGTGGGCTACGACGGCACCTTCGACGTGCAGGCCGACGCCGGGGTCTCCCGGGTCACGCTGGTCCGCAACGGGTCGGTGACGCACGGGTTCAACAACGACCAGAACTTCCAGGACCTGGCGTTCGCCCAGGAGGGCGGCAACCTCACCATCGAGACGCCGGTCGACGGCACCTACGCCCCGCCCGGTGCATACATGCTCTTCGTGTTCGACGAGGACGGCACGCCCTCGGTGGCCGACATCGTCCAGATCGACCCGACGGTCGAGATGGACGCCCGGGCCCCGCACCTGGTCGACCAGCTCGAGTACCCGCGCATCCCGGCCGAGTGGCGCTCCGCCAACCCGCCGGCAGTGGTGGACGTCGAGCCCGGCAACGGCCGGATGTCCCCGTGGGAGGTCGACAGCGAGGTCCAGCTGGTCCGCGCCGCGGCCTCCAGCCAGGGCGGCCTCGGCGGCACCGGCTACCACCTCGGTATGGGCAGCGAGGGCAGCCTGACGCGCACGGTCCAGGGTCTCGACCCGGGCCGTGAGTACCGCCTCTCGCTGCGCTACGCCCGCGACAGCCGGTCCGCCGGTACAGCACCCGGCACGGCAGACCTCTCGATCGGCGACCTGTCGGCGACCCTGTCGGCGGCTCCGGACCTTTCGTCGCAGAGCAAGTTCGGCAAGTACGTCGGCACCTTCGTGGCCGGCGCACGGTCGCAGGACCTGACCATCACCGCCGGGGACTCCGGCGCGGGCGTCATGATCGACGACCTGGTGATCGTGGGCTCCGACCCCGGCGCCTCCGACGTCCCCGTGCACTACGAGTTCGAGGAGGGCTCCGGTACTCGGGCCGCCAACAGCGGGACCGACATGGCCGTGGGTGCTGCCACCCTGACCGGCGCGACCGGCTGGAGCGAGAACGGCGTGTTCGGCGGCGCGCTCGGCCTCACCGGCGGCGCCAACGCCAACGCGGCGGACCTGCCGGACAACCTGCTCCAGGGCGAGGAGAACTTCACCACCTCGTTCTGGGTGCGGCCCGACACCAAGGCGAACTGGATCGGTCTGTTCCACCTCGGGGACGGCCTCGCGGACGCGGGCAGCTTCTTCCAGATCCAGATGCAGACCAACGCCGCCGGTGCCACCGGCCTCGCGGCCACGTTCAAGGCCAAGGGCGCCGCTCTGCAGGAACGGGTCTACGCCACGCCGACCCGTGACGTCGTGGCCGGCGAGTGGAACCACGTCGCGTTCACCCGCCAGGGTGCGACCGGCACGCTCTACCTCAACGGCGAGCCCATCGCGTCCCGCGACGACCTGACGATCGACATGACCGACGTCGGGCCGACGGCCAACAACTGGCTGGGCCGCAACGGCTTCCCGGACCCGGCGTACGACGGCCTCATGGACGACGTCCGCGTCTACTCCTCGACCCTCGGCGACGCCGAGATCGCGGCCCTGTACGACGACGGCACCGCGCTCGCCACGACCACGACGGTCACGGTCGAGCCGGTCTCCCCGTCGCCGTTCGCCGAGCCGGTCACGGTCACTGGTGCCTTCACGGCCGCGAGCGGCGGAGCCCCCGCGGGCGTCGCCGAGCTGTGGGTCGACGGCTCCCGCCTCGGGGGTCAGGCCGACGTGGCCGACGGCGCGGTGTCGTTCACCGACGTCGCGCTCTCCCCGGGTGAGCACGACGTGGAGGTCCGCTTCCTCGCCGACGACGGGTGGCGCGACTCCGCGCAGACCGTCAAGCACACGGTCGAGCGACCGCCGCCCGGCGAGGGGACGCCGATCCACTACGCGTTCGACGAGGGCCAGGGCACGACGGCGGCCAACACCGGCCTGGACAGCTCGGTCGGGTCGGCGACGCTCGGCGGGTCTGCGGGCTGGACCCCTGACGGGCGGTTCGGTGCGGGTATCAACCTGCCCGGCGGCGCGTCGGGCACGGGCAACCAGGTAGAGCTGCCGGACAACCTCGACGCGGGCATGGACGACCAGTTCAGCGTGTCGATCTGGGCCCGCCCGGACGCCCTGCCCACGTGGGTGCCGCTGCTGCAGATCGGCAGCAGCACCGACACGTTCTTCCTGCTCCAGTCCAACACGCAGACCAGCGGAGCCACCGGCTTCGCCGCGACGTTCAAGGCGCCGGGCACCCCGGGCAGCGCCCAGGAGCGTCTGGTGCTGGGCCAGGGCAACGACCTGCCGCTGAACGAGTGGACGCACGTGGTGTTCACCCAGAGCGGGTCGGTCGGGAAGATCTACTTCGACGGCGAGCTGCAGGCCACGCGCAACGACTTCACCGTCAGCATCGGTGACATCGGCGTGGGCGGGCAGACGACGACCAACCTCATCGGCGGTACCAGCTGGCCGGACGCCCGCTGGGACGGCCTGGTCGACGACTTCCGGATGTTCGGGTACGAGCTGACCGCCGAGCAGGTGGCCCAGCTGACCGCCGGCCCGGCGGCCAACGTGGCCCCGGTCGGCGCCGCCGATGCCTATGGCACCGTCGAGGACGAGCCGCTCACGGTGGAGGCGCCGGGTCTCCTGGCGAACGACACCGACGTCGACGGCGACGACCTGACCGCTACCGGGCTCACGCAGCCGGCCCACGGCGACGTCGTCCTGGAGGCGGACGGTTCGTTCACCTACACGCCCGACAGCGGGTACTTCGGGACGGACACCTTCACCTACAAGGCGTCCGACGGCGCGGCGACGTCGGCGGCGACGATCGTGACCATCACCGTCGAAGAGGGTGAGCAGCCGCCGGTCAACACGGCACCGGTGGCGGGTGCCGACGCCTACGCCGCCGTGGGCGGGCAGCCGCTCATCCTCCCGGCGCCGGGTGTGCTGGCCAACGACACGGACGCCGACGGCAATGTCCTCACCGCCACCGGGGTGACCCAGCCCGCCAACGGCAAGGTCACGCTGGCGGCGGACGGGTCCTTCACCTACACCTCCGACGCCGGGTTCTCCGGCAAGGACGTCTTCACCTATCGGGCCGACGACGGGGAGGACCTCTCCGCGGCGGCCACGGTGACCATCACGGTGAAGTCACCGGCGGTGACGGCGGTGGCCGGGGTCGCCCTGCCGATCACGTACGGCACGGCGGGCACGGTCTCGGTGGCGGTCTCACCGGACACGGCGACGGGCTCGGTCGAGCTGTTCGACGGCGAGACCAAGCTCGCGACGGCCACCATCGCGGACGGGCGGGGAACCCTCGTCCTGCCTGCCACCTCGCTCCGGCCCGGGGTCTACGACCTCACCCTGCGCTACGGGGGCGACACCGATCACCGGGCGTCGTCGTCGAGGGTCCGGGTAGTGGTGGAGAAGGTGATGCCGACCATGGAGATCACGGCGGCGAAGGCCGCCGGGAACAAGGCGGTCGTCACCGTGTCGCTCACCGCACCGTACGACGTCCGGGTGACCGGCCAGGTGCGGCTGGCCGTCCAGGGTGGGCAGACGCTCACTGCGGCGATAGAGAACGGTCGAGCCCGGTTCGAGGTGCCCCGGCCACGGAACGGTGACCTGACGCTGACGTCGACCTACCTCGGCAGTGAGCTCGCGCTCGCGGCGGAGACCAAGGTGACGCTCAGGCTGAAGTAGGAAGCAGCGTGGGCCCGGAGGACGAATCCTCCGGGCCCACGCTGTCTCACTTTCTTCGAGGTCAGTCGTCCGCGAGGGCGGCGACCACGCCCGCGCGGCTCTCGTCCTCGCTGGCGAGCACGCCGCCGTTGGCGACGATGTCGGGGGTGATCTCGCTGAAGACCATGCGGACGTCCTGGCGGCGGGCGCCCAGGATCTCGACGGCGCTCTCGGCGACGGCCTTGGCGAACTCGCGACGCTGGTCGAGGGTGCGGCCGGCCAGCAGCTCGACGGTGATGTTGGGCATTTCTTCCCTCCGGTGGCGGCCGCTCCGCACACTGCAGCGTGTTCACGGAGGCGACCTTGGTTCGGTGACATGAACCACCGTACGTGTGCCGGAACGCGTCGTCTACGTTTTCGCCCATCGAGTTCACACTCTTGACAGCGGTTCGACCCGCTGGTTTGGTGTGCGAACCATCTCCACCCAGGAGTCACCATGAATCGCAGGACCGCCCTCCGTCGCGCGACCCTGACCGGACTCGCCGCCGCTGGCATCGTGGCCCTCGGGACGACGTCGGCGATGGCGCACGTGACCATCACCCCGTCCACCACGGCGGCGGGCGCGACGGCCGACCTCCGCGTCGAGATCCCCCACGGGTGCGTCGGGTCGGCGACGACGGCGATCACCATCCGGGTGCCCGAGGGCGTCTCGGACGTGACCGCCTCCGGTACCGGCCGCTGGGCGGTCGAGCAGGCAGCGGACGCCGTGACCTGGACGACCGACGAGCCGCTCCCGGACGCCGAGCACGCAGAGGTCGAGTTCTCCGTGCGCCTGCCCGACGACGACGGCGCGACGCTCGTCTTCCCCGTCATCCAGCGGTGCGAGCAGGGCGAGGCGGCCTGGACCGAGGTCGCCGAGCACGGGGAGGGTCACGAGGGGCTCGAGAGGCCGGCGCCCGTCCTCGTCGTGACGCCCGGCGAGCCGGGGGCGGGGAGCGAGACCGCCGATGCTGATGCCGAGGCGAGTGCGAGTCCCGGTACCGAGGCACCGACGGAGACGGCGGACGCCGCCTCGCCCAGCGCGCCCGCCGGGACCGAGGTCGCCGGCGGCGCCGCGGACGCCGACGCGCGGAACCCCCTGATCGCCTACGGTGCGGCGGGCGTCCTGGTCGCGGGCGTCCTGGCGGGCGGGGCGGTCCTGCTGCGCCGTCGGCGACGCCCATGACGTCCCGGGGCGTGGGGCGGCGCAGCGGCAGCTGGCTGCTCCTGCTCGCCGTCGTCTGCGCGCTGCTGCTCGGCCCGGCAGTCAGCGCCTCCGCCCACGCGACCCTCGTGCGCACCGACCCGGCGCACGGCGCGGTGCTGGAGACCGCCCCCGAGCGGATCACGTTCGGCTTCAACGAGTCCGTGATCGGCGTCCCGACCGGGATCAAGGTGTTCGACGCGACCGGGGAGGAGGTCGCCTCCTCGGCCTCGGTGCGCGGGTCGGAGCTCTTCGTGGACCTCGACGAGGAGGTCGGCGAGGGCACGCTGGTGGTCGTCTGGCGCCTCGTGTCGGAGGACGGGCACCCGATCGGCGGCTCCCTGAGCTTCTCCGTCGGTGCCCCCAGCGACGTGGTGGACGTGCCGTCCGCCGACGCCGACGCGGGCACCGACGCGCCCTTCGCCCTCGGCCTGGTCCGCGGGCTCGGCTACGTGGGCCTCCTCGTGGCCGCCGGGGTGGCGGCCTTCACCGTCCTGTTCCTGCCGCGCGACGGCGGCGCCGACCGCTCGCGCGCGCGGCTCCGGCCGGTCGCGCGGGTGGCGGCCGGTGTCGCGGCGCTCGGCTGGGGGCTGGCCGTGCCGCTGGTCGCGCTGTACCAGCTCGGCGTGCCGGCCTCGGCGATCACCGAGGGCTCCACCTGGTCGGCGCTCGCGCCCGGCGAGTACGCCGTCCCCGCGGTCGTCGTCGCGGGGCTCGCGCTGGCCGCCGGGGCGCTCCCGGCGTCCGCCGCCCCCGGCCGGGCGAGGGCCACCCTCGTGCTGGCCGGCAGCGTGCTCGCGGTCACCGCGCCCGCGTTCACCGGGCACACGCGAGCCGCCACGCCCGAGGCCCTGGTGGTCGGCGTGGACGTGCTGCACCTGGCCGCGGGAACGATGTGGCTCGGCGGCCTCGTGGCGATCGCCCTCGTGCTCGGGGACCTCGCGCGCGGAGACTCCGGCGCCGTCGTGCTCGGCAGGTTCTCGGCCTGGGCCGCGGGGCTGCTCGCGGTGCTCGTGGTCGCCGGGACGTTCCTGGCCTGGCGGATCGCCGGGTCCTGGGACGCGCTCCTCGACTCCGGCTACGGGGCCCTCCTCCTCGTGAAGGTCCTCGCCGCGCTGGTCGCCGTCGCCATCGCGGCGTGGAACAGGTTCGCCCTGCTGCCACGCCTCCGCACGGCGCCACGCCCCGGCACCAAGCCGAGTACCAAGCCGGGTACCAAGCAGCGCGACCGGGGCTTCCCCGCCACGCCGCTGGTTCGGACGGCGCTCGCGGAGGCGGGGGTGCTGGTCGTCGTCCTGCTGGTCACCGGCTTCCTGGTGGACCGGAGCCCCGAGACGGCCGCCACCTCCGTCGAGGAGTCGGCGGCGACCGCAGGGGAGGACGTGGTGCTGGGCCAGATCTCGGCGCGGATCGCCCTGGATCCGCCGGCCGTCGGTCCGGCCACCCTCACCATCACGATGACCGACGCCCTCGGGGAGCCCGCCGAGGGCTACGAGGCGCCGCGGCTCAGCCTGAGGTCCGGCGAGGTGGATCTCGGAGAGGTGCAGGTCGCCTCGCTCGCTCCGGGTGTCTACGCCGGCGAGGTGGTGCTGCCGACCGGGGGCGAGTGGGAGGTGCAGGTGTCGCTGCGCACCACCGAGTTCGACAACCCGGTGCGGACGGTGACGTTCCGTGTGCCCTGACGTTCCGTGTGCCCTGACGTTCCGGGTGCCCTGACGGTCACACGGCGTCGAGCGGCGCTCCCACCGTGAGGTGCGGGGCCAGCGCGCGCAGGAAGTCGGCGGCGTCGAAGGCCGCTCCGGCCGAGACGACACCGGTGCTCCGGGCCCGCCCGGTGAGGATGCGGTCGACGGCTTCCACCGCGAGCGGGGCGCTGATGGCGTAGATGTCCTGGCCGGACGCGGTCAGCCGGCGTTCCGCCCCGCCGGAGCGGACGACGACGTCGACGACGAAGGTCTGTGCGGACCGGCCCCGGTCGTCCACGGCCGCCGGGGCGGCGGCGTCCGGTGCGGCGAGGTCCGCGGCGGCGACCGCGGTCATGTAGGTCGTCACCTCGGGGACCACCAGGTGGCTCGGGACGGTGACGACGTCGGCCATGGTGAACTCACCGATGACCCGCTGGGGTCCCAGCGGTTCCGGGAACGGCCACCGAAGGGTCGGGCGTGCGTCGTCGTGGTACTGCAGCCGCCCCTGGGTGAAGCGGACCCCGCGGCCGCCGCGGCGGCCGTCCGAGACCGTGCCCGCGGCGAGCGTGCCCGCCGTCGGGTGCCAGCTGCTGAGGCCGTAGGCGACGTGCACCTCGTCGGCCGCCGTCCAGTCGCCCGCCGCTACCGTCACGAGCAGGTCGCCCAGCCCGCCGAAGAAGGCCATCGCCGGGACCACGACGGTGCCCGCCTCGCGAGCGCGCTCCCCGAAGTGCTCGAACGTGTCGACGTTGGCCTCGATCTCGGCCGCGACGTCCACGTATGGGATCCCCGCCCGGAGCGCCGCCTCGACCACCGGGGCGGCGGTCGCCGCGAACGGCCCCGCGCAGTTGATCACGGCGGCCGCGCCGGCGAGCGCCCGGTCGAGCGAGGCGGGGTCGTCGGCGGAGGCCTGGCGGCTCTCGAGACCCGGCAGTGCCGAGGAGAGTGCCGAGAGCTTCGCGGGGTCCCGACCGATCAGGACCGGGACGTACCCCCGCCCCAGCAGCTCGGCGACCACAAAGCGTCCGGTGTGCCCGTAGGCCCCGAAGACTGCCACGTTCAGGTTCGTCGTCATGTGGACGATCCTGTCGCGGGCTCCGGCCGCTGCCCAGTGTCCAGAACGACATGATGCGTACACTTTCGGACATGACGCCCGCACCACGCTCCGTCGCGATCGCCGCCACCGACGGGATGCTCCACTTCGAGCTGGCCATCGCCTTCGAGGTCTTCGGTTCCGCGCCGGACGCCGTCCCCGGCCCCTGGTACGACGTCGCCGTGTGCGGGTCGCACACCGTGCGGGCGGGGCACTTCATGATCGAGCCGGACCACGGGCTCGACCGGCTGGCACAGGCGGAGACGGTGATCGTGCCCGCCGTGGCCGACGTCGACCAGGCGCCGCCGGGCGACCTCGTCGAGGCCGTCCGCGCGGCCCACCGGGCCGGCGCACGCGTCGCGTCCCTGTGCACGGGCGCGTTCGTCCTGGCCGCCGCGGGACTGCTGGACGGGCGGCGGGCGACCACGCACTGGGCCCACGCGCAGGACCTCGCCACCCGCTATCCCCGGGTGACGGTCGATCCCAGCGTGCTCTACGTCGACGAGGGCACCGTCCTGACGTCGGCCGGCAAGGCCGCGGCGATGGACCTGTCGCTGCACATGGTCCGCCGCGACCACGGGTCGGCGATCGCCAACGTGGTCGCGCGTCGCCTGGTGGTGCCCCCGCACCGGCCGGGCGGCCAGGCGCAGTACGTCGCGACGCCGGTGCCCGCGCGGGACGGGCACGCCCTCGCGGACCTGCTGCCCTGGATCGTGCAGCGGCTCGATCAGCCGCTCACGGTCGAGGACCTCGCCCGCCAGGCGAACATGAGCTCGCGCCACCTGGCCCGCAACTTCCACGCCGTCACCGGCACGACGCCGCTGCAGTGGCTGCTCACGCAGCGGATCGGGCGCGCCCGGGAGCTCCTGGAGTCCACCGACGACGGGATCGACACGGTCGCGTCCGCTGCGGGTATGGGGACGGCGGCCACGCTGCGCCGCCACTTCCAGCGAGCGGTGGGCGTCGCGCCCGACGCCTACCGGCGCACCTTCCGCACGGCACGCTCGGCCTAGCCCCTGCGGCCCGGCCGCGCTTGACCTTGTGGCTGCTGCAACCTCGATCCTGGAGTCATGCTCACCATCAGCGACTTCAGCGAGATGTGCTACCTGTCGCCCCAGACCCTGCGCTACTACCACTCCGAGGGCCTGCTGGTCCCGGCCGACGTCGATCCGCAGACCGGCTACCGCTCGTACACGTTCGACCAGGTCGAACAGGCGATGCTGATCACGAGCCTGCGTGGCACGGGGATGAGCGTCAAGCTCGTGCGGCGTGCCCTCGACGAGCCCGCAGAGGCGCCCGCGCTGCTGCGGGAGCACGCCGCCGAGGTGGCGGCCCAGCGGCAGCTGCAGGACGAGGCGATCAGCGACGCACGCATGCTCGTCGGCTCGCGGCCGGAGGCGCGCCTGCGGCACGTCCCGGAGGCGACGGTGGTGTCGCGGCTGGTGACCGTCGAGTCCGGGCTCGACCGGTACGACTGGGCGGCCGCCGAGGCCACGCTCGCCGCCGCCGTCGACGACCTGGTCGCGACCGTCGGGTCGTGCGGCGCCGTCGTCGCCGGAACGCCCTGGCGTGGCTGGACGCGCGGGACCGAGGAGCAGCGGCAGGGTGCCGACGGGCCGCCCTGGCTGGTGACCGTGCCCGTCGAGGCGGACGAGAAGGCGCTGGCGGCCCTGCCCGACGACGTGGGGGTGCACACCTTCGAGGCCCGCGAGGAGCTGTCGATCTTCCTCCCGGGCAAGAGCTCGATGGCCAAGTTCGCCACCGCGATGTCCCGCCTCACGACGCACCCCCTCGACGCCGCCTACGTCGACTTCTCCCGCATGCGCCAGGTGCTGCACGACGACGGCGTGGAGACGGCGATGGCCGTGCGGCAGCTCGAGGACGCCGACCTGGCCGGATGATTCTTCGTTGAACGAGCCCGAGGCCTGTGCGAGGGTGAAATTGACACCCACACGAAAGGATCGAGGCACATGGACCGGCTCAGTGACGACTCCTGGGAGCTGCCCGGCGTGTTCGAGTACGAGGGTCAGCCCGTCCGCTGGCACGCGATCGGTGCCGGCGAACCGCTGGTGCTGCTGCACGGCACCCCGTTCTCCTCCGTCGTGTGGCGGCGCATCGCCCCGCTCCTCGCGCGACGGCGCCGGGTGTACTACTACGACCTCGTCGGTTACGGACGCTCGCACAAGGAGGACGGCCAGGACGTCTCGCTCGGTGTGCAGAACCGGCTCTTCGAGAGGCTGCTCACGCACTGGGGGCTGGAGCGCCCCGACGTGGTCGCGCACGACTTCGGCGGGGCGACCGCGCTGCGCACCCATCTGCTGGACGGGCGCGACTACCGGACGCTCACCCTGATCGATCCCGTGGCGCTCAGCCCGCACGGGTCGCCGTTCGTGCAGACCGCCCGCCGGCACGAGCAGGCGTTCGTCGAGCTGCCTGCCTACATCCACGACGCGCTCCTGCGCGCGTACGTCGCGGGCGCGGTGCACCGCACGCTGTCGGAGGAGGAGATGCTGCGTTACACCACGCCGTGGACAGGGGAGGTCGGCCAGGCGGCGTTCTACCGGCAGATCGCCCAGATGCGGGACGAGTACACCGACGAGATCCAGGACCGCTACGACGAGATGCGCTGCCCCGTCACGATCCTGTGGGGCGAGCAGGATGCGTGGGTGCCGCTGGAGCGAGGGCGGGAGCTGGCGCGGCGCATCGGTGGGGATCTCCGGACCGTGGCGTACGCCGGGCACCTCGTCCCGGAGGACGCGCCTGAGGCGGTCGTCGCGACGGTGCTCGAGGCCCTGGGCGAATGACGCGTGGGGATCCCGCCCGAGCGGGATCCCCACGCGGACCCGGCCGGCGATCAGCCGGAGATGTTGCCCTGCACGCGGTAGCCGGCACCGTCGCCGGAGATCAGGACGTCGATCGGTTGCGGCCGGTACGGCCCCACGTTCAGCTGGGAGCTGGACATGGCCGGGAGCAGCTGGCCGAGCGAGTCGTCGACTCCCGCGAACACGTGCGCGTGGAACCCGATGATGTCGTCGGGGTCCGTGAAGGACTGGAGCCAGATGCTCAAGCCCTCCCACACCGAGACCTTGAGCGCACTGATGACGTTCTGCACGGCCGTCCCGAGGTTCGCCCGCACCTCGCCGGCGATCACGTCGGGTTCGGCGAGGAGGTTCGACACGAGCTGGCCGCCCTCGACCAGCCGGGCGAGCTCGTTGTGCAGCGCGTCCTTGAGCTTGTCGATCTGGTCCCGGATCTCGCCGAACGGCGTGGCGTCGCTCTCCAGCGCGATGACGAACGCGCCGAACACCTCGGGGAAGGTGCCGGCTATCAGCGCGTCCCGCGACACGATCTGGATGCCGGGGAAGAAGAGCTCTCCCATCGACGCCGGGACGCCGACGGAGTCGCCGGCGTCGTCGAGGTCGTCGAGCTCGTGCAGGTCCCTGCCCCAGAACACCTGGGTGCTGCCGGGCGTCCGGAACCGCGAGCGGAAGCCGACGGTCACGAGGTACGGCTCGTCGCCGTCGCTGAGGAAGCCGTCCTCCTGGACGTCGTCCGCGACGATCCGTTCGATCCGGAAGCGCACTCCAGGCGGGACGGTGATGGGGAACCAGTTGTCGGCGACGCCGGACCACGGGTGCCCGTCGTGCCACCACGACGAGTAGACGCGCCCGTCGTTTCCCGTGATGAACAGGTCGAGGTGGTTGGGGAACCGGGCGACCGCGGCGATGGGTGCGCCGGCGGGGAAGAATCCGCCGATGGCTCCCCAGTTGTCTGCGGCGCCGGACCAGTTGTGGCCCTCGTGCCACCAGGAGGTGTAGACCCGCCCGTCGTTGCCGGTGATGAACAGGTCGAGGTGGTCCGGCGTCCGGGAGACGGCGGCGACGGGTGCGCCCGCGGGGAAGAATCCGCCGATGGATGCCCAGTTGTCTGCGGCGCCGGACCAGTTGTGGCCCTCGTGCCACCAGGACGTGTACACGCGCCCGTCGTTCCCCGTGACGAAGACGTCGAGGTGGTCGGGCACCCGGGCGAGTGCGGCCAGCGGCGCGCCGGGCGGGAAGAATCCGCCGATCGACGCCCAGTTGTCTGCGGCCCCGGACCAGTTGTGGCCCTCGTGCCACCAGGACGTGTACACCCGCCCGTCGTTCCCCGTGATGAACAGGTCGAGGTGGTTGGGGAACCGGGCGACGGCGGCGATGGGTGCGCCGGCGGGGAAGAACCCGCCGATCGGCGTCCAGTTGTCGGCGACACCGGACCAGGGATGGCCCTCGTGCCACCAGGACGTGTAGACCCGTCCGTCGTTCCCGGTGACGAACAGGTCCAGGTGGTCGGGTGTGCGGGAGATGACGGTGATGGGCGCACCGGGCGGGAAGAACCCGCCGATCGGCGCCCAGTTGTCGGCGGCGCCCGACCAGGGCTGGCCGTCGTGCCACCAGGAGGTGTAGACCCGGCCGTCGTTGCCGGTGACGAACAGGTCCAGGTGGTTCGGCATGCGGCTGACCGACGCGACGTGCGCGCCGGCCGGGAAGAATCCGCCGAGCGAGAACTTCCCCGACCAGGGCAGGCCGTCGTGCCACCAGCTTGATGTGACGCGCCCGTCGCCCTCGATCCAGAACACGTCGAGGTGCTCCGGGACTCGGGCGAGCGCGCTGATTCCGTTGGCCATCATTGGCTCCTTGCGCGGATGGTGCATGTGAGATCGGACAGGGGGCGATCGACGCTTGCGGGCCCGTCCGGCGCCAGTTGCTCCACCACGTAGGGAGTTCTTCCGATGGCGTTTGTGCCTGTGCAGGTCAGGGGCCAAGCCCCCGCTGACCGGCGTCGGCCCGCCGTCAGAGCGAGGTGCCGGTTTCCTGCGCGAGCACCTGGAGAAGCCGGTCCTGGAAGGCCGTGTCGTGAACCGCCGCGTGCGGCTCCCGGCGCTCCTGGTGGTACCAGTAGCCGCCGGTGGTGAGCGCCTCCGGGTCGTCGCTGGTGACCAGCCACTCCTGGGTGCGGTGGCCCAGCTCGAGATCGTCCGGCGCGCCCGGCCCACCCATCCGCGTCGGTACCCAGCCCGGGTCGACGGCGTTGCTCGGCACGCCGGGGCGCAGGCGTGCCACGGCGGCGGCCAGGGCGGTGACGAAGAGCTTGCTGTCGCCGTACGAGCCCGGCGTGCGGCCCGACCAGTCGACGCCGTCCAGCACGGGGCGGCCGCTGAAGTGCGAACCGCTGCTGAGATACACCAGGCGGCGAGGCCCGGGCAGCAGGGCCGTGAGGAGGTACGGGGCGACGACGTTCACCGGCATGACGGCGCGCCCGCTCCACACCCCGGCGTTGTGCACGACGGCGTCCAGCGGGGCGGCGTCCGCCAGCTCGGCGGCGATGGCGCGCACGGCGTCCCGGTCGGCGAAGTCGCCCACCACGACGTGCGCACCCCGGTCGACGAGGTCGCTCAGGTCCGCGGCACGGCCCGGGTTCCGGGCGTGCACCACCACCTCGTGCCCCTGCGAGAGAAGGGTGTCGGCCGCCGTGCGGCCCAGTCCGTCCGCGGAGCCGGTGACCAGGATCCGGCTCATGGCTGCACCTCGTACGCGCACTGGTTCATGGTCTCCACGCTACGACGTCAGCGAGGGTGCTTGCCTTCGAGCGCGCTCGAAGGCCTAGCGTCCCCGGCATGACGAACAGCGAGAAGACCAGCGAGAAGACGTGGCTCATCACCGGCGCCAGTTCGGGCCTCGGCCTTGCGCTCGCCGAGACCGCGCTGCGCGCCGGTGAGCGGGTGGTCGGGACCGCCCGGCGGACCGGCCGGTTCGACGCGCTCCGGGCCCGGTACGGCGACCGGCTGCTCGCCGTGGAGCACGACGTGCGCGACACGGACGCCGCGGCCGCCGTCGTGCAGCGGGCGCTCGACGAGTTCGGGCGGATCGACGTGCTCGTCAACAACGCCGGCGCCGGCCAGGTCGGAGCGGCCGAGGAGATCACCGACGACCGGCTGCGGGACATGCTCGACCAGCACCTGTTCGGCCCGGCGGCCTACGTGCGCGCCGTCCTGCCGCACCTGCGGGAGCGCGGCTCGGGTGCGATCGTGCAGATGAGCAGCCAGGGCGGGCGCATGTCGTTCCCGGCGGTCGGCAGCTACTCGGCCGGAAAGTTCGCGCTGGAGGGCTGGTCCGAGGCGCTCGCGGGCGAGGTCGCCCCGTTCGGGATCAGGGTGCTGATCGTGGAGCCCAGCCGGTTCCGTACGGAGTTCAACGCGCCGGAGGTGCTCGTGACGGCGGCCCAGGACCCGTCCTACGCGGCGGTGACCGGGGCGGTGCGCGCCAACATGGCCGACGCCGACGGCATCCAGGAGGGCGACCCGGAGCGTGGCGCCGCCGTCATCCGCGACGTGCTCGGCGCCTTCGACGCGCCGCTGCGGCTGCCGCTCGGCGCCGAGGCGGTACGCAACCTCCGGCGCGTCTACACGGAGGCGCTCGACGACGTCGAGAAGTGGGCGGGCGCCAGCGCGTCGGCGGACTTCCCGGGTGTGCCCGCCGCCGTGCGCGCGTTCTGACCGTGCCGATCTAGGGTGGCGGGCATGGCGATGGACGAGCTGATGTCGCGGGCGCTGGCGGCGCTGGGGGAGGACGGCGCGCCGTCGGTCGAGGTGATCCACGCCCTGGCTGACCTGGACGCGTCGACCGAGCCGATGTCCATCGCCGAGGCCGCAGCCCACCTCGACGTCTCGCCGCACACGCTGCGCTACTACGAGCGGGCAGGGCTGGTCGAGGTCGGCCGCGACTCCGCGGGCCACCGTGTGTACGACGCCGCCGCGATCCGCCGCCTGGTGTTCCTCACGCGGATGCGGCTCTCGGGTATGCCCATGCGGGACCTGCAGCACTACATCGCGCTGGTCGACGCCGGGGAGCAGACCGAGCCCGAGCGCCTCGACATCCTGCTGGAGCACCGGGACACCATCCGGCGGCGGATCCGGGAGCTGACGCTCTCGCTGGCCGCCACGGAGTACAAGATCGCGACCTACGGCGGGTCGACAGGCCCGGAGGTCTAACGGCCGATCGAGAACGGGGTTGTGTTCGATCTGGGGCCTGTCAAGAACACAACCCCGTTCTCGCCCGCGTCTGTGGGACGTGCGCGATACGTTGGCGCCATGGCAGTCGTCCTTCATCGTGCTCCGCGCACGGACCTGCTCGCGCGGGGCCTGGGGGACCTGCTCGCCGCGCCTCTTGCGGACCCGTTCGCGACCGAGGTCGTCGTGGTGCCCGCCCGCGGCGTCGAACGCTGGCTCGCGCAGCGGCTCAGCCACCACCTCGGTGCCGCTGATGGGCGGGACGACGGCGTGTGCGCCGGCGTGGACCTGCGCTCGCCGCACTCCCTGTTCGCCGAGGTCACGGGCACCCGGGACGACGACCGATGGGCGCCGGAGGCACTGACCTGGCCGCTGCTGGCGGCGATCGACGCGAGCCTCGACGAGCCGTGGGCCGGGCTCCTCGCCCAGCACCTCGGGCACGGGATGCCGGGGGAGGAGGGGGACCTGCGACGCGGCCGCCGGCTCTCCGTCGCCCGCCGGCTCGCGCGGCTGATGGCGGGCTATGCGACCCAGCGTCCGGCGCTGGTCGCGGACTGGGCGGCGGGCCGCGACACCGACGGGTGCGGGCGCGCCGTCCCCGCCGACCTCGCGTGGCAGCCGCCGCTGTGGCGCGCCCTGGCCGAGCGGGTGGACGCCGATCCGCCGCACGTGCGGCACGCCGCCGTCGTCGAGCGGCTGCGGGCCGAGCCCGGTGAGTTCGACCTGCCCGCGCGGGTGTCCCTGTTCGGGCACACGCGCCTGGCCGCGAGCGAGGTCGAGCTGATCGGCGCGCTCGGCGCGCACCGCGACGTGCACCTGTGGCTGCCGCATCCGTCGGCGCCGCTGTGGTCGGCGCTCAAGGATCTGGGCGGGCCCGTCGACCGGGCAGCGGACCGCTCCCACGAGCGGGTCGGACACCGCCTCCTGGCCACGCTCGGCCGTGACACGCGCGAGCTGCAGCGCACCCTGTCGGCGATCGAGCTGCGCGACGAGCCGGTCGTGGGTGAGCCCGGCGCCGACGGCGAAGCCGAACCGCCGTCCACCCTGCTCGGGATGCTCCAGCACGACCTGCGCGCGGACGCCGTCGGCGATGCGGGAGCGCGCCTGCTCGACCCCGCCGACCGCTCGGTCCAGGTGCATGCCTGCCACGGGCCTGCGCGCCAGGTCGAGGTGCTGCGCGACGTGCTGCTCGGCCTGCTCGCCGACGACCCGACGCTCGAACCGCGCGACGTGCTCGTCATGTGCCCCGACATCGAGACGTACGCACCCCTGGTCACCGCCGCCTTCGGCCTGGCGGACGTCGTCGGCCCGCAGGGCCACCCCGCGCACGGCCTGCGGGTGCGGCTCGCCGACCGCGCGCTGGACCGGACCAACCCGCTGCTCGCCGTGGTGATGCGCCTGCTCGACCTCGCCGGTGGCCGGGCGGGGGTGGGCGACGTCGTGGACCTGGCCCACGCCGAGCCGGTGCGCCGCCGCTTCGGGTTCCGCGACGACGACCTGGAACAGCTCGCGGGGTGGGCGCGCGAGACCGGCGTGCGGTGGAGCTTCGACGCCGGGCACCGCGCCGACTTCGGCCTGGCCGACTACGGGGCCGGCACCTGGCAGGAGGGCATGGACCGGCTGCTCGCCGGGGTCGCGATGTCGGACGACACGGGCACCTGGCTCGAACGCACCCTGCCGCTGGACGACGTCGGCAGCGGGCAGGTCGAGCTCGTCGGCCGCCTGACGGAGCTGGTGGAGCGGCTGCGGGACGTCACCGACGCGCTCGTCGGCGGGCACCCGCTCGACCACTGGCTCACCGCGCTCGAGGACGGCGTCGCCGCGCTCACCACGGTCCCGACGTCCGACGCGTGGCAGCTCGCGCAGGTGCGGCGCGAGCTCGCCCGCGTGCGGGACGACGCGACGGACCTCGCGGTGTCCCTGCGGCTGCCGGACGTGCGCGCGCTGCTCGCCGACCGCGTGGCCGGGCGTCCGACCCGGTCGAACTTCCGCACCGGCACGCTGACGGTGGCCACGCTCGTGCCCATGCGGTCGGTGCCGCACCGCGTCATCGCCCTGCTGGGACTCGACGACGGCGTGTTCCCGCGCGTCGGCATCACCGACGGCGACGACGTGCTGGCCCGCGAGCCGCGAACGGGCGAGCGCGACCCGCGCAGCGAGGACCGGCAGCTGTTCCTCGACGCCATCCTCGCCGCCACCGAGACCCTGGTGGTGACCTACAGCGGCGCCGACGAGTACTCGGGCCAGGAGCGCCCGCCCGCGGTGCCGTTGGGTGAGCTGCTCGACGCCCTCGACGAGACGGCGCGCACGCCCGACGGGCGCCTGGTGTCCCGGGCCGTGACCGTCCGGCACCCCCTGCAGCCCTTCGACCGGCGCAACGTCGAGCCCGGGGCCCTCGTGCCCGGCTCCGCCTTCACGTTCGACCGCGCGGCCCTGGCGGGGGCCCGGGCCGCCGCCGGCCAGCGCACCCCGGCGGGGCCGTTCCTGGCCGCGCCGCTCGCACCGCTGACCCTGGCGGGCCCGGCAGCGGCGGACGACGGCGTCGTCCCGCTCGACAAGCTGCTCGAGTTCTACCGTTCGCCCGCGCGCGGGTTCCTCGTCCAGCGCCTCGACGTCGGCAGGTCCTGGGACGAGGAGCCGCTCGACGACGGGCTGCCCGTCGAGCTCGACGGGCTCGGCCGCTGGGCAGTGGGGGAGCGCGTGCTGCGGGACGTGCTGTCCGGCGTCGCGCTCCCCGACGCCGTCCAGAAGGAGTGGCGCCGCGGGCAGCTGCCGCCCGGACGCCTCGGCTGGCGCCCCCTGGTCGGCATCGCCGCTGAGGTGGGGCCCCTCGCCGACGCCGCCGCGGGTGTGCGCGCAAGCCCCGCCAGGGTCGTGGACATCGACGTCGACCTGGGCGGCGGACGCAGCCTGCGCGGCTCGGTGCCCGGCGTGCACGGCGACCGCCTCGTGGCGGTGTCGTACGCCCGGCTCGGTGGCCGGCAGCGCCTGGGGACGTGGATCCGGCTGCTGGCGCTCGCGGCGTCCGACGACGACCGCCCCTGGGTCGGCTACGCGTTCGGCCGGCCGACGAACCAGCGGTCGCGCAAGACCTGGCAGGGGTCCCGGCTGGGGCCGCTGGACCATACGGCCGTCGACCTGCTGCGCGACCTCGTCGCGCTGCGCGACAGCGGGCTCACCGAGCCGCTGCCGCTGCCCGTCAAGGCGTCGGCGGTCTACGCCGAGGAGCGCAGGAGCCGCGCCGACCCCGCCGACGCGCAGTTCCGGGCCGGGCAGACCTGGACCGGCCAGCTGGGGCCCGGCGGACGCCTCGACGGGGAGTGCGCGGAACCCGAGCACGTGCGGGTCCACGGCCCCAGGGCTGCGCTGCCCGGGACCGGCGCGGAGCCGCGGCCCGGCGAGGAGCACCCGGGGGAGACCACCCGCTTCGGCGCGCTGGCGATGCGTGTCTGGAGCCCGCTGCTGGAGAACGAGAGGTTCAGCGACTGATGGACGTCTTCGATCTCACCGGGCCGCTGCCGCGCGGCACGGCGCTGCTGGAGGCGAGCGCAGGCACCGGCAAGACCTTCGCGATCGGCGCGCTCGTGACCCGGTACGTCGCAGAGGGCGTCGTACCGCTCGACCAGATGCTGGTGGTGACCTTCGGCCGCGCCGCTACCCAGGAGCTGCGCGACCGGGTACGTGGCGCCCTGCTGCGGGCCGAGCGTGCGTTCGCGGCCGCCCTCGCGGGCGGCGACACCGGACCGGTCGATGAGGTCCTGGCGGCGCTGCTCGACGTCGACGCCGCCGAGCGGGCAGCCCGGCACCGGCGGCTGGCCGACGCCCTGGCCGCGTTCGACCACGCCACCATCGCGACGATCCACCAGTTCTGCCAGCTGGTGCTGCGCTCGCTCGGCGTCGCCGGGGACACCGAGCCCGGCGCAGAGCTGGTCGAGTCCCTGACCGAGCTCACCGTCGAGGTCGTCGACGACCTCTACCTCCAGCGCTACGGCAACGCCCCCGAGCCGCCGCCCTTCGACCGGGCCTGCGCCCTCAAGGTCGCCACCGCCGCGGTCGAGGACCCGCGCGCCGCGCTCGCCGACGCCGACCCGGCCGACGCCGTCGGCTCGGCACGCGTCTCGTTCGCCCGCGAGGTGCGCGCCGAGATGGAGCGGCGCAAGCGCCGCCTCGGCATCCTGTCGTACGACGACCTGCTCGGGCGGCTCGCCGACGCCCTGGACCCGGCGACTGCGGACGGCGGTGCCGCCGTGGGCGCACGCATGCGGGAACGCTGGAAGGTGGTGCTGGTCGACGAGTTCCAGGACACCGACCCGGTGCAGTGGCAGGTGCTGGAGCGGGCCTTCGGCGCGGGGCAGATGGAGGGCCAAGCGGAAGCCCGGACGCACGCGATGGTCCTGGTCGGCGACCCCAAGCAGGCCATCTACGCCTTCCGCGGCGGCGACGTCGTCGCGTATCTCGACGCCGCCCGGGGCGCCGCCACCCGGGCGACGCTGGGCAGCAACTGGCGTTCGGACGCGCCGCTGGTCGAGACCCTGGGGGTGCTGCTGGGCAACGCGGCGCTCGGCCACGCGGAGATCGTGGTGCACGAGGTGAAGGCCAAGGGCGGGGACAGCCGGCTGGCCGGGGCGCCGCACCCCGCGCCGTTCCGGCTGCGGCAGGTGCTGCGCGAGGGCCTGCCCAAGGTCCGGAGCAGCGCGATCCAGGTCGGCGCCGCGCGGCAGCACGTCGCCAAGGACCTCGCCGCCGACGTCGCCGGGCTGCTCGCAGCGGGCGCGACGTGGGACGGGCGCCCGCTGGTGCCGGGCGACGTCGCCGTCCTCGTGTCGGCGCGGGTGCACGGCCGGCTCGTGCAGGACGCGCTCGCCGAGCGCGGCGTCGCGGCCGTGATGCCCGGCGGCGACGTGTTCGAGACGCCCGCCGCCGACGAGTGGCTGACCCTGCTGGAGGCGCTGGAGTCCCCGCACCGCTCGGGCCTGGTGCGCGCGGCGGCCCTCACGCCGTTCCTGGGTCGCACCGCCGCCGACCTCGACGAGGGCGGCGAGGACCTGACCGCCCGCGACGCCGACACCCTGCGCGGCTGGGCGATCCTGCTCCGTCACCGGGGCGTCGCCGCCCTGCTGGAGGCCGCCGAGGAGCGCGGGCTGAGCGCCCGGGTGCTGGCTCAGGCCGAGGGCGAGCGGCTGCTGACCGACGTCCGCCACCTGGGGCAGCTGCTGCACGAGGTGAGCGTCACCGAGTCGCTCGGCCTGACGGCCCTGCTGGCATGGTTCCGCGACGAGCGGCGCCGCACGGGCACCGCCGAGCGGCCGCGGCGCCTGGACTCCGACGCCGCCGCCGTGCAGATCGTCACGGTGCACGGCAGCAAGGGGCTCCAGTACCCCGTCGTCTACCTGCCGTTCGGCTACGACAACTACTCGCGCCCGGTCGAGATCGCGCTCTACCACGACGACCGCGGCGCGCGGACGATCGACGTCTCCGGCTCCGGCGCGCACTGGGACGCCCACTGCGCCGCGCACCGCGCGGAGGAGGACGGCGAGGAGCTCCGCAAGCTCTACGTGGCCCTGACCCGCGCGCAGTCGCAGGTCGTGGCGTGGTGGGCGCCGACGTCGAGCACCCCGACGAGCGGGCTGCACCGCCTCCTGTTCGGGCGCACCCCCGGCACGCGCGAGGTCCCGGGCACGCAGCCGGTCAAGGACGACGACTACGCGACGCGCGTCCTGGGGCTGCTCGAGGAGCTGGGCGGCCCCGCGGCCGAGGTCGCGGAACCCGCCGAGGCGTCGGCACCCGCACCGGCGGACGGGCACACGCCGTTCGAGGCCCGCGCGTTCGACCGCGCCGTCGACACCGAGTGGCGGCGCACCTCCTACAGCGGGCTCATCGCGGCGGGTGACGACGCACCTCACGTGGGCAGCGAGCCCGAGGCGGCGGGCAAGGACGACGAGCCGGCCGCACCCGAGGCAGACGTCGAGGAGCCGACGACGCCCGACGGCGGGACGTCCCCCATGGCGGACCTGCCCATGGGCGCCGCGTTCGGGTCGCTGGTGCACGCCGTGCTGGAGGACGCCGACCCGTTCGCGCCCGACCTGCGCGCCGAGCTGCTGGACCACGTCACGGAGCAGCTGCGCTGGTGGCCCGTGCAGGCCGACCCCGAGGCGATCACCGAAGGGCTCCTGCCGCTGCACCGCACGCCGCTCGGCCCGCTGGCCGGCGGTCTGACGCTGGGCGAGATCGGCCTGCCGGACCGGCTGCGGGAGCTGACGTTCGAGCTGCCGCTGAACGGCGGCGACCTCGGTGCCGACCTGGGCGGTAGCGACCGGGCCGAGGCCAGGCTGGGGGACCTCGCCCCGCTGCTGCGCGCCCACCTGCCCGCCGACGACCCGCTCGCCGCCTACGCCGACCGGCTGGAACAGCCCGCGCTCGGGGACCAGACGCTGCGCGGCTACCTCACCGGCTCGATCGACGTCGTGCTGCGGCTGCCGTCCGGGCGGTTCGTCGTCGTCGACTACAAGACCAACTTCCTCGGTCCCGCCGTCGCCGACTACTCACGAGACCGGATGGCCGAGGCCATGCTGCACTCGCACTACCCGCTGCAGGCCCTGCTGTACGGCGCGGTGCTGCACCGCTACCTGCGCTGGCGGCTGCCCGGCTACGACCCCGACACCCACCTGGGCGGGACGCTCTACCTCTTCGTGCGCGGCATGGCGGGGCCGGACACCCCCGACTCGGGCGGCGGCTCCGCTGCGGACGGCAGTCCCATGGGCGTGTTCTCGTGGCAGCCGCCGACGGCGCTGCTGGTCGCCCTCTCCGACCTGCTCGCCGGAGCCGCAGAGGAGCAGGCCGCATGACGCCCGCGATCGAGCGCTGGACCAGCGACGACCCCCACGACGCCCGGCTGGCGCTGGGCGCGACCGGGCTGCTGCGCACCTTCAATCACGCCGGCGTGCTCACCGCCGCCGACGTGCACGTCGCACGCCGCACGGCTGACGTCGTCGGCGAGGACGACGAGACCGTGCGCCTCGCCGTCGCGCTCGCGGTGCGGGCGGTGCGGCAGGGATCGGTGTGCGTGGACCTGGGTGGGTTCGACGACGGTGGATCCGACGGCAGCAGGGGCGCAGGCTCGACCGGTGCCTCGGACGAGGCGCCGCCCCTGCCGTGGCCCTCAGCCCACGGCTGGCTCGACCGCGTAGCGGCCAGCCCGCTCGCCGAGCGGTCGGTGGTGCGGGCCGACCTCGGCCTGCTCTACCTCGACCGGTACTGGCGCGAGGAGCGGCAGGTGCGCGACGACGTCGTCGCCCGGCTTGCCGCGCCCGCCCCAGCGGTCGACGAAGCCCTCCTCGAGGGCAGCGCCGCGCGGCTGTTCCCCGGCGACGCGTACGCCGAGCAGCGCGTGGCGGCGCTGTCCGCCGCACGTCGCCCGACGACCGTGCTCACCGGCGGCCCCGGCCGTGGCAAGACGACAACCGTGGCCGGGCTGCTCGCCCTGCTCGCGGAGCAGGCAGAGCACGCCGGCGGACGCCGCCTGCGCATCGCGCTCGCCGCACCCACCGGGAAGGCCGCCGCGCGCCTGCAGGAGGCGGTGGCCGACTCGCTGAGCGCTCGCCCGGAGGCCGGGCGGCCGGAGTTCACCGACGACGACCGGCGCAGGCTCGCCGGGCTCCAGGCGGGCACGCTGCACCGGCTGCTGGGCTGGCGGCCCGGGTCGAGCACCCGGTTCCGGCACGACCGCTCCAACCGCCTGCCCCACGACGTCGTCGTGGTCGACGAGACGTCCATGGTCTCGCTCACGCTCATGGCCCGGCTGCTGGAGGCCGTGCGGCCCGACGCGCGGCTCGTGCTCGTGGGCGACCCCGACCAGCTCGCGTCCGTCGAGGCCGGTGCGGTGCTCGCCGACCTCGTCGCCGGGCTGGGCGAGCGCGACGGCGGCGTCGTGTCGGCCCTGGTCACCGACCACCGTTCGGAGAGCAGGGCGATCACGCGGCTTGCTGCCGCGATCCAGGACGCCGATCCGGACGCGGTGCTCGCGGAGCTGACGGCGGGCGACGACGCCGTGGAGCTCGTCCACCCCGACGACACGGCCGGGCTCACCGCCCTCCAGGACGAGCTGACACGGCACGCCCTCGACGTCCGCGGCCTGGCACTGGCGGGCGACGCCGCCGGAGCGCTCGCAGCGGCCGACCGGCACCGCCTGCTGTGCGCCCACCGGGAGGGCTCGTGGGGTGTGGCGCACTGGAACCGGCTGGTCGAGCGCCGGCTCGGCGAGGCCTCCGGTGCCTACCTCGGCGCCGCGGTCGGCACCCAGTGGTACGCGGGACGGCCGGTGCTGATCACCGCCAACGACTACAGCCTCGGCCTGTTCAACGGCGACACGGGAGTGGTGGTGGCCGACGGCGAGCACCTGCGCGCCCACATCAGCGGTGGCGCGTCGTTCGCGGTCTCCCGCCTGGGCGACGTCGAGACGCTGCACGCCATGACCGTGCACAAGAGCCAGGGGAGCCAGGCCGAGGACGTGACGGTGCTGCTGCCGGACGAGACGTCGCCCCTGCTCACGCGCGAGCTGTTCTACACGGCGGTGACGCGGGCGCGGCGGCGGGTCCGGGTGGTCGGGACGCCGGAGGCGGTACGGGCGGCCGTCCTGCGCCGGGCGCGCCGAGCGAGCGGGCTGGCGGAGCGGCTGCGAGGTGACGCACCGACGGAGTAGGCCCACGGGGGGAGGGACTGTGGAATATCAGTCTCCGGGGGGAGGACGCGCGTACCACCACCTGCCTACGTTGGGGTCATGGCACACACCGGACCGGATGACCAGAGCGGCAACAAGACCGCCTCGCCCGCCGGCCGGAACTGGGGGGCCGGTGTCGCGCTCGGTCTGAGCATCGGCCTCGCGCTCGGCCTGGCGCTGGACAACCTCGCGGTCGGCCTGGCACTCGGTGTGGCGTTCTTCCCGGTGTTCGCGATGATGCGGGGCACCCCGGCGTCCGAGGACGAAGCCCCCGGTGACGGCACGAGGCCGCCCGGCAGCGACACCTGACAAGACGGCCTGCTGGAACCTGTCGAACAGCGACCAGAAGATCTTGTCCTGGGCGCCAGGCGTGGCCCGGCGCTGCGCCACGCCTCGGGGGCGGCACGTTGGTGCCGCCCCCGAAGGTAGGTGCGGGTCAGGCAGTACCGGTGACGGCGGTGCCGTTCCGGGTGACCGTGTACTGGAGGGTCTGGCCGCTCCGGAAGTGGAACGTCAGGGACACGGGCTCGCCGTCCTTGAGGCTGTCCAGGTATCGCTTGGTCAACGTGATGGTCCCGGTCTCGTAGTCGGGCCGGAAGTCGTCCCAGAACTCCGGGAACGTCGTCCAGTTGTGGAACCCGGCCCCGGTGCCGTCGTCGTACACCGACTCCATCGTGTCGAGCTGGTTGCCGTTGAACGTCGCGGGGATCACGAGCGACTCGTTGGTGCCGGTGGCGCTTTCGACGGCTGGGTCCTCAGAGGTGATCACGTGGAGCTTCCACGGCATGCCGCCGGAGAAGATGACCTGCAGCTCCGCGCTCGACCCGATCTCCCGGTCGCCGAGGACGCTCTTGAGCAGCTTTGCCTTGAGCGTGAGCTTGTTGCCGTACCGGGTGTAGTCGCGACCGGACTGCAGCGTGGTGTTCCCGAACTCGAGCTTCTTGAACTTGAGGCCGTTGAGGTTCAGGGTGACCGACCGGTCCTTGATCTTGCTGGAGGAGTCGAGGAACACGAGGTCGGTCGAGGCGGTGCCTGAACGACCGGTCCAGCCTCGGGTGATGTAGCCGAACTGCTCCTCGTCGCGCCACTCGCGCATGAAGCGGTCGAAGTGCGTGCCGTTGTCCCACCACATGGTCGTGATGCCCGAGGTGCGGGCCAGGTGGCCGAAGTGCTCGAAGAACTTCAGGTACTCGCCGCGCTCGACCTTGTTGTCGTAGTTGTCGAGCAGGCCGTACTCCCCGATGATGACCGGGATGTCCTTCGAGACGAAGGTGTCGACCTGGCTCTGGAAGCTCTCCTCCAGCAGGCCCTGCACCTCCTCGTTGTAGGTGGTGTACCCGGCGACGTTGACGCTGAACGGCCAGAACCCGTAGTTGTGGGTGGTGGCGGCCAGCATCGGGTCGTCGAGCGCCTCGATCTCGGCGACGAGGGCGTCCATGTGGACCTGGTCGGCTCCGGTGTTGATCGTCGGCAGCACCAGCAGGCGGTCGCCGTTCTCGCCCCCCGAGGAGCGCACGATCTCGTGGAACGAGCTGTTCAGCTCGGCGATGTGGCGGTGGCTCTCCTCGTTGCCCGAGGTGCCGGTGAAGCTCACCTCGTTGACCGACTCGAACATCAGCTCGCGCGGGTAGTCCTTGAAGGTGTCCGCGATCTGGGTCCAGGTGGCGTCGTACTGGGCCATCACCTCGTCGTGCTTCGTGGGCATGTGCGTCAGCCACTGCCATGAGTCGTGGTGCGTGTTGATCATGACGTAGAGGCCCTCCGCCAGGGCGAGGTCCACGACCTCCTGCACGCGCTCCATGGTCTTGGGCTCGACCGTGTAGTCGGGCGCGGGACCGGTGTGGTTGCCCCAGCTGACGGGGATGCGGACCGAGTTGAAGCCTTCGGCCTTGATGTCCCTGAAGAACGTGTCGTCGACGCGCGGGTTGCCCCATGCGGTCTCGTCGGCGCCGTCGCTGCAGCACTGTGCGTCGAGGGAGTTGCCGAGGTTCCAGCCCGGCTGCATGGCGGCGACGATCTCCGCGGCCGACGTCGGGGCGTCGGACTGGCTCCGCACGGGCGTCTGCGCACCGGCAGGGGCGGCGACGCTGGCCGACAGCGCCAGCCCGGCCGCCAGAGCGACGAGCTTCTTCCACGGGGGTCTCTTCACGGGTATGCCCTTCTTCGCGCATGGGTGGCTCGATGAGGGCGGTTGGCTCCCCGTCGAGCGGTCTGAGTGATCAGCGGCGATCGCTCGCCACGTAGTTCCGGCCCAGCATCCGCTCCGATTCCCTCGAAGCGCTTCAACAAAGTAGGGCGTTGGTCGGAGCCCGCGCAACCCCCAGTTTCAAGGTTAATCCATGCGAGATCGGTGAGGTCGACAGACGAAACCGATGTCGCCACGTCGAAGCGCTTCGAAACGAATGAGCAAGACCGTCGAAGGTCCAGGTGCTACCCGGGAGATCGAGGCCGTCCAGCGGCTCGTCACGGCGATCGTGGCGGCCGACGCTGAGCACGTCGACAGCGTCACCTTCAACGTGCATGACAAGCCGGCGATGCGCGACCATCTTCCTCCGCTCGCGCGCCGAAATTCGGATCGGCACATGGAGCCTCTAATCGGCCCGGCGAAGCGGTCGGCTGACAAGTGTGTGCGCGGTAGAGCGACCGGACCTGTCGTGCTCGTGGCCTACCTCGTTCCATCGGTGGTGGGCCACGAGCAAACACAGCGGTCTTGTGTGTCAGCTACAGGGTGGAGGCCGGTGCAGTGGAGTTCCCATTCGCGGACCGAACAAACTTGCTTAGTTTCTCGACCGAATCCTTAAGGTCGAGGACGTCCAGATGGGCTGGTGCGAGAAGGCGGGCGACTGCGTGAGATATGGCGACTTTGTCAAACTGTTTACCGTTCAGATTCTTCAAAGGGTTGGCGTGCTTATCCGCGGGCGGCTGAAACGCGACGGAATGGACTTCCTGGACCGCTATCGTCAGGATATCGCTCGGGATGTAGTTTTCGATCGTGTAACCGTTCGTGATCCACGCGAACCCCGGGCCTGAGTCCACCTCAAGGTACTCGCTAGCGATCCGCTGTTTTGTCGCTGCTATGTCCTTGTCGTGGCTAGACAAGTCTGAGTCGATAAGAACCATGCTAAACCGATTAAGGCGGCGGAGATTGATGAAGTCCGCAAACGATTCCTCGCTCGTGCTGAGGTGCGCTAAGAGCTTGCCACCGTAGAACATGACACTGTAGTCGATGCCTTCGGCGAGTTTCGGGTCTACGAGTTCAAGCCAGCGGCGAACGTATATGCGATCTGAGGGCCCTTCGACCCAAATGACACAGTTGGCCTGCTGAAGATCCGAAGGTCGGTAGCCAAGGTCATTACAGATCCGCACAAAATCGTGAGGACTGCGAGCCAGGGAGACTTGCGTGCCAGCTTCGGTTAGTTGCAAGTTATAGGCGGTTGCCCGTGCGTCGTCCAAGAAGTGGGACGAGTGGGTGGCGATCAGATACTGGTTGTCGGTCTCGTCAGTGAGGTAGCGCAGCAGCTTCTTCTGGAGGAGCGGGTGCAGATTCGTCTCTGGTTCCTCGATGCAGACGAGCGTTCTCGACGTGACGGTGGCTGCGGCCGCTAGGATCACCACCTGCTCTACTCCACTACCGAGACTGCTGAGTGGCAGGACTCGAGCCGAGGTCACCACTTGGATCGCCGACTTGTCGTGTGGAATGGACAGTCGCGCATCAGGGTCGCCGAGGACTGTCTGGACGAATCGGTTTATTGTCTGCCAGCGACTTTCGGAAGCTTGCCAATCGGTGTGCGTGGGAATCTGGAGTTTGAACAGTGCGTCGATAATGCCGCGACCCGAACCCCAGTCTGGATTGCCGCCGGAACCGCTGACGCGGCGATGCCCGCTTATTGTCATTACGGGTGGCATGACCGGTATCGGTATCGATCCGAGTAGTGCTCTCATTACTTCAGCGGGGTCCACACCTCCGCTGACCTTGAGTGCGCGGCGCACTTGCTCAAAGTCCGAATTCCAATTGGGCCACGCTTCGATTGCGGCGGTAACCTGTCGTTTTGTCGGGATAACTGTTCCGGGGTTTCCTGGCTCATAGTGCGGCCAGAACAGATGATCGTCATCCGAGAGTATCTGCATTAGTGACACGCAGACATCCTCGGCCGCGCCTCGCTGCAATGCGCTCTGTACGAGCTGATCGCTTGCCTCGGTGGGTTTGCTCACTATGCTTGGAATGCCAATTTCGAACTCTGGTTTTGTGGAGAATCCACGGGGTGTATCAAGCTCCGACATCTTCCACGTATTTGGTGCTCGGCCACGGCTGTCGCGTTTTCCCATGAGTGAAGGAAATACGTCCTGGACGATCCTCAGCACGTTAGATTTTCCGCTGTTGTTCACGCCAGCTAGTACAGTGACCTTCGTCGGCAGTAAGATCTGCTGCCATTCCGCGAAGGATCTGTAGCCAGCAAGTGCGATTCCTGGCAGTAGCGGTTCGTACGTGGGCTCCATTTGGCTCCCTAGCTGTGGAGTTATTGCGTGGGCGGCGCAGTAGGCCGACGTGATGCGTGCTGGTGTTCTTCGCCCGCAATCTCCCTGAGAGTGCGGGCGATTCGTAACCGCAAGGCAGACGGTGTTTTCTGTGTGGCTCCGACCGGCGTCGATCCGGTGACCCTTCGATTCTCAGTCGGTCTCCGACGTCTGCGGGCTCCTGTTGTACCGCTCCAGCGTCGCGTCGTCCGTCACGACGTCCATCAGGTCCAGCGCCCAGGGTCCGGAGTCGACATTGAGCTCCTTGTCGAAGCCAACCCACTTGCCGGCCATGGTGCGGCCAGTTGGATCAACGATGAGTTGCAACGCTCCGTGGTAGACCGCTCCGTGGTAGTAGCCGTCGACGGCTGTGTGCTCGGTCCAGGTGCCCGTTGCGACTCGTCCGCGCAAGGTCAGCGACAGGGACAAGGGGGAGTCGTTGGAGTCCGGAAGGCTCTCCACGGTGAGCTGATCGCCCTCCTGCCGGACGACCACATAGTGGTGCCGCGTGATCGGACCGCGCCCCGTGCTCTCGTAGGTGTAGTGGCTGTGCCAGACGCCGCCCAGGGCGGGCTGCTCCGGACTGCCCTGGTCAGACCGCTCCTCGTTCCCCATCCGGCCAGTCTGACGCAGATCGGCTCCGACGTCAGGGGCGTTGTGGAGTCGCGGTCGGCTGTCCGACGTTGGCTGCGTGCAACACTGCCGACATGCCGGTGCCCGCGTTGCTGCTCCCCTCGCCGGTCGAGGTGCTCGACGACGAACGCCTCGACGCGGCCGGCGTGCGGCTTCTGCTCAAGCGGGACGATCTGATCCACCCCGACCTGCCCGGCAACAAGTGGCGCAAGCTGAAGTACAACCTCGAAGCCGCACAAGCCGCCGGTGCTTCGCGGCTGCTGACGTTCGGTGGCGCCTACTCCAACCACATCCGGGCGGTGGCGGCTGCGGGGGCACTGTACGGGTTCGACACCGTTGGTGTGATCCGTGGCGAGGCGTATGACCCTCTCAATCCGTCGCTGCAGGTCGCAGTCGACCACGGCATGCATCTGACGTATCTGGACCGTCAGACCTACCGTCGAAAGCTCGACCCGGACGTGATTGCACGTTTCCGTAGGGAGTTCGGGGACTTCTATCTCATCCCCGAGGGCGGCAGCAACGCCCTGGCCGTGCGCGGGTGCGCGGAGCTGGTCGGTGAGATCACTGAGGACTTCGACGTCATCTGCTGCGGTGTCGGCACCGGAGGCACGCTGGCTGGAATCGCAGCAGGGCTCAAGCCTGGACAGCGGGCGATCGGCTTCTCCTCGCTGAAGGGCGGGGAATTCCTGTCCGATGACGTCGGCGCGCTCCAGCACGGGGCGCTCGGAGAAGTGACCGCGAACTGGGAGATCGAGACCGGCTATCACTTCGGCGGATACGCGAAGTCCACGTCTGAGTTGGCTGCTTTCATCGATGACTTCGAGTCCCATCACGGGCTGCGCCTGGACTGGGTGTACGTCGCCAAGATGGTGTGCGGGCTCTATGACCTGGTGGCCCAGGGCAGGTTTGATGCCGGGACGAAGCTCGTCGCGGTGATCACCGGGTTCCACTTCGAGACCCAGGTGCACTCCTAGCCTCTTCGTCACGGCCTTAGTGCGACGACGATGTCAGAGGCTGCCCATACGGTGCAGCCCATGAGCATGATTGGCGAGTACATGCGGCTGACGCCCCAGGACCTGGACAAGGCGCTGTCGGATCCCGAGTGGATACGCGATCTCATCGATGAGCTATGGGACTCGCAGAGTGCGGGCGGCGCGCTGGACACACGCTTGATGGATATCGACAAGGCGTGGCACGGTCTGGCGCTCGCCCTTGGGCGGGCGGGTGTGTCGATGGCTGCCGTCTACGGGGACGAGCCGGTCCCGGGCGTGGACGACTGGGGCTATGGGCCGCCGACATGGATGACCGTGGAGCGGGTCGCAGAGGTGTCAGCGGCGCTGAGCGGCTTGGACGCCGAGCAGACGATCGACGCCGTACCGCTCGCTGCTTTCGTCGACGCCGAGACCTATCCGGCCATATGGACTCAGCCGGATGCCAAGGACTATCTCGCTAGTCATCTGAAACAGCTCATAGAGTTCTTTGCTGAGGCCGCCGATGCCGGGATGGGCATGCTCATGTGGATCGACTGAGTGGTTGTTCGGCGTGGCGTGCAGACTGGGCAGATTCGCCACAGGGATCACGATCGTCACCGGTCGTGACTTCGAAACTTCGAGTCGTTCGTAGTACTCGCGCGCTGATGCTGGTGCACGCATGGCGACTCTGACAGCCTGGCCCGGTCTGTTGTGCCGAGGTGAGGATTTGCGATGTCTTCTGAGTCCATGGTCCGGTTCCGTTCTCTCGATGGGCTCGACCTGGTCGGTGACCTGACGGTCCCGGACGGGTCACCGACGATCGGCGTCGTGCAGGTTCATGGACGTGGGGTGACTCGGCACGAGGCGGGATTCTTCGATCGGATGGCAACGGGCCTCGCTGACGCCGGGGCGGCCGCTCTCCGGTTCGACGTGCGGGGGCACGGAGAGTCGGGCGGCACGCAGGAGGACCTCACCATCGCGGGAGTTCTCAACGATATTCGTGCCGCATTCGCCTATCTGAGGCAGGAGACCGGTGTGGAGCGCACCGCACTGATCGGCCAGAGCTTCGCCGGAGGCATCAGCGCCTACTACGCGGCCAAGCGCCCGGACGAGGTTGCCCGTCTGGTCATGCTGTGTCCTCGGATCGACTACAAGACGAGGACGATCGACAGTCGGCCCTACTGGTCGAATGACTACCTCGACGAGGTTCATGCCGACGCTCTCACCGAACAGGGCTTCCTCCAGTACGCCCCGACCTTCCGCCATGGGCGGGCCTTCCTCAACGAAGTGTTCTGGCTGCAGCCGCACACCGTGTTGGGGGACATCCAGGCACCGACGCTCGTCGTGCACGGCACGGCTGACACGCTCGTACCGATCGACACCTCGATCGCGGCCATGCCACTGCTGAACGCGGAATCTCAGCTGCTCCAGGTCGAGGGGGCGCAGCACGGGTTCGCCGTCGACGACGACCCGACCTACCTGGATCCGCAGAGTCGCGTGTGGCAAGCGCAGGTCATCCAGGCGGTCACGGAGTGGGTGACGGCCGAAGACTGAGGGCGTTGTTCAGTGCGGCAACCGAGTCTCGTGACTGCCATGGAACGAGCGCCGTCCGGGTCTCCTGGACGACGCGCTGCGTGCGCCGTGAGCCAGTGCGTGCCGCTGTGGACAGCGCTTCTCCGGCGCGCTGCGCGGCGAGGTCTGGCTCCGCGGCTTGTGCGAGTGCGACGGCTTGTCGGCTGCGGTAGTAGCCCATGTCCCGCACCGAGATGCTGGTCGTGGCCAGAGCCGTCTCGTAGAGCTCGGCGGCGTGCTCAGGCTTGCCGGCCTCGATCCAGCACGACGCCTCGCGCAGCATCAGACCGCCTCCCTGCGCGGCAGACCGGGCCTCGTCGAGAGCCCGTTCCAGATCGATCTGCTGGCCGACCATCAGTGCCCCGCGCGTCGCTTGGAGCAAAGCCTCGGCGCGGACGTGAGGTGCAAGTTGCCAGGGGCCGTTGAGCGCAGCGCGAGAGAGCATCACCACCTGGTGGCCTGCGCGGGACTCGAAGGCCATCTGCGACTTGCGCAGCAGGACGAACCCCTGCATCGACATGTCGCCGCCGAGCTGCGCGTACTCCATCGCCTGGTCGTACCAGTAGGAAGCCTGCGCGCTGTCAGCCAGGTCACGGAACAACCAGCCGGCGAACTCAGCGGCCTCAGCGCCTAGGGTCAGGATGACACCGCGGACGCCATCAGAGACGTGTGGCGCCACGGCTCGCAGGCCGCCGATGACACCAAGGGTGGACGGGAGCGCCGAGGCGGCGCCGTAGCGTCCGTCCAGGGCCTTGGCTGTCTCCAGCTGCAGCCTGAGCGCGTCGATCAGGCCTGTGTCGGCGTAGCGGGCCGGATCGGCGACGCCCTGACGCACACGTTCGGCCCACTCCAGCGTGGCATCGGTCGATAAACCCGAGGCGTACGCACCGGCTTGCGTGTCCCTGACCAGCTGGCGTTCGGCAGGGGAGAAGTGCTCCAGGTCCGCGTCGTCGAGCAGGTCTGCGACCGTGCAACCATGGCCAAAGGTCAAGGCGAGAGCGGCGAGGTTCTCCAGACTGGGCCGTGCACCGCCGTGTGGCCAGGACTCCCACTTGGAGATGCGAGAGTCGTCGATCCGAGCAGCGGTATTCACCGCCCGGTAAGCCCGGACCGCCTTCCACTGTTCCCAGCCCAGCGCATACCGCCATGCAGTACGCGGTCGGGCCCGGAAACGGAGCCCCATTTCGGACACGATCTGAGCGAACGGCGCACCGTTCGCCTGTAGCTGGCAACGCAGCCGCTCACGTTCGGCCTTCTCGCTGCGTGCCAATGGACCCCCGTCGCTCCGCCAGGTGATGCATTGGCATTCACCGCTTTCGTATAGCGCCAAGTATGGGCGAGCCGTTGCTACGCAGGTAGGTAGCGGTCGATTCGCCTGCGGAAATTTGCACCAGGAGCAATTTTCCGCGCGGCTTAGCCTATCCGCTGGCCCTTTGCCCTGGTCAGGACAGGTTGGTGAACTGTGCAGAAGTTTGCTCGGACGCCCAGGTCTTTCCGTGGCATCCCGCGTGAGGCTTTGCGGCATGGCCGCCCGGCCTTCCGAACTACCGGGAGACGCAGATGACACAGAGACCACCGCGAGAAGGACTAGGAACCTTGAACCGGTTTGTCCCGGTAAGCAACCTCGCTTCCGCCCGCTGCGTTCCAGCCAGCGTGACCCAGATCTGGAAGCGACGCCGACCATGAGCCATCAGGACACTCTCCAGAGCCGGACGATGCTGGCGGCGCTCGACATCGATGGCACCCTCGCGCGGTCAGGCATGACGCAGATCGCGCCGACCGTCAAGGCTGCGGTCGCTCGCTTCCGGGCAGACGGGCACCACGTGGTGCTGGCCTCGGGGCGATCCCTGGTCGGGGTCCTGCCCATCGCCACGGAGCTCGACCTGACCGACGAGTGGGTGATCGCGTCCAACGGTGCGATCACCGCGCGTCTCGACTCCCGGGTGCCTCGCGGCTACGAGCTCGAAGACGTGCGGAACTTCGACCCGGGGCCGGTCGTGCGGCTTGCGCGAACCATGCTTCCGGGCGTGCGGGTCGGTGCCGAACGGGTCGGGTGTGGCTATGACGTCACGCATCTCTTCCCGACGGGACAGCTCAACGGCGCCCAGCAGACCGTCCCGGCCGACTTGCTGGGGGAGCGGTCCACGACACGGCTCGTCCTGCGCGGTCCCGGCGTCGGTCGCCTCGTCGATCCTGTGCGCGCCGCCGGCCTGACTGCGCTTCTGGCGGAGCCGGACTGGGTGGACGTCACTGCTCCCGGCTTGAGCAAGGCGACCGCCCTGGAGAAGGTTCGTGCCAACCTGGGTGTGGACCCGGCGCGGACTGTCGCGATCGGCGACGGGGAGAACGACCTGGAGATGCTGCGCTGGGCGGCCCGCGGTGTGGCGATGGGACATGCGTCGAAGATGGTGCGGGCGGCGGCGGACGAGGTCACCGGAACCCTTGACCAGCACGGGGCCGCTGCCGCGCTGGACGCGCTCGACAGTGGGACGACGTCGGGGAGCGGTGTTGCACTTTCGTCGCCGCGAACCATGTAGGCGTATGAGACAAAGGAAAACTCTGTGGTGAGACCGAGGCCGGACGCCGTGTTCAGCGAGGTGTTCCGCGCGTCCTACCCGGACGTCCTCGCCTTCATCCGCCGTCGCACTGATCCTGCGCTCGCGGAAGATCTGGCCGCCGAGGTGTTCGCCATCGCCTGGGACCGATGGGCGGAAGTCCCTCGGGAGGTGCGCCCGTGGCTGTTCGGTGTGGCGCGCAACCTGGTCGCGAACGATCACCGCACGCAGGCCCGCCGTCGTCGCCTGGAGCTACGGCTGGGCAGCGAGCGGGACCCGGACCCGGACGACACGGCGTTCAGCGCCGCGGCCCTGGACCTCCGGTTGGCCTGGGCACGTCTGGACGACGCCGATCGTGAGGCGATCGCCCTGGTCGCCTGGGACGGGCTCACCGGCCGGGAGGCGGCCGCCGTGCTGGGTTGCACCCGAGCCGCGTTCTCCGTCCGGCTGAGCAGGGCACGCCGTCGGCTCAAGCGCACGATGGGCGACTCGGTCGACGAACCTGTCCGCTCTCTGACCACCCCGCACCTGACCGCTGCCTTCAAGGGAGAGCTGCCATGAACCACCTCATGAGCGACCGAACGTTCCGCCTGGTCACCGAGGCGAACCCCGTCCCGACGAGCACGCTGACCGCGCAGGAGAGCGACCGTGCGGAACGGCTGCTGCAGAACCTCACCGCGGCCTCGCGGCCCGCCCTTCCGGAAGCACCGAGGCGCTGGGGCACCAGGTCTCGTGCAGCGGTCGGCGGCGTCGTCGCGCTGCTGGCCGCCGTCGGGGGCGGATTCCTGGTCACCGCGCCGGCGTCGGCCGAGCAGGTCCTGCTCGAGGCGGCGAGCAACTCCGACCATCAGCTGGCGGATGGACCGCCATGCATCTGTACCGACATGGAGACCGGGGAGGCCTGCCAGTGCCCGAGCGATGACGAGGTCGGGCCCGGTGAGCCGGCGAGCAGTGACGGGTTCACGGTGACCGTGGAGAAGCTGCCTACCGAACCCGAGGCCCTCAGTGAGGCGCTGACGGAGCAGGGGGAGGTCACGGTGACGCCGATCGGCAAGCCGCACAGGCTGTGGACGGCCGCGACCGGCCTGTTGCGCGACGGCGAGGCCGAACCCGAGCTGCGCGGCGCACTGTGGGAGACGCTTGCCACCGTTCCGGGTCTCACCCTGGACGGCGGGACGACCGATGCCGTCGGCCGCGAAGGCACCGCGGTGAGCGTCGACTTCGACAGCCCGGGCCTGGGTGGCAGCGTCGTCGTGCTGGACCCGAGCGACGGCAGGCTGCTGGAGATCCGTCTGCTCGACGACGACGGAGCAGTGGTCCGGACCGAGACCGTCGTCGAGGGGGCGGACGGCGGCTCCGCGTCGACGCCGTAAGCGACGGTCCGCGGCCCAGGACCGGGCTTCGGGCGGCCCTGCTGAGGAAGTGCTGCCAGTGCTGTCACCCGCATCCCGGTGCGGGTGACAGCACTGGCTCTTCTGCGTTCCCGCCGTCACCGGACCGAGCTCGGGTGTCCGGCGGTAGACTCCTGGTTCTCCGGCAATCAAGCCGGGTGACGACCGTGCCCGCGATGGTTCACGGAGACGACCGGCAGCGTGTCGCCATCGGCGTGAGCACGAGGCCGCAGGCGGGGACCTACGCGGTGAACCGGCGGCCGATCGGAGCACCCCGGCCCAGGCTGTCTGCCTCACGGGCCGGCTGTCCGGCGTCCGACCGGTCCTCGGCCAGGCCCGTAGCGCCGCAGTCGCGTACGGATGCAGCGAAGGAGTAGATGTGGCACCACCAGGCCAACGCCGGTCCGGTCGCACGCGTACCGGATCCGGCGGCCAGCGGACCGGGTCAGGCGGCCAGCGCCGCCGCCCTCAGCGGCCCGCCGAGCAGGGGATGATCCCTGTGCTCGCCGAGGTCGCCCGCGAGGTCGACGGCGCAGTGCGGAGACCGCCGACGCGCCCGGCGGTCCGCACGAAGTTCCAGGTCGTCGCGCTGCTCATGCGAGAGGAACGGGCCCGGCTCAAGGCCGACGGCGCCCTGACCGACTCCAAGCGGAACCAGCAGCTCAAGCGGCTCGACGAGGTCGCGACGCTGCTGGCGAGGATCGCCGCCCGGGACACCTCCCTGCTCGAGCTGCTCGCCGAGGACGCCAAGGTCTCCGACGCAGCGCGCGCCTACAAGGCGACCGTGATGCGCGCCGGCGGCCTGGAGCCGCCGGAGGAGCCCCCGCCTGCCCCGCCGGCCGCGCCTGCGCCCGGTGCCGAGAAGCGCGTGGTGCCCCGCTCGGTGATCTCCCGCCAGCTCGCGAACCCGTTCCTCGCCCCGGACTTCGAGGCCGCGGCCGAGCGGGTGGCCCCGAAGGTCCGCCGACTGGCCGGCTGGGAGCTGCTCGAGCCGCTGTTCCGTTCCTTCGAGTACGCCGGTGCGGGCGCACCCGCCTGCATGCCGCTGCCCGAGCCCCGCTCGCTGTCGGCCCGCCACGGCCGCGAGCTGATGCGGCACCAGGCCCAGGTCGTCGAGGCCACGGCGCGCGGGCACCGCACCTTCCTGCTCGCCGACGAGCCCGGGCTCGGCAAGACCGCCCAGGCACTGCTCGCCGCCCAGGCGGCAGACGCCTACCCGCTGCTGGTCGTGGCGCCCAACGTGGTGAAGACCAACTGGGCGCACGAGGTCGGGATGTGGACGCCCCAGCGCCGGGCGACCGTGGTCCATGGCGACGGCGAGCGGATCGACGGGTTCGCGGACGTCGTGATCGTGAACTACGAGCTCCTGGACCGGCACGTCGGCTGGCTCGGTGACCTCGGGTTCCGCGGCATGGTCGTCGACGAGGCGCACTTCATCAAGAACAAGGGTTCCCAGCGCTCCCAGCACGTGCTCGCCGTCTCGGAGCGCATCCGCGCCCGGACCGCGCGGCCGCTCCTGATGGCGCTCACCGGCACCCCGCTGATCAACGACATCGAGGACTTCCGGGCGATCTGGCAGTTCCTCGGCTGGATCGACGACACGAAGCCGCTTGCCTCGCTGCTGACCGCCCTCGAGGGCACCGAGCTCACGCCGGCCGACCCGGGGTTCTACGCCGCGGCCAGGACCAGCGTCATCGACATGGGTATCGTGCGCCGCCGCAAGGCCGACGTCGTCGCCGACATCCCCGCCCGCCGGGTGGCGGACCTGCCGGTCGAGCTCGACGGCGCCGCCGGCCGGTCGATCCGTGCGGCCGAGGCAGCGCTCGCCGAGCGACTGGTGAGCCGCTACCGGTCCGCCGTGCAGGCGCGCGCCGAGAGCTCCGTCGGGGGCGACGGCGTCGAGGGAGAGATCGACCTGGACCTCGCGCGCCGGGTCGCAGCGGCAGAGCTGAAGGACTCGAGCTCGCGGGCCGACGGCGAGAACGTGTTCAGCATGGTCCGCCGGATCGGCCAGGCCAAGGCCGGGCTGGCCGCCGACTACGCCGCACAGCTCGCCCGCAACGTCGGCAAGGTGGTGTTCTTCGCCAAGCACGTCGATGTCATGGACCAGGCCGAGCAGACCTTCGCGGACCGCGGCATCGGCTACGCCTCGATCCGCGGCGACCAGACGCCGAAGACGCGCGAGAAGAACATCACCGCGTTCACGAGCGACCCCGACGTGTCGATAGCGGTCTGCTCCCTGACGGCCGCCGGGGTGGGGCTGAACCTCCAGGTGGCCTCCAACCTGGTGCTGGCCGAGCTGTCCTGGACCTATGCCGAGCAGACCCAGGCCATCGACCGGATCCACCGGATCGGCCAGGCGGAGCCCGTCACCGCCTGGCGGATCATCGCCGCCCAGACGATCGACTCCACCATCGCGGAGCTGATCGACAGCAAGTCCGGGCTGGCCGCCAGGGCACTGGACGGGGCGGGGGAGGACGACGTCGCATCGTCCACCGACGTGCAGCTCGAAGCACTCGTCACGCTCCTCACCGACGCGCTGGCCGCCGAAGGCACTGCCTGAAGCAACACCGCTCGAACCAGCAACGAGAGCCCGGCCGGTGGCCGGGCTCTCGTCATTCGTCGAGTCCTGGGACTCGTATCAGAACTGGTTGGGGTTGAACGGGATGCCGGACGGCTTGGCCCGGCTCAGCTCGGTCCCGAACCTGCTGTCCTGCAGCGGGAAGTTGGCCTTGCCCCACGACGAGTTGTTCAGCGTGTTACGCAGGCCGCCATCGAGCCTGTCCCAGCCGACCAGTGCGGGCTCGTCCCAGCCGCCGTCGCCCCAGGCCTCCGGCCGCTCACCGGACTTGGCGAGCCGCATGGAGTGAGTGTTGATGCCGCCGCCCTTGTGGTAGACCGCCTTGACGCGCACGCCGCTCTTCTCCGAGATGCTGTTCCACGCCGTGGTCTCGTACTCACCGTGGCCGGACACGGAGATGTAGGCGGGCGTGCCAGCGCCCTGCGGTACCCAGACCACGACGCCCTCCCAGTCATGGCGGTGCGACGTCGACGTGCAGCCGGCGCAGCTCATGTCCTTCTCGAAGTAGAGGGCGTAGGCGATCGCGCACCAGCCGTTGTTGCACGTGGCCCGCGAATAGGTGTTGGCGTGGCCGAGGTGGCCGCTCCGGCACTGGCCGGTCACTGGTCCGCTGTCGTCGAGGCCGCCGTTGAGCCTGCCGCTGCTGTCGATGGCCGCGGCGGGAAAGCAGCTGTCGCCGTCGTAGTCGAAGTACGGCTGGAAGGTCCGCTGGAAGTCCGTGGCGTTCGGCGGCAGCGGGTTCAGCACGGCGGCGGAGGCGACGGTCGGCATGCTGACGATCAGCAGGGCCGCGCCGACCATGGCCAGGAAGGTCCTGGCCAGGCGGGACGTTCTTGAGCTCACTGCAGCAAACATGATGGTTTCTCCGAATCAGTTGCACTGCGTCCGAGACTTCTTACCGGGCCTGCCGACACTGGCAGTCCAAGCCATCCAACGGTTTGCTAGGACATGACGTCCTAATGTCAAGACAATGTACCTGGGGTGAAAGTGCGTGTCACCCCCCAGCCTTGTGTCACATGCGGGCGCGCAGCACGTCGATCTCGCAGCCCGGCGCGGCAGGGTCGAAGCCGTGCTCGACCAGCCAGCGGATGGCCCCGAGGCTGCGCAGCGACCACCACGCGCGGATCACGTCGAGGTCGACGTCGGCGCCGTAGCCGGCGGCGACGTCGTCGAGGCGGTCCTCGTTCCCGAGCGTCAGGATGGCGAGGTCGAAGAGGGCGTCGCCCTGGCTCGCCTCCGTCCAGTCGATGATGCCGGTGACCTCGTCGCCGTCGACGAAGACGTGGGCGAGCTGCAGGTCGCCGTGGACGAACACAGGCGTCCACGGCCGGAGCGCGGCCTCGGCGACCTGGCGGTTGCGCGTGACCAGGTCCGCGGGGAGGGTGCCGCTGGTGACGAGCCACTCGCACTCGGCGTCGAGCTCCGCGGCGAGCTCGTCGACGGTCGGACCGGGCCACGGCGGCAGCGGCGAGTCGTGCAGCTTCCGCACGGCGGCGCCCGCCGCTGCCCACGCGGCCGGCGCCGCGGACGACGGTTCGCCGAGGCGGCCGAGCGCGGTGCCGGGGACGGTGGCGAGCGCGAGCACGGGTGGTTTGCGCCAGAGGATCTCCGGGGTCGGGACCGGCACCATGGCCATCGCCCGGACCTCGACGTCGGTGCGCGTCTGGTCGCCGTCGACCTTCAGGAACACGTCGCCGACGCGTAGGGTCGCGCACGCCTGATGGGCGACGACAACTTTCACCTCTTCCATGCCGGCCATGGTCGCGTGGAGCTGCCGCTGAAGTCATCGGTTTTGTTGGCGAGCGGCTGGGTGCTGGCTGCGGCGCGCTCACCTCGTGGTTGAAGCGCTTCGATGTGCTTTCGACGATCGAGTGCATCCAGGCGGGTCGGACGAGGACCAAGAGGCAGGCTTCAGGGGTTGCGCACTTTCAGACAAAAGCCATATCGTGTTGAAGCGCTTCGAGGGAATGGCCCCGTCGAAGCGGATGCACCCGTGCGCAACGATGAGCACACCGTGAACTGGCCCCCTTGGAAGAAGCTCGTCGCACCAGCGGCAGCGCCGGCACCGTCGCCGAGCCTCACCGCCCTTGCGCGAGTCCGACAAGCAGCTCCTTCGAGGCCGCTGCGGCCCGATCGAGCCTCGACGAAAGGAGCAGCGATGCCTCTTGTGAGACGAGCACCTCTCAGACTGCTGGCCACGTGTCTGGTCGCCGCGATGCTGGCGGTCGGTCTGTCTGCCACCGGCTGGACGACACGGGCCTCGGCCGACACCGTGACACCGCTGAACGCCTCGCAGATCGTCGCCGACATGGGCGCCGGCTGGAACCTCGGGAACAGCCTGGAAGCCAGCTCCAACGGGTACCCGAGCGAGACCGCATGGAACAACCCGGCCGTGACCCAGGCTCAGATCGACAGGGTGCGCGCGGCAGGGTTCAAGACGATCCGGATCCCCGTCTCCTATCTGAACGCCATAGGTTCCGCCCCGAACTACACCATCGACGCCGCCTGGCTGAACAGGATCCAGCAGGTCGTCGACTACGCCTACAACCGCGGCATGTACGTGGTGATCAACATGCACGGCGACGGCTACAAGAGCGTCGGCGGCTCCTGGCTCATCTGTGACGCGGCCGACCAGACGACGATCAAGGCCAAGTACCAGAAGGCGTGGCAGCAGATCGCCACCCGATTCCAGGCCTACGACCAGCGTCTGATCCTCGAGTCGATGAACGAGAACTTCGACGGGCAGTACGGCAACCCGACGCAGCCCTGCTACTCGAACATCAACAGCTACAACCAGATCTTCGTCGACACCGTGCGGCAGGCCGGGGGAAACAACAACCTGAGGTGGCTGCTCGTTCCCGGGTGGAACACGAACATCGACTACACCGCCGGTGACTACGGCTTCGTGATCCCGACGGACAGTCACAGGTCCTCGTCGATTCCCAGCAACGAGCAGCGGCTGATGATCTCCGTTCACTACTACTCCCCGTGGGACTTCGCGGGAGAGGAGAACGGCACCATCACCCAGTGGGGCGCGGGCGCCACCAATGCGTCGAAGAAGTCCACGTGGGGGCAGGAGGACTACATGGACTCGCAGCTGAAGAAGACCTACGACAAGTTCGTCACGCGCGGATACCCGGTGGTCGTGGGCGAGTACGGCGCGATCGACAAGTCCTCGCACGACTCGGCGAACAACCGGTACCGCCAGGACTTCGCGCGCACGCTGGTGGCCACGGCGAAGAAGTACGGCGCGAGCACCATCTACTGGGACAACGGCGTCAACGGGCAGTACGGGTTCGGGCTGTTCAACCGGTCCGCCAGCTCCGTGACCCAGCAGGGCATCATCGACGCCATCATGGCCGGCCTCGGCGGCACGGGCCAGTCCGGCTCGACGGCGATCGTCGGTGCGGCGTCGAACCGCTGCGTGGACATCCCGAACGCCTCGACGACGAACGGGACGCAGGCGCAGCTGTGGGACTGCGCGCAGCGTCCCAGCCAGGCGTTCACCCGCACGTCCGCCGGTGAGCTGAAGGTCAACGGCAAGTGCCTCGAGGCCGCGGGCTGGGGCACGGCCAACGGCACCAAGGCGGCGATCTGGGACTGCACGGGCGGCGCGAACCAGCGCTGGACCGTGAACACGAACGGCACCATCACCAACGCCCACAACGCGCTGTGCCTCGACGCCAACGGCCGGGCCACCGCGAACGGCACCCAGATCATCCTCTGGGCCTGCAGCGGCGCCACCAACCAGCGCTGGACCCTGCGCACGACCTGACCGCACAGGCATCGACGACTGCGGCCTCTGGCCAAGGGCGGCACCGCGACGCGGTGCCGCCCTTTGTCGTGTATCTCGCCGCCTCGGAACCGGCGTCTCGTAGAGGCCAGCGGGTGACCTCAACCGTCTCTACGTTTCGAGGTGTGGACACATCAACCAACACCCCAGCATCTCCGGAATACAACACCGTCAACGGATTCATCGTCGTGAAAGGCGCGGCCGAATTCATCGAGTTCCTGACCGAGGTGTTCGACGGTACCGAGAACGGCGAAGCGCACACGCCCGACTGGTACGCCGGCGACGGGACGCTCATCCATGCCGAGGTGCACATCGGCAACTCGGTGATCATGGTCGCGGACCGAAAGGCGGACTGGCCGTTCACCCCGGCGCTGACCCAGGTCTACGTCATCGATGCGGCGGAGACCATGCGCCGTGCCGTCGGTCGCGGTGCCACCGTCGTCACCGAGGTCTCTCCGTTCTACGGTGGTTTCGACATCGCCCGGTTCATCGACCCTTGGGGCAACGTGTGGTGGCTGTTCGCACCCGCAGCAGCCGGTCTCGCTCACGACGAATCCTCGTCGGACTGGGACGACCCGCAGCCTGGACCGGTCTACACGACGTTGCTTGACGCGATGCGACAGCTCACCGACCCCACCTGAACCAGACGCCGGCTATGTCCGTGCAGGACGGGAGATCGGCGGCATCCCGCTGAGGCGCTCGACCTCGGCGATCACCTCGTCGTCCGGGACATCGAGCCCGTCGACGCCGAAGCGGATCGGTGACCTGGGCTCGATCGGCCGGCCGTGCTCGTCGTTGAGCTCGGAGTCGAGATAGGCGTCCCGCACGTCCGGTTCGAGTCTCCGGAGGATCGCTTCGGGGTGCCGCACGGTCACGAACACGAGAAGCTCGTCGACCTCTTCGTGGATGTCGTCGGGGTCGTCCGGGTCGCGCTCGTCCTCGGTGAGCTCGTACAGGCCGTGGTGGCGGTAGACCTCCCAGGAGACGACGTCGGTCCAGCGGACCCGGAGCCCGCCCCAGGCGGTGAATCCGCCGTCGTCCAGCAGGAGCACGGGCTCGGGTGCCGGCTGTCGGCGTCGGCGGGCGGCCTGGACGATGACGCCGACCAGCGCGCCGGCACCGGAAAGGGCCAGGGCGCCGCCGGCGACGTATCCGAGAGCGTCGTCGCCGACGGACTCACTCGGGTCGAGGACGATCCAGACGAGAAGGAGCGTGCCGGCCAGCAGGATGCCCGCTGCCAGGAGCACTGCTCGTGCGAGAGGCATCGGCTCGGACCGGGCCAGATAGAACTCTCGAGACGCCATGCGGGGAATCTACCTGGCCGCGGAACGGCGTCAGCCGCTGGATGGCCGACGCCGTTCCGTGGTTCAGGTCAGGCGGTGGCGCGCAGCCACTGCTGGTTGTTGCCGCCGTTGCAGGGGTAGATCTTCAGGATGGTGCCGTTCGCCGTCGACTGTCCGGGGACGTCGATGCACTTGCCGCTGCGCCGGTCGACGATCTCGACGTAGCCGTTGCTCGTGTTCCGCAGCGTGAACTGCTGGTTGGTCCCGTTGTAGCAGTCGTACTGCTGGACCTCGGAGCCGTCCGCGGTGCCGGAGACGTCCAGACACTTGTTGGAGTGGACGGAGCGGATCCGGAGGTAGCCGGAACCGGCGTCCTCGAAGGCCCAGCGCTGCCAGTTCTCCCCGTTCCACGCGTACTGGCCGACGCGGGCGTTGTTGTTCAGGTTGGGGTTCTGGACGTCCATGACCAGGCCACTGTGCCGGTTGGTGACGCGTTCGCCGGATGCCCCGCTGTACGTCGTGTCGAGGATGACGGTGCCGTGCCGGCAGCCGTCGCAGCCGACCTGTGCCAGGCCGCTCCAGGAGGTGAGGTCGGAGCTCGTGGAGGTCCACATGCCGCCGCTGGGGTACCGGTCGATGTAGGCGCGGTACGAGCCGTTCTCCAGCTGCACGACCGAGGGACCCTCGTGGTACTGCTGCCACTGGTTCCCCTGGTTGGTCCAGGTGGTGAAGTTGGTCGAGGTCCACCGCTCGATCCACTTGGACGTCTCGTTCTTCACGAACGCGTGGTAGGTCGAGCCGCGCTTCACGATGTACGTGTCGATGTGGTTGGCGGGGATGCCGAGCCGGGTCGGGCCGCTCCACGACGTCAGGCCGCTGTTCTGGGCCGTGTACACGTAGGGCACGAACTGGTGGTCCGAGGTGCCGAGGCTGACGACGACGCGGACCGTGCCGCCCTCGACGTAGAACTCGGGAGCCCAGGTGTAGGCCGTGCCGCTCACGCCGGCCGGGACGGAGGCGACGTGCGTCCAGTTCCGCAGGTCCGTGCTGCGCGCGATGTTGAAGTGCGTCGACTGCGTGGTCCAGGACTGGACCGTGTAGGCGATGTAGTAGGTGCCGCCCGACTTGATGATGCTCGGGTCGCGCAGCGCGCCCGTCGGGCCCCGGAAGTTGGTGTCCGCGAGGGTGCTGAAGCTGGCCGCGTTCGAGGAGGTGTAGACCCACAGCTCCTGGTCGGCGGCGGCGTCGCCCTTGAACGTGGTGTAGATGTACGCGGTCGCCGCCTGGGCCGGGGGCGCGTTCACGACCTGGGCCACGGACAGGGCGATGGCGAGCACCGCGAGGAAGGCGAGCAGCCTGTGGCGCGCCTGGAGGAGAGGGACGGCGTGGGTCATGTGGACTCCTTTGTCGTGTGCCTGGACGGGCCAGGCGCCGTCGGTCTGTCGGGAGGGTCAGTCGACGAGCCGGAACGTGGCGTCCTGGCGTGCGGCGTCGGTGCCGATCGTGTCGATCCGGAGCGCGTAGTCGACGTGGCGGACGTACCGGTCGGGGTAGTTGTACGACTGGAACGAGGACCATCCGGAGCCGGCCAGACCGGCGACCTGCCTGAACGTCGCGTCACTCCGGAACGTCGAGGACCCGTCGTTCGGGGCGAGGCGCAGCACGTAGTTGTCGTGCCGCAGGTAGTAGCCGGGATAGTTCTCCGACTCGAACGAGACGTACCCCGAGCCGCTGTTCGCCAGGCCTGCGACGACGCGGAACCTGCCGTCGAGCGCCGGGCTCACGTTCGGGTCGATCCGCACGGAGAAGTCGGCGTGACGGACGTAGCGGTCCTGGAAGTTGTAGGACTGCAGGCGGCGCACCGGAACGGCGCCCGGGTTGCTGTTCTCGCCGGACGGGCCGGCCAGGGTCGTCGAGGTCGAGACGGGGACGCCGAGGTTCGGGGTGCCGTCCGGGTTCCAGGAGATCCGCTGGGCCCGGCTGGTGCGCGTGGTGCCGCACCCCTGGGAGGACGAGGAGTTCGCGTGGTAGACGATCCAGTCCTCGGTGCCGTCCGGTGACTTGAAGAAGGTGTGGTGGGCGGGCCCGTAGACCCCGTTGGCGTCGCTGCGCTGGAACAGCGGCGTGCTGTTCTTGGTCCACGAGCTCCTGCTGAGCGGGTCCGGTCCGGTCAGCTCCAGCATGCCGATCTTGTAGTCCGGGGTGGCGCAGAAGCTCGCCGAGTAGGTGAGGAACGTGCGGCCGCCGCGCTGCAGCACGGTCGGGCCCTCGTTGACCGGGTTGCCCTGGGTCTCCCACGAGTGCGTGGGCTGGGAGATCAGGGTGCCGTGGGCGGCGACCGTCCACGGGTTCGTCATCCGGGAGATGTACAGGTTCTGGGTGGCGCCCGACTCGAAGCTGCCGTTGTTCGTGAAGGCGGAGAACACGAAGTAGTTGGTGCCGCCAACGGTCATGACGCTGCCGTCGATCGCCCAGCCGTCGTTCGGCATGAGGTCGAGCTTGCCCTTGTAGGTGTACGGACCCATCGGGTCCGACCCCGCGCTCTCGAGCACGTGCTGACGCTGGCCGCCGCAGCACGAGCTGGGGCCGGCCGAGTAGTACAGGTACCACCTGCCGTTGAGCTGGTGCAGGCTCGGGGCCCACATGTTCGACGTCGCGCCCGGCTGCGACATCTGGAACACCCGGGTCTCTGCGGCGGTCTTCAGGCCGGCCAGGGTGGGCGACCTGCGGAGGTAGATGTCGCCGGTCCACGTCGTGGCCGCGTAGTAGTAGTTGCCGTTGTGGTAGCCCAGCCACGGGTCGGCGCTGTTGGGCGTGCCGACCAGGGGGTTCTGGAACGTCGAGCCGGGGGCAGCCGTGGCGACCGTGCCCGACACGGTCAAAGGGAGCAGGACGGCGAGCGCCGCCAGAGCGGCGAAGAACAGGGTTGCGCCACGACGTCGACGGCGTGGCTGATGCGCAGGTGCGTTCATGTCTCTCCTCCTTGAGAGCGGATGTGAGCGTTAACATCCGGGTGAAGTCTCCCGGGCCTGTGAAGGCGTGTCAATGGCTCGTGGCGGAGGCGAAGTGAACCCATAGGTTCCGGGGCGGTCCCGGAACCTATGGGTGAGAACCTGTCAGGCTCCGTTGCTCACGGCGACAGGTGTGCAGCTCGACCTGACCGCTGCACCTCGGACCACCACGCGTCGAAGTCGACGCCCCTCTCCTTCGCGCGTTCCTCCAGACCGGCCTTGGTCGGGGGCCGGAAGGGCTTCGGCTTGATCTTGCGGTCGGCGTCGGCGTACGTCCGCTGAAGCTTCGCCTGCGCCGCTGCGCCGTCCTGCGCCTTGGCCAGCACCTCGCTGGTCACGCTGACGCTCGCGCCGGTCAGGACGCCGCTGACCAGCGGCGTGTAGCCGTTGGCGTGACCGAGGCGGTTGGGGTGGAAGGACTCCTGCTGCGGGTTCGAGTAGCCGTTGATCCACTCGGTCGAGTCGCACACGGCGTGGCCGGTGAAGCGGCTGACCGGGTTGACGAAGGTGAACCCCCTGGCGGAGGCGGCCATAGAGGTGACCGAGTTGATGTGCACGACGGCGTTGTTGAGCGCTGCCTGGTCCTCCGGGCTGAAGAAGGTCGCCAGGTTGCAGTCCTCGCCCATGAACATCTTCGGGTAGCCGACGACGACCACCTTCGAGCTGGGTGCCCTCGTCCTGATGGCGGCGTAGAGCGTGTTGAGCCGCCCCGGGAGGGTGGTGGAGATGAACGTACGCGCCGCGGCGACCGTCCCGGCGCAGTCGCTGGCCCATGCCGGGAGGGCGCACTCGGTGAGCACGTCGGTGAATCCGGCGTCGTTGCCGCCGATCGAGATGGTGACGTACCTCGTGCTCGAGCCCAGGGCGCTGAGCTGGTTGTTCGTCACGTCAGCCACTACCGCTCCCGAGCAGGCCCGGAAGTTGAGGCTGTAGCTCTTCGCCGCTGCGGTCAGGCTGGCGTAGGCGTAGACCGAGCGCAGGCACTGGGTGCCGTCGTCGATATAGGCCCTGGTGCCCGTGCCCGAGGAATAGGAGTCGCCGAGGGCGACATAGGACTCGCCGGCGGCGTACGACGGCAGGGCCGACGTGGTCACCAGTCCGACCGTGGCAAGGCTCGTCGCCGCCATGGCGGCGACGATGCGGAACAGGCGTTGCTTCATTGAGTTGCCCCCCGAGGATTCGTCGAGTCACTCCAGGCATGACCCGATCTCTCCCTTTATAGGAGGTTTCGCCCCATCTGCACAGTGTTTGGCAAATGAACAACTCAATGATTCTTCAGTCAAGCGTCAAGAGAAGGTCAGAGTCGTCGAAAGAGGCGGCGTAGCGGAACTGGTCGGGAGACCCGAAGGTTTGCGAGCAGGCCGATGCCCCGGCCGCTCCCGACCGGGGCATCGTTCCTTGGTGCTCGTCAGCTCACGGTCAACGGGCCGAACGGCACCTCCAAGACGGAGTCCGCGAGGTTCACGAGCGAGGACGCGTTGCCGAGCACGTTCCAGATCTCGACCTTGATCGTGCCGTCGGTGAGGTCGCCGAGAGTACCTGCGGAACTCTCCATCGCCTGGTTCACCGAGGTGTAGCGCTCGAAGCCGGGAACCGGGTCCGTGGCGAAGTACCTGTAGGTCTCCACCCGGTCGAAGGAACCGTCGCCGCTGAGGTCGTAGGAGACGCGCAGTCGCGTGCCGTTGCCGACATTCGCTCCTGCGTCCACGCCGAGATCGAAGGCGGTGCGCAGGCCGCCGAAGTCGCCCGTGACGTGGTCCAGCGTGGCGGTGAGCCCGGTACCCGGATCGCCGACAGCGTCCGGTCCCGAGCGCGCGCCGAGCACGGCCGTGGAGGCGGTGCCGGGTTCGGTGACGAGGGCACCGCCTGCCGTCAGGTAGAACGTCGTCGCGGCCCGAACGGGCGGATCTGTCGGATCTGTCGGATCTGTCGGGTCCGTCGGGTCGGTGCCGCTCGGGGCGCCGCCCCCGCTCCACGTATGAGCACCCGAGGTGACGGTCTTCCCGGCAGGGACCGCGAGCGAGGTCCCGTCCGAGAACCGCACGGTGCGGGGCGACTGCGTGATGTTCGAGGCCACGTAGGTGCGCGCCCCGTTCTTGGTGAAGACGGCCGCCAACGGGGAGTTGGCGGTCACCGCGGGGTCGACAGTGCCCAGCGCGGCGACGTTGGCGATCCAGTGGTACGTGTGCGCGCGGCTCTCGCCCTCCTCGACCGGGTACTCGCGGTCGGAGTCGAGTGCGGCGAGCGCTCGCTGACCGTCCCCGAGCGCGAGATACGACCACAGGAGGTCCTGCCAGACCGTGGGACCGCCGTTGTTGGTCGCGACCATCTCGTCGTAGTTGTCGACGACGTCGTCGGGGCGCAGGCCCAGGTAGAGATGGCCGCCAGTGATCGGCAGCGTGTTGATGCCCTGGATCATCTCGGCCTCGCCGCTGAACCAGGTCGCGTACGCGCCGCCGCTGCCCCAGATCATGCCTACCGTCGAGTGCCCGAAGGCGTCGGGCATCGCACCGGACCCGTCGAACCAGTACTGCTGGATCGCCGCCGTCTGCGTGGCGTAGAGGTAGATCCCGGCGTCACGCGTGGCGTCGTCGCCGGTAGCGGTACCCCACTGGATGAGACCGTTCGCGAAGTTCTGGCCCTCCGAGCTCGACTCCTGGTTGTTGCCGTTGACGAACGCGCCGTGGCCCGCCGCCCAGTCGTGGCCCGCGTAGATGTCGAAGTCCCGGAGATACGGGTACCGCAGGTCGGTGCGGTCGAAGTTGTTGGCATCCGCGATCAGCTGGTCGACCATGCCGCCGAACTGCTGGTCGGTCGCCCACGCCGGATCGAACCGGGCCAGCGTGGCGGCCGCGACGATGAAGTACCCGTAGTGGAAGTGATGGTCGTTCAGCTCCTTGTCCGACCCGTATCCGGCCGGGAAGCCCACCAGGGTGCCCCAGTTCTCGTTGTACGCGAACAGCTGCTCCGTCTCGCCGGCGCTCGCCGTGAACCAGTCCGTGAGCGTGGCCTCGATCTGTGCGAGCGCCGCATCGCGCACGCTCGTGCGGTCGAGCTGGTCGGCGATCTCCGCGATCCGCACGGCGCGGCCGAGCGCCTTGCCGGTCCAGTAGGTGTCGCCACCGTCGATGCTCATCGGGTCGCCGGCCTCGGCGTCGAGCAGGGCGTCGAGCCGCGCGTTCGCGTCGCCCGCTGCGGTCGCGACCGCAGGGACCTCCGGCAGGACGCCGGTGAAGGGGGTCTCCGTCGTGAACGACGTCGCTCCGACCAGCGTGTTCATCGTCCCGCGTGCGGACTGGTAGTCGCGGTCGGATGCCGCGCCGCCGCCCGGCCCGTCGCCGGTAGACCCCTCGAGGTACACGTCCTGGTGCGGGTAGAGCGCGACGACCGTGCCCGCGTTGCTGCCCTCGTGCGCCTCGGTCTCGAAGGAGTAGGTAGTACGCACGATGCTCGTGGCCTCGTCGTAGACGTAGTCCGCGCGGGTTCCGGTCACCTCGACAGAGGCGTACGGGGCGTACGCGTTCGCCTGGGCGGTTCGCGCGGCGTCGCTGTCACCGGGCGTCGTGGGAAGCGCGGCGACAGAGAGGTAGCCCTTGCCGGAGAGGTTGCTGCTCAGCACGCTGCCGGACGTCGTCCAGGACGACCCGGTCGGAGCGAACGCGACATAGTCCGCGCCACCCGTGCTGAACCCGATGCGGGCGCCGTCGCGGAGCCACACGCGGAGGTCCGACGCGCCGGTGAGGCGCGCGTCACCGCCCGTCATCTCGAACCAGGCGAGGGGGAGTCCGTGCCCGATCGTCGCCTTCATGGAGCGCGCTCCGTCGCTCCACGACGGGGTGACGGTCCAGTCGCTCCAGTCGGCGACCTCGACGACGGACGCGTTCAGTCCCGCGACGCCGACGACGAGGTCCTGGCTGTACGGGTAGTGAAACTCCCCGATACCACCGGGTGTCCCGTAGAGGGTGGGCTGCTGGGTGTACGAGAGCCCGAGGCCCCCGGGCGACGGCTTGTACGACACGGGGTGCGCGTGCAGCGGTTCGCTCATCGAGCAGTCGAACTTCTTGAAGCTCAGGGAGGACCACCAGTCGTTCGTCGGCACTGCCCCTTCGGGGGCCGAGTCGGTGATGAACGCGCGAGCGTCGGTCGCGAGCGGGGCGCATCCCTCAGGTGCCGGGCCGACCTGGTCGGTCGTGTAGCTCCCCGCACCAACGGGCGTCGGTTCGGCCGCCATCGCCGGGAAGGCGCTGATCGTGGAGAGCGTGATCACGACTGCTGCGAGCACCGCGGTGCGCGAACGTCGTCCCCGCCGGCGCGGACGGGATGTGAGCAGGTCGCCGCCGGGCGGTCGCCCTGTCCTGTCGGAATGAGCCGCCGAGCCTGTCCTGGCAGAAGGATGGAACATCGTCGTCCTCTCGGAGCCGCCCCGACATCGGGTGCTCGGCTCATCTCGTTCCCGCGTCATCGAGGGTGATGAAGGACTTGCGAAATTGCGCAATCACATCGCTTCCGGAGCAAAACAGTGGAAGCGCTCTCACACGTTGGCAGGGTGAAACCCGGTCGTCAACCAATTCTGATAAGACATCGTTTTCGTGGGGATTTGTATCGGTTCATGACGATGGAGGGGGCCGACCGTTCGGCACCGCTGGGACCGGCACGGTCAGAGTCGGTCGAACGAGGCGGCGTAGCGGAACCGTCCCGCGTACTCCGCGCGCCATGCGCTCAGGGTGCGCGCCTGGAAGTAGTCACCCCAGCCGGGGTCGGGCGCCTCGATCCCGAGGCCCCCGGCAGGCACGAACCCGAACCGGGAGTAGAGCGCCGGGTCGCCGAGGAGCACCACCACCGGTTCGCCCATCGCATCGGCCGCGCCGAGGAGCGCATGCATCAAGGCGGAACCGATCCCGCTGCCCTGGTGTGCGGGATCAACGCTGAGCGGCCCGAGCCCGAGTGCGGGCCGCTCCGCGAGGCGTCCGTGGGTGGCGATGACGTGACCGACCACCTCTGCGCCGGACCCTGATCCGGCCTCGGCGACCAGCGACAGCTCCGGCACCCACCCCGGGTCGCCGCGCAGCCATCCGACCAGGGTGGCCTCGCCGGGCACGCCGTCCGGCTCGACCGGTGGCGCGGCGTGGGCGACCCTTGCGAAGGCAGCCGCGGTGACTGCCCGGACGGCCTGGGCGTCGGACGGGCGCTCTTGTCTGATCAGCATCCGCACACTCTCGAAGGACTCCGGCCCGGGGAGCAAGACAAATTCCATGTCATGGGCTGGCCCGCTACCGGGTCCGATCGGGCGGGTGCGCCGAGCAAGCCCCGGCAGGCTGAATGATCTGCCGGTGCTGGACCTAGCTGGGGCCCTCCGGATAGGGATCGCTGACCACCAGGGCGCGCAACAGCGTCTCCGCAACCTCTCGCCGGCTCACGTTGCGGTGCAGGGAGGTGGACTCGAGGATCTTTCTGGCTTCGGACTCGCCGCAGTCGTTGGTCTGCATGATCGCGCCGATGGCGCGCTCGATCGTGATCGTGTCGGACATCTGCTGGTAGTACCCGATGGCGCCGTCCTCGAGCTCGGCAAGGCCCAGGTGCAGCCGCACCATGGCCGCCGTGATCTGCGCGTAGCCGTCGGCGGCGGTGAGCAGCTCGCCCGTCCATGGGTCTGGCGAGCGCGAGTAGAGGTTGAGGGCCACGGCGATGTGGTCGTCCACCACTGCAGGAACCGCCGCCGCCGAGACGAAGCCTTCGTGGGTCGCCTGTTTCCGCCAGGCGTCCCACGTCTCGACGTCGCCGATCATCGGGACCACGCCGGCGGTCAGCTGGTCCATGGCGTCGATGCATGGTCCGCTCCCGGCGAGGGACTCGGCCTGGTCGCACCGTGCGGCAGCGCCCGTGCTGCTGCCCGCGCGCACCGTCAGCCCGTGCTGCCGCACGGTGATGCTGACCTCGAGGTCGGAGCGGAGCACCGCGGCGGCTCGATGGGCGAGCTCGAAGGGGAACATGGAGATGCTCATCGCAAGCCTCGCATCTGAGTCCTTTGCGTTTGGACCCGCCGGATCTTTCGACTTTACGGTCGCGCTTTCCTGCTCGCGCGTGGAGATCTGCTTGACACGTCATCTATCCGGACCTAGGTTGGTTGACATGTCACGCATCGGTGGGCGCTGATAGGTGATGCGTCAACCATCGAGCTGTAGCGTGCGACCGGATCAAGAGGAGAAGACCATGTCCGAGCAGAAGATCATCGCCGTCGTCGGTGCCACGGGTTCCCAGGGGGGTGGGCTCGCCCACGCGATCCTCGCGGACCCTGACTCCGAGTTCACCGTCCGCGCGCTGACCCGGAACCCTGGCTCCGACAAGGCCCAGGAGCTCGCCGAGCTCGGTGCCGAGGTGGTTGCCGCGGATCTCGACGACGAGGCAAGTGTGGTCGCGGCTCTGGACGGCGCCTACGGGGCCTACCTCGTCACCGACTACTGGGCGCACGGCTCACCCGAGCGCGAGTACGCGCAGGCCCGCACCCTCGCCCGGGCGGCGCAGGCCACGGGCATCGAGCACGCGATCTGGTCGACGCTGGAGGACACGCGCAACTTTGTGCCGCTGGACGACGACCGGATGCCCACCCTGATGGGCGAGTACAAGGTCCCGCACTTCGACGTCAAGGGCGAGGCCAACGCCCTGTTCACGGAGGCCGGCGTCCCGACCACGTTCCTGCAGACCACGTTCTACTGGGACAGCTTCCTCGGATTCTTCCCGCCCAAGCGTCAGGAGGACGGCAGCCTCGTCCTCGCCATCGCGATGGCCGACAGCAAGCTCGCCGGGATAGCCGCCGAGGACATCGGCCGCACCGCCCACGGGATCTTCAAGCGCGGTACGGCACTCGCCGGCGAGACCGTGAGCATCGCGGGCGAGCACCTGACGGGTGCCGAGTACGCGGCGGCGTTCGCCGAGCTCCTCGGCGAGCCGGTCCACTACTACCCGGTCCCGTTTGACGGCCTTCGTTCGGCAGGCTTCCCCGGGGCGGACGACCTCGGGAACATGTTCCAGTTCTACGCCGAGTTCGCCGACGAGTTCACCGGACGCCGCGATCTGGCCAAGGTCCGCGAGCTCAACCCGCGGCTCAAGACCTTCTCCGAGTGGCTCACCGAGCACAAGGACGCGTTCGCCGGCCTCTGATGGCATCCGGCGGGACGGCCCGCCGCCTCTGCCGGCACCCGGCCGACCTCGCGAGCCGGCCGGGAGCCGCCGCCGGGTTCACGCTCACCGTGGGGCGCGAACGGTCTCACGGTCCGGTCTCGTCCCCGTGGTCGCCGTCGCCGACGGTGCGGTGCTGGGCCAGGTCCAGGCGTACCGCACGACGAGGGCGAGAACGATGAGCTCCAGGACGACGCCAAGGCCGTAGAAGTACAGCCAGAACCCGCCCGCCACGTTGAATACCGTGACGGGGACGTAGAGCAGGGCCACGACGAGATTCGTGACGCGGTTCGCCCGGGCGGGCAGTGTCATCGACAGCACGACCATGAAGATCGGGATGGCCATGAGGGTCAGTGCCGTGGTCGAGAAGGTCTGGGAGAGGTCGAACTCGAAGACCTTGCCGTCGAGGATGTCCTCGACGATGCCGGGCGTGAAGAAGCCGAGGATGTCCACGTAGGCGTACAGGAACATGAAGCTTGTCCACGCCGCGGCGAGCTTGGCTCGCACCGGGATCGGCTGGTCTTCCAGTGTGCTGGCGGGCTGACGTGTTCTCATGGTGGGCTCCGTTGTCGTGGTGTGGATCGGTGCGTCCACGATCGTCGAGCCCGGCGGCGGGCAGATCCGCCCGGAGGCCGGAGCTGCCAGGCCGATGGCAGGATCTCTCTCGTTCTTTCGGTGGATACGCCACGGCGCGCCGATCTCTAGGCTGGAGCCGTGGTCACCGTCCGGCGCTCCATCTGGCATGAGCCGCGGCCTGCTGACGTCCCACCCATCGGTCGTCTCGACGGGCTGCTGGTGGGCGTGCTTGCCGCCGCCGCGTTGGTCGAGGGCATCGTCCGGCCGGACCTGGTCTGGCGACCCCTGGTGACGGTGCTCGCCCTGGCGCTGATGCCTGCCCTGCTCTGGCGGCGGGACCGGCCGCTGATCGCCGCTCTGGTGGGGTGGGGCGTCGCCGGGCTGCTGTCGGTCGTCCAGCTGACCGCGCAGGCCGGGGACCTCGGCCTCTACTCCATGATGGCCGTGCTGATCCTCCTCTACTCCCTGGTGCGGTGGGGCTCGGGCCGGGAGATGGTCCTGGGGACAGTGTTCGTGACGGTCGTGGTCGTTCTTGGGATGTACGCCTCCTCCGCGGGCTGGGCCGATGCCTTCGGCGGGAGCGTCCTCCTGCTGTTGTTCGTCGCCCTCGCGGCAGTGTTCCGCTACCGCGCTGACCTCTGGCACCGCCAGCAGCGCGAGATCCGCAACGAGGAGCGGGTGGCGCTGGCGCGCGAGCTGCACGACACCGTGGCCCACCATGTCTCGGCCATCGCGGTGCAGGCGCAGGCCGGCGGCGTGGTCGCCGGCGTCCGGCCCGAGAAGGCTGCCGAGGTCCTGGCGGCGATCGAGTCCGAAGCGTCGCGGACCCTGGCGGAGATGAGATCCATGGTGCGGGTGCTGCGTGACGAGGAGGACGTCGCCTACGCACCACAGCTGGGCGTCGCGGACCTGCCGGGTCTGGCGCGCACCGACGCGACGCCCACCGTCGAGGTCTCGCTGGACGGTTCGTCGGTCCGGCTGGCGGGACCCATGGACGCCGCGGTCTACCGGCTCGCGCAGGAGGCCCTGACCAACGCCGTACGGCACGCCCGGAACGCGACCCGCGTGGGGATCGACGTGCGCAGGGAGGGCAAGGCCGTCCGGCTGCGGGTCAGCGACGACGGACAGACCGAGCCGGGGCCGGCCCCGGAGCCCGGGTTCGGCCTGCTGGGCATGTCCGAACGTGCCCAGCTCCTCGGCGGTTCGCTCTCCGCGGGCCCGAGGGCCGAGGGCGGCTGGGTGGTCGAGGCCGTGCTGCCGGTGGAGGCGTGGGCATGAGCATCCGTGTTGTCGTGGCCGACGACCAGGACCTGGTCAGGGCCGGGCTGGTGATGATCCTCGGTGCGCAACCCGACCTCGAGGTCGTGGGGGAGGCGGCGGACGGGCTCGCGGCGCTCGACCTGGCGACCCGGCTGCGTCCCGATGTCCTCCTCGTCGACATCCGGATGCCCGGGCTCGACGGCGTCGAGGTGACGCGGCGCCTGGCCGGGCCGGACGTGACCGACCCGATGGCAGTCGTCGTGATCACCACCTTCGACCTCGACGAGTACGTCCTCGGCGCCCTGCGCGCCGGCGCCCGCGGCTTCCTGCTCAAGGACGCCGGGCCGCAGCTGCTCGTGCAGGCCATCCACGCGGCGGCCGACGGGGAGGCACTGATCGCCCCCAACGTCACGCGCCGGCTGCTGGCGACCTTCGCCGATCAGGTGCCGGTGGTACCGGTCCAGCCCACCGACCCCCTCACCGAGCGCGAGGAAGAGGTGCTCACGCTGGTCGCACGGGGTCGGACCAACGCCGAGATCGCCACCGAGCTCTTCGTCGGCCTGAGCACGGTCAAGACCCACGTCGCGTCGTTGATGTCCAAGCTCGGCGTCCGCAACCGCGTCGAGATCGCGGTGTGGGCATACGGCACCAGACGCGTGAGAGCTGGCTAGCGGGTGCGGACCGGAGCGCTAGTTGATGCGTCAACTACGCGGTAGGCTGGACGCCATGAGCGACGACGTGCCCTGGCTGAGCGCCGAGGAGGAGCGGTCCTGGCGTACCTTCATCCGGCTGCAGCAGAGGCTCCCCAGGCATCTGACCGCGAATCTTCAGGCCCAGTCGGGCCTGTCCGGCGCCGACTTCGAGATCCTGGTCGCGCTCACCGACGTCGCCGACGGGCGCGTGCGGTTCCAGGACCTGGCCGAGGAGATCGACTGGGAGCGGAGCCGCCTGTCGCACCAGGTGGCCAGGATGATCAAGCGTGGGCTCGTGGCCCGCGAGGAGTGCGCCGAGGACGGCCGCGGCGCGTTCGTGGTGATCACCGCGCAGGGTCGCGAGGTCATCGAAGCCGCAGCGCCCAAGCACGTCGTCACGGTCCGGAGGCTGGTCGTCGACGCACTCGACCCCGCCGACCTCGCTGAGCTCGGGCGGATCTCGAGCCGCATCCTCGAACGGCTCGACGCCGAGCAGGGCTGACCGGCGAACGACTCTCAGTCGGTGGCCGCTGACCGGAGCGATCGGATCGCTGCCAGTGAGACGTCCCGCAGGGTCGCCGGGTCCTGGGCGTCGTGCCAGTGGTCGGCAGCGGCCTCCAGGGTCGCGAGGGCGGCCAGTGCATGGACCCGCGCGCGCAACCGGTCCTCGCGCCGAGCGGCGGGAAGTGCGTCGACGAGCTCCTCGGCACGTGCCCGGGCCCGGATGTGCGCGGCGCCGGCGATGGCTGGTACCTCGTTGGCGAGCCTGATCCGGGTCCGGGCATCGCGCTCCGCCTCCTCGGCGGACCCTGTCGGTAGGTGCTCCAGGACGTGCTCCAGCGCCGCCGGGATGTCCAGACCGGTGCGGATCGCCTCGATGATCGCGTTCGTCAGCTCGCTCTCCAGCGGGTCATGGAGGACGAGGTTCTCCTTGGTGACGAAGTACCGGTAGACGGTCGCCACCGAGACGTCCGAAGCGTCCGCCACGTGCTCGATGGTCACGTCGTCGAAGCCGTGCCGGTCGAAGAGGGCAAGGGCTGCCGCCTGGATGCGGCGTTCCGTCTGGCGGCGTTTGCGCGCCCGCAGCCCACCCGGTGGTGCGGTGTCGCCACGCCGTCGTCCTGCACCTACGTCCTCTGTCTTCACACCCCGCATGATACCGGCTATCTTTTGATAGTGACTTTCAGAAAGTTGATCAGCGGCCACTGTGAATCGGGCTTCGGTCCTGTCGCGGACCTGCTCGCGGGCTTCATCGACTCGGGGCGAGAGGTCGGCGCCTCGCTCGGCGTCTACCGGGCGGGGCGCCCGGTCGTGGAGATCTGGGGCGGGCACACCGACCGAGCCCGAACGCGTCCCTGGGAACGGGACACCATGACGCCCATCGCGTCCACCAGCAAGGCGCTCGCCACCTCGGCCGTGCTGCACCTCGTCGACCAGGGCGTGATCGACCTGGAGCGGCCCGTCGCCGACTACTGGCCGGAGTTCGGGCAGCAGGGCAAGGCCGAGATCCCGGTGCATCTGGTGCTCGCGCACCGCTCCGGCCTGGCGGCTCTCGACGCCTCGGTCAGCAACGACGACGCCGTCGCACTCGACGAGGTGCTGCACCGGCTCGAGCGGCAGAAGCTCTGGTGGCGGCCGGGCACGCGGCACGGCTACCACGCCGTCACCTACGGATACATCCTGAGCGGGCTGGTGCGGGCGGTGACCGGACGCACTGTCGGGCGCTACTTCGCGGACGAGATCGCGACCGCCCATGGGCTCGACCTCCACCTCGGTGTGCCCGCCGACCAGCACCACCGGGTCGCACCGATGGTCGGTCCCTCGCAGAGCCAGGCGTTCCGGTCCCTGCTCAACCCGACGTGGCTCCCGTACGCGCTGGGTGTCATGGACCGCCGGTCCGTGTCGTACCGCGCCACGTTCGGCGCCAGCGCCGCGGGCTTCGACGACCACGACGAGCTCGTCCGGTACGACGTCGAGGACGCGTCCGCCGGCGGGGTGGGCAGCGGGATCGCCCTCGCCCGCCTCTTCGCGGCGCTCATCGGGCCGGTGGACGGACGTCGGATCGTCTCCGCCGAGCTCATGAACGCCGCCCGCCAGCCGCAGGCGGTCGGGCGGGACGAGGTGCTGCGCATGCGGACCGACTGGAGCCTCGGCTTCCAGCTCCCGGGTGGCCCGATGTGGCCGAGCGTCGGCGTTCCCGGCCTGTTCGGGCACACGGGTGCGAGCGGTTCCCTCGCGTTCGCCGATCCGGAGCACGAGCTGAGCTTCGGCTACACCCCGAACTACTGGGGCGAGCTCAGCGCGGTCGGCAGGCGGGCCCGGTTCCGGTCCACCGAGCTCACCGAGGCCGTGTACGCCGCCGCCGGCATCAGGCGTTGGCCGGTGCGCTGAGCGTCTCCCGCTCGTTCCCGGAGGTCATCGGCGGCCACGTCCACGGGTGGCGGCGGCCGTTCAGCCACCCGCCGACCCAGGTCGAGCGCACCAGGACGTGGTAGCTCAGTACCAGGACCACGAAGGTGACCACCCAGGTGATGAGGAGCTTGACGACGACGGGCAGGGCCAGGTCGGCGAGCGGGATCTCGATGGCGACCAGCAGCGGCAGGTGCATCAGGTACATCCAGTACGACGCGTCGGCGAGGTACCGCAGGGCGGGCCGTTCGCCGTTCAGGTAACGGACGCACAGCCCGGTGAGCGCGTAGCACCAGGCTGCCGACGCGAGCGCCCCCAGGGGGGCGAGTGCCGCCGGGTTCTCGGTGGGGATCAGGTAGAACACCGCGGCCGACGACGGCACGGCCACCGCCAGGTGGACCCACCGGCCACGGCTCAGGCGGACCAGCGCGTCAGGCCGTGCCTGCAGCGCGTACCCGACGGCGAACGCACCGACGTACGCCACCAGCACCTCGGCCTCCGGCAAGATGCTCAGCGGCATGTGGATGCCCCCGTCCACCGGAGCGCCCTGGAGGAGGACCCCGGCGGCGTACGGCACGGCGGTCAGCAGCACGCCGGCCGGGCCGCTGAACCAGCCGCCGGCCCGCTCGGCGAGCGCGGAGGCGCGCTCGTTGCCGAGGACCCGACGCAGCACGGCTCGCCCGGCCAGGGCGATCACGTAGATCTGCAGCAGGACCACGAGGAACCACATGTGCCCGGGGTCCAGAGCCGCCAGGACGGGGTGGACCGAGCTCGGGGGTGCCTGCGGCGTCTCCTGACCGCGCACGGCAGCGCCGACGACGGCGAGGATCCCGATCGGCAGCACTGCCAACGGCCAGAACACGATCACGGGCAGCCCGATCCGCCGCAGCCGGTCGACGGCGAACGCGCGGAGCCCCTTGCGGTGCAGGATCAGCCGGGCGAAGTAGCCGGCGAGCATCATGAACAGCGACATCCGGAACAGGTGGATCACCACCACGCCCCAGTCGGCGGCCGGGGTGGTGACGCTGTCGGTGATGAGCCAGGGGGCATAGGCCATGAACGGGAGCAGCGAGTGCAGGACGATCCCGAGCAGCAGTGCGCCGCCGCGCAGTGCGTCGAGGCCGTGCACCCTGTTCGCGGATGCTGACGGGGTGGAGGCGGAGGTGGTCGCAGCGGTGGCTGTCATGCCCCGACGTTATGGCTGGGCGCGGGCGGGCCGCGTCGGCCGATCGTCGACCTCGTGGGTCATCCGAACGGATGATCTTCGGCCATCCAGCCTTGAGCGGCCCGCGGACCCGCGCCCCGGTTGCTGCTGCGTGCGGGTGGTCAGCCCCCGTCTCCAGGCCTGAAGGAGGGGCGCACCTCGTGGTCCGGGCGTGTTCACCCGTCGGCCATGGACCGGTCACGCACGTCTCGTAGCCTCGCGCCGCACCGCATTCCGAGCCGGGGAGCACACCGCAGATGTCATCCGTACGAGCACGTACCCTCCGAGGTCTCCTCGCGACCGTCGGGATCGGCGGGATCCTCGCCGGGCTCGCGATCGCACCGTCGGCCTCGGCGGCGGAGCCCGCCCTCACCCTCGACCGGGAGGCGATCGGCACCGACGGGTCGGTCACCGTCACGTTCGACGCCGGCGACGCCGTCCACGAGCGCAACTGGATAGGTATCTACCGCGACGGGGCTGTGCCCGGGGGACCGGCGTCGCTCGACTGGCGGTACGTCCCCGAGGCGACGGGTACGGTCACCTGGGGCCCGGGCGACCGGGACGGCTGGACGCGCAACGCCGCTTCGGTCGGTGCGGGTGACTACGACGTCTACCTGCTCGAGGACGACGGCTACGACGTGCTCGCCGGCCCGGTCGACCTCACCGTCGAGGCCGGCGGGACCGTGCCGCCGGCGGAGCCGAAGCCCGAGGTCGACGGGGTGAGCGAGCTCAACGTGCTCGCCTTCAACGTGTGGCACGGCGGTACGCAGATCGACGACGGTGCCCGGGAGATCGCCGACATCATCCGCGAGACCGACGTCGATGTGACGTTCCTGCCCGAGGTCGGCGATGCTCCGGCTCAGGTCGCCGCGCTGCTCGGGTACGACCACCTCAACGCCACCGACACCGGCATCGTGTCGCGCTACCCCATCCTGGACTCCAGCACCGTGGACCGGTGGTGGACCAAGGCGGTGCTCGACGTGAACGGGACCGAGGTCGTGGCGTACGGCGGGCACCTGGAGTACCGCTGGTACGCCACCTACCTGCCGCGCGGGTACGGGGGCGCGGTCGGGGGCGACTGGCCGGACGGCTGGGACACCTGGAACAAGCTGCCCGCGCCGGTCACCGACGTGGACGACATCCTGGAGGCCAACCGGCAGTCGGGCCGCCCGGTGACCGCCGCCGCTCTGGTCGAGGACATCGCGGCAGAGCGTGCCGCTGGCCGGATCGCCGTCGTCGGCGGTGACTTCAACGAACCGTCGGTGCAGGACTGGACCGAGGCGACCGCCGACCTGCAGGACCACAACGGCGTCGTCATCCCCTGGCAGACGACGCAGACGCTGCTCGACGGGGGACTGGTCGACGCCTTCCGCGAGGTCTACCCCGACCCCGTCGCCAACCCCGGCAGCACCTGGCCGTCGGACAACCCGCTCTTCCCGACGTCGGACCTCACGTGGGCGCCGGAGGCCGACGAGCGGGACCGCATCGACTACGTCTTCGTCACGCCCGACGAGCGCGTCAGCATCGACGACGCCGCCGTCGTCGGCCCGCAGTCGACGATCGTGCGCAACGAGCGCGTCGAGGACGACAGCGCCGACGTGATCCTCACGCCGGACGCGGTCTGGCCGTCCGACCACAAGGCCGTGCTCGCGTCGTTCAGCATCTGCGACGACGGCTGCGCGCCGGCCGCTCCCGTCTGGGACAGGTCGGCGGTCTACACCGCGGGTGAGGAGGTCTCGTACTCGGGCTCGACCTGGCGGGCGGCCTGGTGGGCCAGCGGCACGGAACCCGGCGCGCCCTACGGCCCGTGGCAGGAGATCGTGGAGCGCGACGGCGTCACGCAGTGGACGGCTTCCCGCATCTTCGAGGCCGGCGCGGTGGCCGCCCATGACGGCCGCACCTACGCGGCGAAGTGGTGGACCCGCAACCAGCAGCCCGGCGACCGCCACGGGCCGTGGCGGCTGGTGGACGCCGCCCGTCCCTGACCGGGCCGCCGTTCTGCTGGCGCCCTACGGGCGGCAGAACCAGATCGACGTCGTCCTCCAGCAGGCCTGGGACGACCTCCTCGACCACGGCACCGACGGCCTGCGGCTCCTTCTGAACCTGCTCACGGCGTTTCCGCCCGAGCGGCTGGCCGACGACGGCTTCGTCGCGCAGAGCGACTGGGCCGGGCGGCCCGACCCACGGACGCGACGGCGGTCCGCGGCGTTCATCGCGTCCTACCAGGACCGGCTCGCCCACCTGGCCGACGTCGCCGTCCCGTGCCTGGTCGTGGGGTTCGAGCTCGACACCGACACCTTCGCGGCCCGGGCGCGCGAGGTCGCCGACGCGATTCCCGTCGCGGAGTACCTCGAGCTGCCCGGCCTCGGCCACGCCGCTCCCGCCGCGGAGCCGCACCGGGGCTGGCCGCCCGTCCTCGGTTTTCTCGCGCGGCACCATCCGGCGCGGTGAGCTGCGTCGAGCTGACAGCCACCGGTCGCTTGGCGCGACCACGACAGGTGGCCGCGCCAAGCTCTCACTCCCAGAGGGTGACGGACAGCTGAACGCCGTAGGGATAGCCCTCACTGTCTAGGGGTAACGTGCGCTTGTTTGTCCGCAGCGGCCGAAGCCGTCGTCCGCGCCGCGCTGACCTATGCCCTGTCCGAAACGCTCGCACCAAGAGTGCTGAGAAAGGTGCGTCCGTGGTGACCAGATCCGTCGGAGCGGTCCTCTGGGTGGTCGTCGGCGCCGTCCTGATCCTCGATGCCCTGGTCGTGCTGTTCGTGAGCAGCATGCACACCGGCATCGTCGCGACCTTCGTGATCGGCGCCCTGTACGTGTTCTACGGGCTCTCCCTACCCAGAACCCGGCCGGGCGCTCGGCAGGGGCCGCCCCGGTGGCTTCGGATCTTCGTCCCGAGCCTCACCGCGCTGATGCTCCTCGTCTTCGCGGGCCTTGGGCTCTTCGGCAGGATGGACACGGCCTCGCAGGAGGAGGACGCCGTCGTCGTCCTCGGGACGGCGGTGCAGGACGGCGAGGTGACACCGGCGCTCCGCTCCCGGCTCGACGTCGCCGTCGACCACGCGAGCGCGAACACGGACGCCGTCATCGTGGTCGCCGGAGGTCTGCCGCACGGGGAGACCGTCACCGAGGCGCTCGCGATGGAGCGGTACCTGGTCAGCCGTGGCGTCGCACAGCACCGGATCATCCAGGAGGGGCGGTCGACCAGCACCTTCGAGAACTTCGTCCACGCGAAGGTTCTGCTCGACGCGCGCCTCGGGACGGAGTACACGACGGCCTTCGTCACGAGCGACTACCACGTGTACCGGGCGGCCGGGATCGCCGGGACGGCAGGGGTGCGCGCCACCCACGCGCACGCGGACACGCCGTGGTACGAGGTCCCCGTCGACTACGTGCGGGAAGCTCTGGCCATCACGAAGTTCGTCGTGACGGGGCGCTGACGGCCCGAACGAGGCGGAGGACGGCGCCGGGGACCAGCCCCGGCGCCGTCCTGAGCGCTCAGCACTTGGCGGTCAGTCGCGGTAGTAAGGCTGTACCTCTTTCTTGCTGGCGCCGATCCGCACGTTCCGGAAGTCGGACTGGAACGTCGCGCCCGGCTGGTAGTCCTTGTACATGCCGTACTTGACCCGGAAGGAGTCGTCGTAGTACTCGCCGTCGCACGCGGAATTCGGGCCGTAGCCGAAGTAGTCCTCCCGCTCGAGGATCTTCGTCTCGGTGTAGGTCGCTCCGACCTTCCTGTGCCAGACCTCGATCAGCCCCTTGGGCCCGCCGGGGCTGTAGGGCTCCACGTGGTACTTGATGACGAAGGAGTGCCACTCGCCGGGGACGAGGGGCTTGGTGGCCATCGACGTGTTGTAGTACCCCTCGGACACGCCCGGCTCGTCGCCCCGGCGCACGAACTGGAGGTTGTGACTGTTGCCGGCGCCCGACTGGATGCGCACGCCGCCGATCGGGTTCGCGGTGCACTGCCACAGCTGCATCACGTACGCACCGCTGCCGGTCACGTCGTCGACGCCCTCGGGGATGCGCATGTCGAATCCGACCCACACGTTGGTGTGGAAGGGCAGGGACCCGCGCGGCGTCGCCAGCTCCGTGCGGTCGCGGGCGCCGTCGTGCTCGATGTCCTTGTCCGTGCGGAACGTCAGCGCCCGCGTGTCCGAGGTCTCGCTCCAGGCCCCGGTGATCTGGGGTGGCTCGACCGCTCCCTGACACTTGCCCTCGTACATTCGTCCGTTCTCGAAGAGGTTGCCGCCGTCGCCGATCCCCTCACCACACTCGGTGGCCTTCAGGATCTCCCAGGTCCTACCTGGGATACCCATCGCGTAGCTGGGGACAGGGTCTGCCGCACTGTCTGCCGAGCTGTCTGCCGCGCTGGCGGGTCGTGTGGTCGTCACCGCGGCGAGGCCCAACGAGGCGGTCAGCGTTGCCGCCACGGTGAGGGCTGTCATTCGTCGAGCACGGCTACCGAGGGCCGCTCTCTGTGTCCGCGTCATTTATCCGTTATATCCGGGAACAGGTGCTCGCGGCTCCTAAAGTCCGGGCCGGGTTACTGTCCCGTCAGGCCGCGCAGCATGGACCCGAGGATCCGGGCGAGCCGCGGTTCGACGTCGACCAGGGCGTGCGAGAGCCGGGGGTCGGAGCGGTAGAGAGCGGCGACCTCAGGTCCCGGCGTGGCGATCTGGTGGAACGTGCCGGCCATCGACGTCGCGGCCGCGATCAGGTCGACGCCGTCCCGCTCCGTCAGGCCGGGCAGAGCGGTGCGGACGGCCGGCACGATCAGGCCAAGCCCCTCGCCGGTCGTGAGCTTGAACTCGCGGACCTTCTCGACCGACACGTTCCGCTCCAGGTTCAGCGGCGTCTGCGCGAGCAGGTCGCAGAACATCGGGCGGGCGGCGAGCGTCCCGGCGAAGGCCGCGGCGACGGCGTCCGGCTCGGGCTGCTCGATGGTGCGCAGCCGCTCGGCCAGCGCCGGGGCCCAGTCCCGCCAGCCCTCGGCGGTGAGCCGCAGGAAGATCTCCTCGCGCGTCTCGAAGTACCGCAGCATCGCGGACTTGTGCATGCCGACGGCCTCGGCGATGTCGGTCAGCGTGACCTCCCGGATGCCACGTTCGGCGCCGAGGCGGCGCGCGGCGTCGAGGATGGCGGCCTCGCGGACGAGCTTGGCCTCGGGGGAGCGCGCTCGCTGGAAGTCCCCGGAAGTCGTCATGGTCACATCTTAGCGCAACAGGGTTGCGCAAGTTAGGGCAACAGTGTTTTATTAAAGGCATGCAGCAGACATGGTTCATCACCGGTTCCTCCCGCGGCCTCGGCCGCTCCCTCGCTACCGCCGCGCTCGCCGCCGGCGATCGGGTGGCCGCCACCGCGCGGCGGCCCGAACAGCTCGACGATCTCGTGGCCGAGTACGGCGACCGGGTGCTCCCGCTCCGGCTCGACGTCACCGACCAGGACGCGGCCCGTGCCGCGCTCGCCGAGACCGCGGCTCGCTTCGGCCGGATCGACGTGATCGTCAACAACGCGGGCTACGCCAACGTGTCGCCCATCGAGACCACCGACGACGCCGACTTCCGCACCCAGTTCGAGACCAACTTCTGGGGCGTCTACAACGTCTCCAAGGCGGCGATCCCGCTGCTCCGCGAGCAGGGTGGCGGCCTTGTGATCCAGTTCTCGTCGACGGGCGGACGGGTCGGCGGCTCGCCCGGCATCGCGTCCTACCAGGCCGCGAAGTTCGCCATCGACGGCTTCAGCCGGGTGCTGCGCGTCGAGACGGCGCCGTTCGGCGTCAAGGTGCTCGTCGTCGAGCCGAGCGGGTTCGCCACCGACTGGGCCGGCGCCTCCATGACCGTGCACGACGCCCCTGCCGGGTACGAGTCCACCGTCGGCGCCATGAACGCGCACATGCGCCAGGGCGGTGCCGGTGCGGCCGGCGACCCCGACCGGGCCGCCCAGATCCTCGTCGCGCTGGCCAAGCGGGACGACCTGCCGGCCAACCTGCCGCTCGGTGTGAACGCCACCGAGATGTCCGTCGCGCAGGACCGCCGGCTGCTGGAGTCGGATCTCCGATGGGCTGCCGTGAGCCGCTCGGCGGATTTCGCGGAGCCGTTCCCGGTGGAGCTGCCGGCCTGACGCGGCTCGCGGGCAGGTGTCCGGCAACGCCTCACCATGACACCCGGCTCGTATGAACCACGTCACGGCCTGGAGGCGTCATGCTCCCCGCACCGGTGGACATTGAACGCTGTGTGACTCTCAACCGAAACTCATCAGACCCGTCCGACCGCTCCAACCCGGCCCGGCGCCGCCGTACCGTCTGGAGCACCGCCTCGCGGGGTATCGGCGCCGCGGGCAGCGCGCTCGCCGTCGTGCTGCTGGCCACGGCATGCACGACGGCCAGTGCGGCGGTGCCGGAACCGCCGTCGACCGCGCCGTCTGCTTCCGCCGAGGAAGCGCGCGTGCCGTCGGCTCCCACCGACACCGCTCCCGAGCCTGCGGCTCCGGCGGAGGCGTCGCCGGCTCCGTCCACCCCGATGGACGTCTCGGCCGAGCCGAGCACTGCTCCCGCGCCGGCACCCGCACCGACCATGCGTGACGAGTCGAAGCCGGAGCCCGCCGACCAGACGGAGCCTCGTCCGGTGCCGACGGTTCCCGGGGAGTCGCCGCAGCTGGCCGTCACCGGCTGAGCGACCCTGGAGGGCGGAGCGGCTCCCCGCCTCGACGGCTGGGGGCCGCTCCCACCGCTGAACGGGGCGCCGCGTCGTTGTGCGCCCCCACGGGGCCGTCAGACCACCGGATCACACCGACGGCTGCCCGTCTCGGGGGAGGCTGATCTGTGAAGACGGATCCCGTGCGGGGGTGATCTGCGCCCGCACGTTGCCGCCGTGGGCCTCGACGATCTGTCGGACGATCGCAAGTCCCAGGCTTGTCTCGCCGGTCTCACGGGTACGTGAACTCTGTCATCCGGTGAGGCACCGCTGTCCCGATGGCCAGTGCGGATCACCGTCTGGGCGGGCTTCGACTCTCGGGTCCGTCTGCCGATCGTCCTGGCCGCGACCTTCACGAAGGGCGCGAACACGATGGCCCGGTTCGCGTCACGGATGGGATCCTGTTGTCGCCCAGCATCACGGACAGCGGAGCGGATCGTGAGACACATCCCGTGCAGGAGACGACCTGCCGATCATTGGAGTGTCCGGTGACCCGCCCTCGCACGAAGAGAAGAATGCTTCGGGTCACCGGGGCGCTGATGATCGCCGCATCGATCGCCTCCTGCACGCTCGGCGGCTCTGACGAGCCTGCTCCGGACGGCGATGCTCGGACGGATGGACTCGAGCGCTTCTACGACCAGGATCTGGCCTGGGAAGAGTGTGCGGACTACGCCACGACCACGGGGGAGTCGATCATCTTCAGGCGGGCGTCCGACGCGCAGTGCGCCCGGCTCGCGGTGCCGTTGGACTACGCGAACCCAGCAGGCGAGGTGGCCTCCGTGGCGGTCGTGCGAGTCGCCGCACGCGGCGACGCGATCGGCTCCCTGGTGTTCAATCCTGGTGGTCCGGGAATGTCCGGCCTGACCGGTGGGCTCGCACTGTCTCAGGGGCTGGCGGACAGCCGGATCACTGAACGGTTCGACATCGTCGGCTTCGATCCGCGCGGGGTGGGGGCGACCCAGCCAGCGGTGGACTGCTACACCGAGGGCGGTGACGCGGACGGTGACGAGGCCTTCGAAGAGCTCGGCCGGCTCGTTCCACAGCTGACCGAGCCGGAGACCCGGGCAATCGTCGAACGCTGTGCCGACGGTTCCGGCGGGATGCACGCCCTGGCGCAGCTCGGAACGCGGACCACCGCGAAGGACATGGACGTGCTGCGGGCTGTGCTGGGGGAGGAGAAGCTCACCTTCCTGGGCCAGAGCTACGGCACGCGCCTCGGCGCTGTCTATGCCGAGGAGTTCCCTGATCGTGTTCGTGCCATGGTGCTGGACGGCGGGATCGACCCGGCCCAGGGCAAGGTAGAGCGATCGCTGGCTGCCTACGAGGGTTTCCAGGTGGCGTTCGAGGCGATGGCGGCATCCTGCGCGGACCAGGATGACTGCCCGCTCGGCACGGACCCGGCCGGATGGACCGCGGCGTTCCGGGCGATCGTCTATCCGTTGCGCGAGGACCCCGTGCCGGCGCTGGACCAGGAGCTGGGACCCGACGAAGCGATCTGGGCAGTCTCGACCGGGCTGAGAAGGCCGACGGCGTGGCCGCGCATCATCGACGGTCTCGCGGAGGTTCGCCGAGGTCGAGGTGATGAGCTCATGCAGTTGGTCTACGACTACGGCACGCGTGACGCCGACGGCACTACGCCGAATGCCCTTGAGGCGCAGGTCGCCATCAGCTGCATGGACGAGGAGCGTCTGACACCGGAAGAGGGTGCGGAACTGCGTGAGGCCGGGTACGAGCGGGCGCCTTTCCTGGATCCCGGTGTCGACGTGACCCGGGGTGTACGTGACCCGTGCGAGCACTGGCCGGTCGAGCCGGACCTCGGCATCCCGTACGCCCAGGATGTGGACGGGCTTCCGGCCACACTGGTCGTGTCGATCACGGGTGATCCGACCACACCTCACGAGGGAGCGGTCAACCTCGCCCGCACGTTGGGGAGCGCGCTGCTGACCGTGGAGGGCGATGGGCACACGGTCGTCGGCACCGGGCGAAGCCCCTGTGTGGATGAACTCGCGGCCGCGTACCTCATCGACCTGACGGTGCCTGACGACGGGGCGACCTGCACTCTGTGACCGTGAGCATAGGGGAGTCAGGCGAGGACGCAGCGGAGGTAAGAACGCCGCTGCCCGGTGGTGCCGCGCTTCATCAGGAGGCGGGCGGCCGGGGTCCATCGCCGCCGTCGTTCGCCACGCGAGCCTCGGCAAGGCTCAGGGAACGGCTTGCCGTCCGGATCCGGGGGTCATGCACCGGCAGGATCCGGCTGCCTCGAGCCAGCAACCCCTGCGCCAGCGGGATCGCCTTATCCGGGTCGTCGCTCATGGCGTGCGCGTAGGCCACACCCGCCTGGGCTGCGAACGTGTCCGGGTGGTCTGGACCAAGGGTGTGACCTCGGGCAGCCGCCACCGACTCGTAGAGCGAGACGGCTCGGGTCGTGTCTCCCGCCAGCACCAGCACGTTGGCGAGGTTATACCGCCAGGTCAGTGTCTCGGGGTGGTCGGGGCCGAGCGTGGCCTGATGATCGGCGAGTCGTGCGGTGTACGTGGTGAGCGCCCGCGTCAGCACCTGTGGTGCGATGTTGAACGACTTGTCGCCGAGCGTCGTTTCCGGCGTGAACCATTCCGGCGCCGGGCCTTGCTTGTGCCGGTAGGTCTCGATCCCGGCCACTCCGACGATGCCAAGGGCGGCCAGCCCGACCGCTACATGGGCGAGCGCACGTCGCACGGTGGTCTCGGTGACCATCTGCTCGTACGAGTCGCCCTCGGCGAAAGGCAGACCGCAGGTCTGCCCAGGGCTCATGGTGGCGCCGTCGCAGACGGCTTCGCCGGGTACGAACAGGATCCAGCCAAGGACGAGCGTCGCAGGTATCCCGGCGATCAGGGCGAGATAGGAGACGACACGGACGAGGTTCTCGGTCCGGCTCATGGGCGCGACGATAGGGGACGCGCCACGGCGCAACAAGGTCGCCCTCGCCGTGAGCGCGAACTATCGGGGCTCCAGGACGAGGACCGGGATCGTGCGGCTGGTCCTGGTCTGGTAGTCGGCGTACTGCGGGTAGGTCTCGACGGCGCGGTCCCACCACTCGGCTCGCTCTCTGCCGTGCACCTCGCGGGCGACGAAGGTTCGGGTCTCGGTGCCGTCCTGGAGCTGGATCTCGGGATGTGCCTTGATGTTGTGGTACCAGATGGGATGTTCCGCAGCTCCGCTCTTGGAGGCGACGATCGCGTAGTGCCCGTCGCGCTCGACACGCATGACCGGCGTGCGGCGCTCCTTCCCGGACTTCGCGCCGCGCATCGTGAGCAGCACGATCGGCCTGCCCTGCACGTCGATGCCCTCGGTCGTGCCTGTCTTCAGGATCTGCTCGACCTGGGTCCTGGCCCAGCCGTTGGGGTCGGACCAGGAGCTCTGTTCGGTCATTGCCGCCTCCGCATCGTTCGGTGAACCAAGGTGGTCACCGTGGGAACTCGTGTGACCACCCTCGCTCCGGATGCGACAGGATCAGTAGCCAGACGGTCGATGGTGCGTGAAACAGGCAATAATGGCTCCTGGATGACGGAAAGCGTCAGGTCGACGTGCGGTCCGGCCACAGCAGCGACACGACCGGGAGCGTCATGCGGAACAAACCAATCCAGTTCGACGAGCTCGACCGTGCGCTGGTGCATGGTCTGATCGTCGACGGGCGCGTGCCGTTCGCGCGGCTCGGATACGTGCTGGGCGTATCGGAACGAACCGTCGCGCGTCGCTACGCGAGGCTGCGCGAGGCCGGCGTCGTTCGGGTGGTGGGTTCGGTGAACCCGGTTGCGCTCGGCGGAGCGAGCTGGGTCGTGCGGGTGCGTTGCCGGCCCGGTGCGGCGAGCGAGGTGGCCCGTGCTCTCGCCCGCCGCGAGGACACCCAATGGGTACACCTGGTCTCCGGGGGCACAGAGATCACGGCGAGTCTGCACTCCTGGTCCGCCGAGGAGAGTGACGAACTCATCCTGGAGCGGCTGCAGCGCACAGCGCCCGTCGTATCGGTGACCGCGCACAACGTCTTGCACGTGTTCAGCAGCAACGGGAGCGGGTTCCGAACCTTGCACGTCCTGGATGACGAGCAAGCCGTCACCTTGAGCGCCGGCGTGCCTCGGGGTGGGGAAGCCAGCGCGGTCAGTGATGCCGACCGCCCGTTGCTGGAGGCGCTGTCCCGTGAGGGGAGGGCCTCGTACCCGGTCCTCGCTGCTGCCACCGGTTGGTCGGAATCGACGGTTGCGCGCCGGCTCGAAGCGTTGCGCGCAGGGGGTGTCCTCTTTTTTGACGTCGATCTGAACGAAAGAGCGCTGGGCTTTCACGCGCAAGCGCGACTGTGGGCCGCTGTGGCGCCGTCGCACCTGGCTGAGGTCGGCGCGGCGATCTCCGCACATCCGGAGGTCGCGTTCTGCGCGGCCACCACCGGTACGACCAACGTCCTCGCCGCTGTCGTGTGCCGGGACGGGCCAGATCTGTACCGCTACCTCACCGAGCGGGTCGGCGCACTGCCGCTGATCCGCGAGATAGAAACTGCCCCGCTCATGAGGACGATCAAACGAGCCGGGGCACTTCCCTGATCCGCTTTCAGGTCAGGGCAGGCAGCATGATCTGCTGAGGCGATGCTCACGAGTCGGCAGCCGTATGTTCCTTGTCGCCTGCTTCCAGGAGTACCCGGGCGGTTCCGACCAGGAGCGCGAGACCGGTGCCGCTGACCAGGTCGCCGCTTGACCTCGCCGGACTGCCATCACCCCAGAAGTCACACGGAGAAGTACTTCGCCTCCGGGTGGTGGAACACGAACGCATCCGTCGACTGCTCCGGATGCAGCTGCAGTTCCTCGGAAAGAGTGACCCCGACCCGCTCCGGCCGCAGCAGCTCCACCACCTTGTGCCGGTCCTCCATCTCGGGACACGCGGGATACCCCAGCGAGAACCGCGCCCCGCGGTACTCCAGCTTGAACATCCCCTCGACCCCGGCAGGTTCCTCGGCAGCGAACCCGAGCTCCGACCGCACCCGCGCATGCCAGAACTCGGCCAGCGCCTCGGTCAGCTGCACGGACAGTCCGTGCAGCTCCATGTACTCCCGGTACTTGTTGGCCTCAAAGAGCCGGCCGGTGTGCGCAGCAACGGAGTCCCCGACGGTCACCAGCTGCACCGGCAGCACATCGAACCGCCCGGTCTCCTCGACCCACTCACGTGGCCGAACAAAGTCAGCAAGACACAGGTGCCGGTCCCGACGCTGTCGCGGGAAGTGGAACCGCAGCCGTTCAGCCCCGACAGCACCACCGGACCCGCCGTCGGGCGCCCCGATCCCGGAGAGCTCCCCGTGGTGCGCCACCACGACGTCGTTCCCCTCCGACCACACCGGGAAGTACCCGTACACCACCGTCGGGTCCATGATCTGGTCCGTCAGGATGCGGTCCATCCACTCCGCGAGCCGTGGCCGCCCCTCGGTCTCGACAAGCTCTTCGTACGACGCACCGTCCGAGGACCGCCCCGGCTTGAGCCCCCACTGCCCCATGAACGTGGCCCGCTCGTCCAGGAACGCGGCGTACTCGGAGAGCTGCACGCCCTTGACGATCCGCGTGCCCCAGAACGGCGGGTCGGGCACCGGGTTGTCCGCCGCGACGTCAGACCGCGCAGGCAGCGACTCCACAGGGGTCTGCGTCACCGTCACCACCGCGTGCCGCCGCTTCTTCAGCGCCGGCAGCCCGACGTCGTCGGGCGCAGCCCCACGCGCAACGCGCACCAGGGGCTCCATGAGCCGCAGCCCCTCGAACGCGTCCTTCGCGTACCGCACGACACCAGGGAAGGCCCCGGCGAGGTCGTCCTCGACATAGGTCCGCGTCAGCGCGGCGCCGCCCAGCAGCACCGGCCACCGCTTGTCGTACCCGCGTGAGGCCAGCTCCTCCAGGTTCTCCTTCATCACCACCGTCGACTTCACCAGCAGCCCCGACATGCCGATGACGTCGGCGTCGTGCTCGATCGCGGCGTCGATCATGGCGCTCACCGGCTGCTTGATGCCGATGTTCACCACCTTGTAGCCGTTGTTCGTGAGGATGATGTCCACGAGGTTCTTGCCGATGTCGTGCACGTCGCCGCGCACCGTCGCCAGCACGATCGTGCCTTTGGTCTGGTCGCCCTCGACCTTTTCCATGTGCGGCTCCAGCAGCGCGACGGCGGCCTTCATCACCTCCGCCGACTGCAGCACGAACGGCAGCTGCATCTCGCCCTTGCCGAACAGCTCGCCGACCACCTTCATGCCTTCCAGCAGGTGGTCGTTGACGATGTCCAGCGCCTTCATGCCCGCACCGAGCACCTCGTCGAGGTCGGGCTCCAGGCCCTTGCGGGCGCCGTCGATGATGCGCCGCGCGAGCCGCTCGCCCACGGGCAGCCCCGCCAGCTCGGCGGCACGGGCATCCCGGATCGCCCCGGCGTCGACGCCCTCGAACAGGTCGAGCAGCTTCGACAGGGGGTCGTAGGTGAGGTTGCCGTCGTCGTCCCACTCGCGGCGATCCCAGACCAGGTCCAGCGCCGTCTGCCGCTGCTCGTCCGGGATCGAGGACAGCGGCAGGATCTTCGCCGCGTGCACGATCGCCGAGTCCAGCCCAGCCGCCGTCGCCTCGTGCAGGAACACCGAGTTCAGCACGGCGCGCGCCGCCGGGTTGAGCCCGAACGACACGTTGGAGACGCCGAGCGTGGTGTGCACGCCGGGGTACTTCTGGGTGATGCGCCGGATCGCCTCGATGGTCTCGATCCCGTCGCGCCGCGTCTCCTCCTGGCCCGTGGCGATGGGGAAGGTGAGGGCGTCGACGATGATGTCGTCCACGCGCATGCCCCACTCGCCCACGAGGGTGTCGATCAGCCGGGAGGCGATGGCGACCTTGTGGTCGGCGGTGCGCGCCTGTCCCTCCTCGTCGATGGTCAGCGCGACGACGGCGGCGCCGTGCTCCACGACCGCCGGCATGATCCGGCCGAACCGCGACGTCGGCCCCTCGCCGTCCTCGAAGTTCACCGAGTTGACCACACCGCGGCCGCCCAGCAGCTCCAGGCCGGCGCGGATCACCGCCGGCTCGGTGGAGTCGATGACCAGCGGGAGCGTCGAGGCGGAGGCCAGCCGGGACACGACCGCGCGCACGTCCTCCACGCCGTCGCGCCCGACGTAGTCCACGCACACGTCCAGCAGGTGCGCGCCGTCACGCGTCTGCGCCCGGGCGATGTCGACGACGTCGTCCCAGCGGCTCTCGAGCATCGCCTCGCGGAACGCCTTGGAGCCGTTCGCGTTGGTGCGCTCGCCGATCGCGAGGAAGCTCGTCTCCTGGCGCAGGTCCGTCGCGGAGTACAGCGAGGCGACGGCGTTCTCGCGCACCGGCGCGCGCTCCGCCACGGGACGCCCGCCCACGGCCTCGACCACGAGCCGCATGTGCTCCGGCGTCGTGCCGCAGCAGCCGCCCACCAGACCCAGGCCGAACTCGCGCGCGAACTGCGTGTGCGCGGCGGCGAGCTCCTCCGGGGTGAGCGGGTACGACGCGCCGTTCGGCCCCAGCACCGGCAGACCCGCGTTGGGCATGCACGCCACCGGGATCTCCGCGTGCTGCGACAGGTGCCGCAGGTGCTCGCTCATCTGCTCCGGGCCCGTGGCGCAGTTCATGCCGATGGAATCGATGCCCAGCGCCTGCAGCGCCACCAGCGCCGCGCCGATCTCCGAGCCCATGAGCATGGTCCCGGTGGTCTCAACGGTCACCGACACGATGATCGCGACCCGCTGCCCGACGTCGGCCATCGCCTGCCGGGAGCCCGTCACCGCGGCCTTGGCCTGTAGCAGGTCCTGGCTGGTCTCGATCATCAGCGCGTCCGCGCCGCCCTCGATCAGGCCGGCCGCCTGCTCCGCGAACGTGTCCCGGAGGTGCGCGTACGTGGTGTGCCCCAGCGACGGCAGCTTGGTGCCCGGGCCCATGGAGCCCAGCACCCAGCGCGGCTTGTCCGGCGTCGCGTGCGCGTTGGCGCGCTCGCGGGCGATCGCCGCACCCTTGCGGGCCAGCTCGCGGATGCGGTCGTCGATGCCGTAGTCCGACAGGTTCGACCAGTTGGCGCCGAACGTGTTCGACTCGATGGCGTCCACGCCGACCTCGAGGAACGCGTCGTGCACGCCCGCGATGATGTCCGGCCGCGAGACGGTCAGGATCTCGTTGCAGCCCTCCAGGCCCTCGTAGTCCTCAAGGGTCGGGTTCGCCGCCTGGATCATCGTGCCCATGGCGCCGTCGGCCACGACCACGCGCGTGCGCATGGCGTCCAGCAGGGCGGCGGAACGCTCGGCGAGAGCGGGCAGTTCGGCGGGCACAGCGGCGGGGAGTGCGGTCACCTCGGCAGCGTAAGCCTTGGCCCGACGCCGGTGCCGTGCGTGCCCGGCTGGCGGTATGGCGCGGGTATCGTCCCGGCCATGACGACGCACGACTACCTCGCCTCGCTGTTCTCTCTCGAGGGGCGCACCGCCGTCGTGACCGGCGGCAGCTCCGGCATCGGGCGGGCCATCGCCGAGGCCCTCGCACAGGCCGGGGCACGCACGGTGCTCGTGGCCCGCGGCGGCGAGCGGCTCGACGACGTCGCCGCCGGCCTGCGGGAACGCGGCTGCGCCGTCGAGACGGTGATCGCGGACCTCTCCACCCGCGACGGCATCCACGCCGCCGCCGACGGCATCGCCGCGGCCGCGGGGGAGCCCGACATCCTCGTCAACAGCGCTGGCATCAACCTGCGCCCGCACCTGGGCGACGTCGACCAGGAGATCTGGGACGTCACCATGACCGTCAACCTCGAGGCGCCGTTCCTGCTCGGCCAGCGGTTCGCGCCCGGCATGGCGGAGCGTGGCTTCGGCCGGCTCATCCACATCTCCTCGCAGCAGGCGCACCGCTCGTTCGTCGACAGCGGCGCCTACGGCGTCTCCAAGGGCGGCCTCGAATCCCTCGCCCGCTCCCAGTCCGAGGCCTGGTCGTCGCGCGGCGTCACCGCGAACACGCTCGTGCCCGGGTTTGTCCTCACGCCCCTGAACCAGCGCCTGCAGGACGACGCCGAACGGGTGGGGGCGCTCGCCGCCCGCACGACGGTGGGCCGCAACGGCGTGCCCGAGGACTTCGCAGGCGCCGCCGTCTTCCTCGCGAGCGGGGCGTCGGGTTACGTCACGGGCCACTCGCTGTTCGTCGACGGCGGCTTCTCGGTGCACTGAGCTCCGGTTGGCACTGAGCTCTGGCGCGCCTGACGCCCTGTGAGCACGCGGCCGGAGAATGGCTACGCGCTGGGGGTCAGTTGCTCTGAGTAGACAACGTCTACTCAGAGCAACAGACCCCGATCGCGTACGTTCTCCCCGGCCCTTCTCATGCGCAGGCCGCGTATGGCCGCAGGCACTCCTGGGCGGCACGGCTTTCAGTGCGCCGAGTGCCCCCGCCCAGAACAATGGCGGTCGTGACGACGACGCGCGGCAACCAGGCAGGACCTGCAGCACACGGACGACGGCTCGCGCGTGGCCTGGTGGTGCTCGCGCTGCTGGCAGGCGTCGCCGGGTGCGGCGACCCTGGCGGCGACGTCGAGCCGACCGGACCGGCAGAGCCGACGGAGTCGACCGGGCCGACCGAGCCGGTGGAGTCGACGGAGTCCATCCTGGGCGACGCCCTCCCGGCCGGCTCCAGCGGCGCCCTCGTCGCGGGGCGGGGTACGACGATGGACCTGTGCCAGGGCTGGGGTGACCCCGACCCGGGCTCCGGGGAGGCCCCCGGCTGCGACACCGTCTTCGACATCGGGTCGATGACCAAGCAGTTCACCGCGGCGGCGATCGTGCGGCTGGCCATGGACGGCCTGCTCGACGTCTCCGACCCGCTCGCGGACCACCTCCCGGACGTCCCGGCGGACAAGCGGTCCGTCACGATCGAGCAGCTGCTGACCCACTCCTCGGGGTTCCTGGACTCGCTCGGTTCCGACGACGAGCCGCTGACCCGCGACGCCTTCCTGCGCGAGGCGCTGGGCTCCGAGCTGCTGTCCCGGCCCGGGACGACGTACCTGTACTCGAACGTCGGCTACAGCCTGCTGACCGCCGTCGTCGAGGAGGCGTCCGGCCAGGACTACGAGGCGTACCTCGCCGAGCACCTGTTCGTACCGGCGGGCATGAGCCGCACGGGTTACCGGCTGCCGGACTGGTCGAAGGAACAGGTGGCCGCGCAGTACGACGCCGAAGGGAAGTCCCACGGCACACCGCTCGACCAGCCGTGGGCCGACGACGGTCCGTACTGGAACCTCCGGGGCAATGGCGGCCTGCTCTCCACACCCCGGGACATGTTCCGCTGGCACGTCGCGCTGCTCGGTGACGTGGTCCTGGACGAGGACGCCAAGCGGGAGCTGTTCGAGCCGCGCGTGCGCGAGGAGCCCGACGAGACGTACTACGCCTACGGCTGGGTGGTCGACGACCCGGAGGACCCGAGCATCCTGTGGCACAACGGGGGCAACGGCTGGTCCTACGGAGAGATCGCCCGCGACCCGGCGGGCGACACGTTCGTGTTCTGGGTGGCGAACCGCTCAGCGGGGGACGGCTGGGACCTGGGCGAGGACGGCGGCGGCATCACCTCCGCGCTCTTCGAGCGGCTGGCGACGACAGGGGAGACCCCGGCCGGCGGCTAGGCTCGCGCGGTGGACGTCGACCTCCCCGGGCTGGGCACGCTGATCAATGTCGGGACGATTGTCGTCGGGTCGCTGCTGGGCATGGCCGTGGGGCACCGGCTGCCCCAGCGCACCCATGCGGTGGTGACCGACATCCTCGGCCTGGTGACCCTGCTCGTCGCCGCGCTGTCGGCGATGGCGGTCACCGACGCTGCCTTCGTCGCGGCCACGGGCAGCGGCGCCCCCGTGCTGATCGTGCTCGGCTCGCTGCTGATCGGCGGCATCGCGGGCTCGCTGCTGCGGATCGAGACGCGTCTCGAGGCGCTGGCCGGCACCATCCAGGGCTGGCTGGCCCGGCGGTCCGACGGCGCGCGCACGTCCCGGCGTCCGGTGCTCGTCGACGCCACCGAGACCGGCCAGGACCACACCGCGCGCGAGCGGTTCATCGAGGGATGGCTCACCGCGTCACTGCTGTTCTGCGTCGGGCCGCTCGCGATCCTCGGGTCGCTGTCCGACGGCCTCGGCCGCGGCATCGACCAGCTCCTGCTGAAGTCCGTCCTCGACGGCTTCGCGGCGCTCGCGTTCGCGTCGTCGTTCGGTGTCGGGGTGCTGCTGTCCGCTGTGTCGGTGGCCGTCGTGCAGGGGCTGGTGACGCTGGCCGGTGTGCTGCTCGGGTCGGTGCTGCCCGACGCCCACATCGCCGCCCTGACGGCGACGGGCGGCCTGATGCTGGTGGGCATCGGCCTGCGGCTGCTGCACGTCAAGCAGATCCCGGTCGGCGACCTGCTGCCCGCCCTTCTCGTGGCACCCCTGCTGACCCAGCTCGTGATCGTGCTGCGCTGACCACCCGCAAAATCCCGTGCCGGGTGCGGGCCGGTCGCCTAGCGTGGCTGTATGTCCACGAACCCGTCCGGCCTGTCCGCCGTGCCTGACCCGGTGACCGGTCCGACGATCGCCGAACGCGCCGCCGCACCCCGCACCCTGCCCGTCCCGACGGCGGGCGGTCTGACCTGGCGCCCCTGGACGCGCGCGGACGTACCCGCGCTCACGGAGCTCATGAACGCCGTCGAGAAGGCAGACGGCCGCGACTGGTTCATCTCGCCCGGCGAGGTCGAGGAGCTGTTCGACGCGCCCGTGTTCGACGCCGCCGCCGACACCCTCGTGGGCCTGGACGCCGACGGCACGATGCTCGCCCACGGATCCGTCGAGCGGTACCCCACCGCCGGCGTCAGCCTCCTGCGCGCCGCCGTCACCGGGGGAGTGCACCCCACCCGCCGCGGCGAGGGCATCGGCACCGAGCTGCTCGCCTGGGGCACGGGCCGTGCGCGGCAGGCGCTCGCGGCGTCGGGCACCGACCCTGAGCTGGCCGGCCTGCCCGGCCGGATCACCGCGCACGTCTGCGACGTCGACCCGCCCGAGCGGCACGACCTGCTGCGCGCCGCGGGGTACGAGCCGATGCGGTACTACGCCAACCTGCTGCGCGACCTGAGCGCGCCCGTGCCCGCGATCGGGCTGGAGCCGCCGCTGCGGCTGGTGCCGTGGTCCGACGCGCTCGAGGACGCGACCCGGCTGGCCCGCAACGACGCGTTCCGGGACCACTGGGGCAGCCAGCCGCGCACGCCCGAGTCGTGGCGGGCCCACCGCAGCGCGTTCGCGCCGCAGTGGTCGTTCGTCGTGATCGACGAGTCGGTCCGCTACGAGGGGTCCGAGCAGGAGCGGCCCGGCGACACGACGGTGCCGCCGGGCACGCCGTACGTCGTCGGGCTGCACCGGGGCGAGCGGTACGAGCACGACTGGGAGTCGCAGGGCTACACGGCGGGCTACACGGGGCTGCTCGGCGTGCGCCGCGCGTACCGCGGGCGCCGCATCGCCGCCGCCCTGCTCACGCACGCGATGCACGTCTACGCCGCCGACGGCATGCAGCGCGCCGAGCTGGACGTCGACACCGACAACCCGACGGGTGCGCCCGCCCTGTACGCCCGGCTGGGCTACACGAAGAGCGACGGCTCCACCCTGCACACGATCGAACTCTGAGGACCACCATGAGCACCGAGACCCCCACCATCACCCCGATCGCCGAGCGCGCCGCGGCGCCGGCGACCCTGACGATCCCCACGGCAGGCGGCCTGACCTGGCGCGCCGCCACCCGCGAGGACGCCCCCACCTGGCTCGCGCTGCGCAACCTCATCTCCCGGGCCGACGCCGAGCCGTACGTCGAGACCCTGGAGGAGATCGAGGAGATCTTCGAGGGCGCGTGGCGCGACATGACGGCGGACTCGCTGCTCGGGTTCGATCCCGACGGAACCCTCGTCGCCTGGGCCCAGGTGGACAGCCCGCCCGGCGACGTGACGACGGTCCGCGCGTTCTGCTGGGGCGGGGTGCACCCCGACCGCCGCGGTGAGGGCATCGGCCGCGAGCTGCTGGCCTGGGGAACGGGCCGTGCCCGGCAGATGCTCGCGGCGTCGCGCAAGGACGTGCCCGGCCGCATCGGCGTGTTCGCCGAGGACGACGCGCCCGCGTCCAGGCACCGGCTCTACGAGCGGGCCGGGTTCGGCGTGCGCCGCTACTACTCCGACCTGGCGCGCCCGCTCACCGGGCCGGACGCCGCACCAGTGCCCGAGGTCGAGCTGACCGGCTCGCTGCGGCTCGTGCCCTGGTCGGAGGACCTCGCCGAGGCCACCCGCCTGGCGCACAACGACGCGTTCCGCGACCACTGGGGCAGCCAGCCCCAGACCCGGGAGCAGTGGGCGCAGCGCGCCGGCTTCGCTCCGGAGTGGTCGTTCCTGGTCATCGACGAGGCGCCCGACGTCGACGCGCTGCTCGCCGACCCCGACACCGACGCAGACACCGCCGCGGCGCTCCGGGCCGGCGAGCCGCTGGTGGTGGGCTACGAGCTCGCTGCCCGGTACACCGAGGACTTCGAGGTGCGCGGGTACTCGTTCGGGTACACGGACATGCTCGGCGCGCGGCGTGCCTACCGGGGCCGCAAGATCGCCCTCGCGACGCTCGCCGCAGGTATGCGCGCGTTCGCCGCCGAGGGTATGCAGTACGCGGCGCTCGACGTCGACACGGCCAACCCGAGCGGCGCTCACGGGCTGTACGCGAGCCTCGGCTACGTCAAGACGACGGGCTCCCGCATGTACTCGATAGAGCTCTGAGGCACCCCGCCCGCTGGTGGAGCCCACCGGTGGGCGGGGCAGGCAGGTTACTTCGCCAGGCGTTGGCGGCGGGTCTCGTAGAGGATCACCGTCGCCGCGTTCGCCGCGTTGAGCGAGCTCGCCGAGCCCGTCATCGGGATGCTCAGCGTCACGTCCGCTGCGTCGAGCCAGGCGCGGGTCAGGCCGTCGTTCTCGCTGCCGACCAGGAGCAGGACCGGCTGGGTGAGGTCGTACGCGGACACGTCGGCGTCGCCGTGCTCGTCGGTGGCTACCACCACCAGGGGCAGGCCTGCGGCGCGCCGCGCGGTCACCCACTCCATGACCTCGGCGGACGACGGCGCCCGCACCACGGGCGTCGCGAAGAACGAGCCGGTCGTGGCCCGCACCGACTTGGGGTCGTAGGCGTCGGCGGCGTGCCCGGTGGTGATGACGCAGTCGGCCCCGAACGCGTCGGCCGACCGGATCACCGCGCCGATGTTGCCCGGCTGGGTGGGGCGGTCGAACACGACGCCGAGGAAGTCGGGCCCGGCCACTATCCGGTCCAGGTCGTCGGGCCGCATCGCGACGACGGCGAGCAGCTCGACCTCGTCCTTCTCGGCGAGCTCGGCGAGCAGGTCCGGTGCCATCTTGACGTGCTCGACGTGGGGGTGGGCCGCGAGCACGCCCCGGGCCCACTGCGAGAGGTGGCGCTCGGCGTCGTACAGGAGGGAGCGGACCTCCCAGCCGTGCTCGACGGCCATGGTGATGGGCCGCACGCCCTGCACGATGAACTCGGCGGCGCGGTGCCGCTTGTTGCGGTTGGTGAGCAGCGTCTGCAGCTGCTGGAAGCGTGCGTTGCGCGAGGAGATCCGTATGGCCACGCCCCCATCCAACACTGTTTCCCGGTCAGCGCCGCAGCAGCCGCCCCATCGCGGCCCGCCCGCGCTCGGAGCTGAACAGCTGCGCGGACGTCGTCACGGCACGATCCACGTTCGCGTCGAACCGGGTGAGCACGTCCGCGTTGAGCAGCTCCTTGGTGGCGGTGAGCCCCTGCGGGTCGGCGGCCGCGAGCTCGGCGAGCACCGTGTCGACCTCCCGGTCCAGCGCGTCCAGCGGCACGGACTCGGTCACCAGGCCCCAGGCGGCGGCCTCTGCGGCGGTGAACGGCGCGCCGGTCAGGAACGTGCGCGACGCCGCCCGCGGCGTCATCCGCGGCAGCACCGCCAGCGAGATGACGGCGGGCGCCAGCGCGAGGCGGGCCTCGGTGAAGGCGTAGGTGATGTGGTCGGCGCTGATCGCGACGTCGCACGCGGCGACCAGCCCGATCCCGCCCGCCCGTACGGGCCCGTGCACGCGCGCCACCACGGGTTTCGGCAGCGCGAGGATCGTGCGCAGCAGCTCGGCGAGCCGCCGCGCGGAGTCGGTCATGCCGTCGCGCAGGGCCTCGGTGAGGTCGGCGCCCGAGCAGAACGCGGGGCCCTCGGCGGCCAGGACCACCGCGTGGACGTCGTCGTACGCGGCGCGGTTCAGGGCGGCCCGGAGCTGGTCGAGCAGGGCGTGCGAGAGGGCGTTGCGGCGCTCCTGGCTGTCGAGCGTGATCCGGGCGTAGGACGCGGTCCGGTCGTCCGGCAGGTCGAGCGCTACGACGTCGTAGGTGACCTGGCTCTGGTCGGGCATAGGAAGTCCTCCGGTGGGCCTGGCGCGATGAGGTTAATGGTGGTTAACCTCTGTGGCATGCCTAACATGCATACCTCACCAGAGAACCCGGGGCACACCAAGCTCCGGGACGCGGTACGGGAGTTCGCCGACCGCGAGATCGCGCCCCACATCGGCCGATGGGACAGGGAGAGTCGCCTGCCCGTCGAGCTGGTGCACCAGATGGGACAGCTGGGCCTGTTCGGCCTGACCGCCCCTGAGGAATACGGCGGGTCCGACCTCGGGCTCACCGGGCTCAGCATCGCCGTCGAGGAGATCGGCCGCGTGGACCAGTCTGTAGGCATCACGCTCGGGGCCGGGGTCGGCCTCGGGGTGGGATCGCTGCTGGCCTACGGCACCGACGAGCAGAAGAACAGGTGGCTGCCCGACCTCGTGGCCGGCCGCACCCTCGGCGCCTTCGGCCTCACCGAACCCGGCGCGGGCAGCGACGCCAACGCCATGTCCACGACCGCCGAGCTCACGGGCGGCGAGTGGGTCGTCAACGGCGCCAAGCAGTTCATCACCAACTCCGGCACCCCGATCACCAGCGTCTGCACCGTCGCGGCGCGCACGGGCACCCTGCCCGACGGCCGGCCGGAGCTCAGCGCCATCATCGTCCCCACCGACACCCCGGGATTCGTCGTCGAACCCCTGCACGACAAGATGAGCTGGCGCGCCGTCGACACCCACGCCCTGCGGTTCGAGGACGTGCGCGTCCCGGAGGCCTACCTGCTCGGCGAGCGGGGCAACGGCTTCAAGCAGCTCATGATCTGCCTCAACACGGGCCGGGTCGCCGTCGCGGCCCTGGCCACCGGCTGCATCCAGGCCATGCTGGACCTCACGGTGGAGCACGCCGGTGTGCGCCCCACGTTCGGTGGTCCGATCGGCCGCAAGCAGGGCGTCGCCTTCCAGATCGCGGACATCGAGGTGATGCTCCAGGCGAGCCGGGCGCTCACGTACCGGGCCGCCGCGCTCAAGGACGAGGGTGCGCCGCTCGACGAGTTCCGGCGGGCGTCGTCCGTCGCCAAGCTCTACGCCACGGAGTCCGCCGTGACGGCCACGCGCATCGCGGCGCAGGTGTTCGGCGGCTACGGCGTCATGGAGGACGGCCCGATCGCCCGCTTCTACCGCGACGCCAAGGTCCTGGAGATCGGCGAGGGCACGTCAGAGCTCCAGCGCATGCTCATAGCGAGAGGCCTGGGCCTCCCGGTCGAGTAACCCGTCCGAGGAGACCGCTGAGTGCTGGATGTCTGCCCTCTCGAACCGTACGAGAGGGCAGACATCCAGCACTCAACGGTCCCGGAGGAGGGCCGAGCGGGCCATGCTCGTGAGGAGAGCGTGCATGGCCGGCCGCCCTATGCGGGCGCTGTGCGGGGTCGAGTTGAGGAGGCCGAACGCCGCCTGGACCGCCGCCCGTGCCTGCGGGGCCGACAGGTCCGGACGCAGCGGCGTCAGCGCGTCGCACCACACGTCGACGTAGGCGAGCTGCCGCTTGCGGACCTGGGCCTGCGCCTCCGCCCCGAGCGCGGCCCACTCCCGCTCCTGCACGACGATCAGCGCCGGGTTGTCGAGCGCGAAGTCCGCGTGCCGGGCGATCAGGGCCTCCAGCGCGGCCTCGGCCGCCGCGGCCCCGCCCCCCGCTGCCTCGGCAGCCCCGGGCTCGACGGGCCGGGCCCCGGCAACCCCCGGTTGCCCGACGGCGGAGCGCGCCCCGCCGTCGGACAGCAGCTCACGCGCGCCCGCCAGCAGCTGGTCGGAAGCGTGCAGCAGGCACTGCCCGAGGATGTCCTCCTTGCCCGCGAAATGCTTGTACAGGGCGGGCCCGGAGACGCCGACGGCCGCGCCGATGTCCCCCATGGAGACGCCGTGGAAGCCACGGGCGGCGAACAGGTCGGCTGCCGTCCTCAGGATCTGCTGCCTGCGCGGGGTCACGGGAGGCAGTCTATGAGCGGGCCCCCGCGAGCTGTTCCGTCAGAGCGGCCGGCAGCAGCGCCGCATGCGCGGCGAGCAGCTCGTCGGTCATCTCGCGGATCTGCTCCAGCGTGCAGTGCGCGGACGTGAGCGGGTCCAGCGCGACGGCGTGGTGCACGTGCTCGACGTCGCCGGTCAGCGCCGCGCGGACCGCGAGCGTCTGCACGTTGGTGTTCGTGCGGTTGATCGCCGCGAGCTGGGGCGGCAGGTCGCCGAACGACGTCGGCTGCACGCCGCTGGCGTCGACCAGGCAGGCGACCTCGACGCACGCGTCGTCGGGCAGGTTGGTGATGACCCGTCCCGCGTTGGGCACGTTGCCGTACACGACCGCGGGCACCCCCGTGACCACGGCGTTCACGATGGAGGCCCCGTACTCGACGGACGGGCTCAGGTCCGCCTTGAGGCGTTCGAGCTGCTCGTCGACGTCGCCCTGCTCGTCGTGCGCGGCGCAGATCTCGAAGTAGTCCCACCGCTCCGGGATGTACTCCTTGATGGTGGCGGCGTCCTTGCGGAAGTACGGCACGTACTCCGACGCGTGGTGGCTGGACTCCGTCTCGAAGTACCCGAAGTGGTTCATCAGCGAGGTGCGTACCTGCTCGTTGCCGCCCTCGTAGTTGCTGGCGGCCAGCGCCGCCTCGGAGTGGTCGCCGTCGTCGGACAGCAGGTCGGACGCCGCGCGGGCGCGCTGGTGGCGCTCCTTCATCACCTCGCGCAGGCGCGGGTAGAGGTCCTCGGTGCCGTGCCGGAAGTCGACGATCCACGCCTGGTGGTTGATGCCGGCGCAGCGGAAGGACACCTCGTCGTACGGCACGCCCAGCGTGCGCGCGAGCATCCTGGTGGTGCCCTGCACGCTGTGGCACAGGCCCACGGTGCGCAGCCCGAGCGCGTTGAGGTACGCGGTGGCCATGGCCATCGGGTTGGCGTAGTTGATGAACTGGGCGTCCGGGCACACGTCGAGGGCATCGGCGGCGATGGCCTGGTAGGCGGGCACGGAACGCAGGAACCGGAAGACACCGCCCGGGCCGACGGTGTCCCCGACCGGCTGGTCGACGCCGTAGCGCCGCGGGATCTCGACGTCGTGCCGGTAGGACTCCACGCCGCCCACCTGGAACGTGATGATCACGAAGTCGGCGTCGCGCAGGGCCTCGCGCCGGTCGGTGGTCTGCTCGACCACCGTGGGCAGGCCGTGATGGGCCACGAGCTCCCGGGTGGCGGTCGCCACCCGGTCGAGGCGTCCGGCATCGAGGTCCATGAGGCTGAGGGTGGCGCCGCGCAGCGCCGGGAAGCTGAGCAGGTCGCCGATGAGGCGCAGCGGGAAGACGAAGCCGCCGGCGCCGATGATGGTGATCTTCGGGGAATGAGCCATGCTGCGACGCTAGGTCAGAGGATGGCGGTCAGACCTCCGGCTGCGTGGCCCGGCTCTCCGGGATCCTCCGGTCCGCGCCGCGGTGGTGCGGGGCCCTATGCTCCCGCTCATGGCGCTCGCGGACGACGAGGTGGAGCTGAACGAACCCGCCCTGTGGGTGCAGCGGGGCACGCCGCCGGTGATGATGCGGCCGCACCGGCACGACGACCTGGAGCTCAACCTGGTGCACGCCGGCCGGCTCGAGTACCTCTTCGGCGGCTCGTTCCTGCGGGTCGAGGCGGGCGAGGTGGCGCTGTTCTGGGGTGGGACCCCGCACCAGCTCGTCGAGCCCGGTGCGCCCGCGACCGACGTGTCGTGGGTGCACATCCCGCTCACCGAGGTGCTGAGCTGGGCGCTGCCCACGGAGCAGATGGCGGTCCTGCTGCGGGCGCGGCCCGTCGTCGTGCCGGCGTCTGCCCTGGTGCGGGACGTCGGAGCCCTCTTCGAGAGCTGGCACCTCGACGTCCTGGACAGCGGGTACGGCACCGTCGTCATGCTGGAGGCCCAGGCGTTCGTGCGGCGGGTCCTGACCCGTGCGGCGCAGGACGACGCGGAGGTTCGGACCACGCCGTACACGCCGGACCCACGGGCCGGGGCCGCGGGGCGTGCTGCCGCGATGGCCCAGTTCGTGGCCGAGCACTACCGGTCGCCGATCACCGCTGCCGACGTGGCCCGCGCCGTCCACCTGAGCCCCAGCCACGCGATGACGCTCTTCAAGCGGGTCGTCGGCACGACGGTCGGCACGTACATCGCGCGGTGCCGCGTCGCGGAGGCGCAGCGGCTGCTCATCACGTCGGACCGCACCACCGCCGAGATCGCGCACGCGTCCGGGTTCACCGCGCAGAGCAGCTTCTACGACACCTTCCGGCAGGTGTGCGGCACCGCGCCGGGCGACTACCGCCGCACCTTTCGCTGAGACTTTCACCGAGCGCGTGCCAGCCGATCCGCGCGCCAGGGGTTAACGATCATTAACCAGCGGACTATGCTGCGACACGTGGCCATCAACACCGCCGTTGGAACGGACCTCCGCACCCTCACCGCGCAGCTGCGCGACCGCCTCGCGCGCGTGCGCGAGGGCGGCTCGACCGCGGCGCGCGAGAAGCACACGGCCCGCGGCAAGCTGCTCGCCCGCGACCGGGTGGACCGCCTGCTCGACCCCGGGTCCGCGTTCCTGGAGATCGGGGCGCTCGCGGCCTACGACATGTACGGCGGCGAGTGGGCGGTGCCGAGCGCCGGCATCGTCACCGGGATCGGGCGGGTGGCGGGGCGCGAGTGCGTGATCGTCGCCAACGACGCCACCGTCAAGGGCGGCACGTACTACCCGGTGACGGTGAAGAAGCACCTGCGCGCGCAGCAGATAGCCGCCGAGAACCACCTGCCCTGCATCTATCTGGTGGACTCCGGCGGCGCGTACCTGCCGATGCAGGACGAGGTGTTCCCCGACCGGGAGCACTTCGGGCGCATCTTCTACAACCAGGCGAACCTGTCCGCCCGCGGTATCCCGCAGGTCGCGGCGGTCATGGGCTCGTGCACCGCGGGCGGTGCGTACGTGCCCGCGATGAGCGACGAGGCGGTCATCGTCCGCGACGAGGGCACCATCTTCCTCGGCGGCCCGCCCCTGGTGCAGGCCGCCACGGGCGAGATCGTGACGGCGGAGGAGCTCGGCGGCGGCCTGGTGCACACCACGACGTCTGGCGTCGCGGACCACCTGGCCGACGACGACGCGCACGCCCTGCGCATCGTCCGCGAGATCATCGGCACGACCACCGGCGCGGCACGGGTCCCGAGCCTGGAGCGGGTGGTGCCCGAGGAACCGGAGCTCGACCCCGACGGCCTGTACGACGTGCCCGCCGATCCCCGGACGCCCTACGACGTGCGCGACGTGATCCGCCGCATCGTCGACGGCTCGCAGCTCACCGAGTTCAAGGCCCGGTACGGCGAGACGCTGGTGTGCGCCTTCGCCCGTATCGACGGGTACCAGGTCGGGATCATCGCGAACAACGGCATCCTGTTCTCCGAGTCGGCGCTCAAGGGCGCGCACTTCGTGCAACTCTGCGACCAGCGGCGCATCCCGCTGGTGTTCCTGCAGAACATCGCCGGGTTCATGGTCGGAAAGGAGTACGAGCACCGCGGCATCGCGAAGGACGGCGCCAAGCTCGTCACCGCAGTGGCCTGCACGTCGGTGCCGCGGTTCACCGTGGTGCTCGGCGGCTCGTTCGGCGCCGGGAACTACGGCATGAGCGGCCGCGCCTACGACCCCCGGTTCCTGTGGATGTGGCCCGGCGCCCGCATCTCCGTCATGGGCGGCGAGCAGGCGGCGTCGGTCCTCGCGACCGTGCAGCGCGACCTCGCCGACGCCCCGCCCGAGCAGGTCGAGGCGTTCAAGGACCCGATCCGCGCCCAGTACGAGGCCCAGGGCAACCCCTACTACGCCACCGCCCGCCTCTGGGACGACGGCGTCATCGACCCCGCCGACACCCGCCGCGTCCTCGCGCTCGGCCTGGCCGCCGCCGCGAACGCCCCGATCGCCGAGCCGTCCTACGGCATCTTCCGGATGTGACCGACATGCCCAACACCCTCCTGATCGCCAACCGCGGCGAGATCGCCCTGCGGATCGTCCGCACCGCGCGCCGCCTCGGGCTGCGCACGGTCGCCGTCTACTCCGACGCCGACGCCGCCGCGCCGCACACCCGCGCCGCCGACGTCGCCGTCCGCATCGGCCCGACACCCGCCGCCGAGTCCTACCTGTCCATTCCCGCCCTGCTCGCGGCCGCGAAGGAGACCGGCGCCGACGCCGTCCACCCCGGGTACGGGTTCCTGTCCGAGCAGGCCGAGTTCGCGCGCGCCGTCATCGGTGCCGGGCTGACCTGGGTGGGGCCGCCGCCCGACGCGATGGACGCGATGGGGCGCAAGGACACGGCACGCAGGATCGCGGGGAAGGCGGGGGTGCCGGTCCTGCGCGAGGTCTCGGTCTTCTCGCTCGGGGACGACGGGTTCGCCGTCCCGGTGAACGTCACCTATCCCCTCCTGGTCAAGGCCGCTGCCGGGGGCGGCGGCAAGGGCATGCGCATCGTGCACGGCAGGGACGAGCTCACCTCGTCGATCGCCGCCGCCCGACGCGAGGCCGCCGCGGCGTTCGGCGACGACACCGTGCTCCTGGAGCCGTACGTCGAGCGCGGCAGGCACGTCGAGGTGCAGGTCCTCGCCGACGAGCACGGCAACGTGCTGCACCTGCACGAGCGCGACTGCTCCGCGCAGCGCCGGCACCAGAAGGTGCTGGAGGAGGCCCCCGCGCCCGACCTGGACCCGGCCCTGCGTGACCGGCTGCACGGCTGGGCCGTGGACCTGGCGCGGGAGGTCGGCTACACCGGGGTGGGGACGGCGGAGTTCCTGGTGGATGTCGGGGTCCCGACAGGTTCGGCGGGAGGCGCCTGGTTCCTCGAGATGAACACCCGTCTCCAGGTCGAGCACCCCGTCACCGAGGAGGTCGTCCGCGTCCGCGGCGAACGCCTCGACCTCGTCGAGCAGCAGCTTCGCGTGGCGGCGGGGGAGCCGCTGGGCTTCGCCCAGGACGACGTCGCCGTCACCGGCCACGCGATCGAGGCGCGCATCTACGCCGAGGACGCGTTCGGCGGGTTCCTGCCGCAGGCCGGGACGGCGACGCGGGTGCGGTGGCCGGGGGCTCCGGGCGTACGGGTCGAAGCCGGGATCGAGGACGGCACCGTCGTCCCCGCCGCCTACGACCCCATGGTCGGCAAGGTCATCGCGTTCGGCGCCGACCGCGAGGCAGCCCGGCGCGGCCTCGTCGCGGCCCTCGACGCGACCGCGATCGGCGGCCTGGTCACCAACACCGGGTTCGTGCGGGCGCTCGCGGGCTCCGACGCGTTCCGCGACGGCGAGGTGCACACCGCATGGCTGGACACCCACCCGCTGCCCGCCCCGGACCCGGCGTCCGCCATGGTGGCGGCCGCCTGGACCGTCGCCGCGGCCGCGGCAGCCGACGGCGGAGACGGCTGGCGCCTCGGCGGGCCGCCCGCCGACACCTGGGTCGAGCTGGACGACGCGGTGCTCCGCGTGAGCACCGCCCGGGGCGAGGTGCGCCGTGCGGGCGAGCCGCCGACGTCGTGCCGCTCCGTGGGGGACGGGCTGCTCGCGCTGGACGGCGTGACCGCGCGGTTCACGGTCGACGTGGGCCCGCGCTCGGTCGAGGTGAGCACCCGCGGGCACACGTTCCGGTTCGTCCGGCCGAGCGCTTCGAGCGTCGCGGCGGCCGACCTGTCCGACGGCGTCGTGCTCGCCGCGATGCCCGGCACGCTGGCCCGCGTCGAGGTGCGGGACGGTGACCTGGTGGTCGCCGGGCAGTCGCTCGGCGTGCTGGAGGCGATGAAGATGGAGGTGGCGCTCCTGGCACCGGCGGACGGCGTGGTGCGCGTCCGGGCGGCGGCCGGCGACCAGGTGGCGGCGCGGCAGGTGCTCTTCGAGATGGAGCCTGAGTCGGAGGAGGAGAGCGATGCCTGAGCAGCTCCGGCGTCCCCAGGTGGTGCCCGACCCGAGCCTGCCCGACCGCGTGACCATCTACGAGGTGGGCCCGCGCGACGGCCTGCAGAACGAGAAGGCGGTGGTCCCGGCGGCGGTGAAGGTGGGCCTGGTCGAGCGGCTGCTCGACGCCGGCCTGCCGTACGTCGAGGCCACGAGCCTCGTGCACCCGCGCTGGGTGCCCCAGCTGGCCGACGCAGAGGAGGTGCTCGCCGCGCTGGTGGACCGGCTCGGCGACCGCGCCCGCGACCTGCCCGTCCTGGTGCCCAACGAACGCGGCCTGGAGCGGGCGTACGACCTCGGGCTGCGGCACATAGCGGTCTTCGCCAGCGCGACCGACACCTTCGCCCGGCGGAACCTGAACCGTTCCCTGGACGAGCAGTGGGCGATGTTCGAGCCGGTCATGACGCGGGCGCGTGCTGCTGGGATGCGCGTGCGCGCCTACGTGTCGATGTGCTTCGGCGACCCGTGGGAGGGCGACGTGCCGCTGGACCAGGTGGTCGCTGCGGGCAAGCGGCTCATGGACCTCGGGGCGGAGCAGCTCTCGCTCGGCGACACGATCGGCGTCGGGACGCCGGGGCACGTCGTCGCGCTCCTGGACGCGCTGAACGCCGCCGGGCTGCCCGACGACGTGCTGGCGCTGCACGCCCACGACACCTACGGCCAGGCGCTCGGCAACGTCGCGGCAGCGCTGCGGCACGGCGTGACGACGTTCGACACGTCGGCGGGTGGGCTCGGCGGGTGCCCGTACGCCGAGTCGGCCACGGGGAACCTCGCCACGGAGGACCTGCTCTGGATGCTCGACGGGCTCGGGATCAGCACCGGCGTCTCCATGCCGCGCCTGGTCGAGGCCGGGACCTGGCTGGAGGGGCACCTGGGGCGACCGTCGCCGAGCCGGGTACTGCAGGCCCTGCGGGGTTAGCCCTCAGCCCGCGGTCTCGACCACGTCCCGCACGTAGAACTTGTACCAGAGCCGGACCGGCGTGCCCGGGCCGTCGCCCACGGCCATGCTGGGCTTGATCGACGTGGACACCTCACCGGCCGCGCCGTTGTAGTTGGCATCCGTCCGGGACCGGTTGATGTCGGCGGTCTCGGCCCACTTCGCGGTCTCGGCCCATTCGGCGACCTGGGTGGCGTCGACGCCGAGCAGGCCGGCGTCCGCGGCCATCCGGTCGGCGGCGGCCTGCCCGTCGGCCTCGGTCCAGAACAGGTCGACGGAGTCCACGTAGCCGTGCCGGGTGCTCACCGCCATCTGCTCGGTACGCCCCGACCAGGTTCCGGTGGGGAGCGTCAGGCTGACGGTGGCGTCGTCGGGGACGGCGACCTCCACCCGCTTGTCGTCCGGGAGTCCTAGAGCCTCCGCCTCGAGCGGCCGTGTCAGGTCCCACTGCATGCTGTTCCCCTCTCCGAATAGCTGGGCGCCGTCGTCGTCCCGGCCGCCGCCGACGCTGACGGTGCAGCCGGTCGTCGCCGCGAGGGCGAGGGCCGTGGCCGCCGCGAGGATCACCTGTCGTACGGACATTGGTCCACCCTGTCATGAGGCCAGGCGTCACTGGTCGACATCGACGCCCCAGTCCGTCGCGAGGTCCTCGGCTATGCGGCCGAGCCGGTCCGGGTTGGTGAGCCGGTAGCCCTCGATGCGCTCGGAGACGTCGGTCCGCAGGATCTCCTCGGCGCGAGCCGGGTCGTTCGCGATCAGGTCCTGGTACGCGGGCAGCGTGTCGTTGGAGACGTAGTCCCAGCGCTGCTCGCGATCCGCGATGTTGCCGTCCGGCAGTGGTGTGCTGACCGAGACCGACCCCTGCGTGGGGTTGTCGAAGGAGACGTCGGTGAACGGGATGCCGATGTTCTCGGGCCCGGGGGTCTCCACGGTCACGGTCAGCGGGTTGTACTCGCCGAACGTCTGCGTTCCGGGGATCGACGCCTCGCCGACGAGAGTCATCATGTAGGTCATCGCCTCGCCGGTCACCGGGTGGTTCCGCATCTCGTCGTAGTCGTCGGCGATGATGTGGTTCTGCTCGCGGCCCAGGAACTGGGTGTTGCCCTCGGTGACGCGTGTCGGATCGCCGGAGTCGATGTCCACCCACGAGTCGTACGTCGCCTCGTCGATGGCGCCGGAGTCGTACATCCGCTCGATCTCCGCCAGGCCGCCGTGCTCGTAGGCGGCGTGCATGGAAGCCTGGTCGGCGAAGATCTCCTGCTGCATCTCCAGGAAGGTGGTCTCGTAGAAGCGCAGGTCCTCGTCGGTCATCGCGGCGACCTGCTCGATCAGGACGCCCTGGGGAAGTCCGTTGGGCAGGTGCTGGATCACCTCGCCCCCGATCTCGAAACCCTGTGCGATGTCACGGAACATGGCCAGGTCCTGGAAGCCCGCGGCGAACGAGGGCCCGATCATCGCCGCCATCCCGGCCCACTGCAGGTCCGGGTTCTCGAGGTAGAGCTGGGCGTAGTACTCGTAGACGGCCTCGATGTTCTCGCGGTTGGCCTGCGCGCCCTGGCTGGGGTCCCATGCGAGGAAGTCGATCCCGGCGTCCTGGGCCGCCTGCCGGGTCCAGTGCTCGCTGGCGACGGGGCCGGCGTCCGGTCCCGGGTACAGGCCCTGAGCCTCCATCGCGGCCAGGAGGGCGGCGATCTCCTCGTCGGTGGCGGTCGCCAGCCACTCCTCGCGCTCTGCGGGCGAGAGGTCTGTGTACTCGTCGGGGGTGAGGGGAGTCGTGGCGACCTGGGCACCGGGTCCACCCGGGGCTCCGCCCGGCGCGGAGCCGGTGCCGGTACCGCTCGTGCCGGAGCCGCCCCCGGCGAGCCCGGCGTCCTCGCTGGTCCGCTCCTGGCTGTCGGCGTTCCGGTCCAGCGTGTCGCCGGCCTCGGTGAGCGTGTCGATCGCCGCGGACATGTTGGCGCGGTGCACGCTGGACCACTCGGCGCGGAACTCCTCGCCGCTCGGGCCGAACCAGTCCACGTCGTCCATCAGCGCGTCCACCTGGGCGCGTGCGGTCTCGAGGGTCTGCGTGTTGTTCCGCACGGCGGTGGCGAGAGCCCTCAGCTGGGCGACGTCCGCGCCCCACAGCTCGCCCATGGGTACCCCGCTCCGCCGGTCCGCCGCTCACCGGTGATCCGGTGGGCCCTTGGCCGGTTGCCCCCGGCAGCCCGAACGTAGCCGGACACGGTCAGGGGCGCCATGGGTAGACCTACCCACCGGCCGCCGTCAGCCGGTGCAGCAGCGCCAGCGCGGCCTCGACCGGGCGCGTGGTGCGCGGCCGGCAGACGGACCGGAGCGAGAACGGGATGCTCACGTCGAGGGGCCGCGTCACGGCACCCGGTGCGGGCTGCAGCACGAACGTCGGTACGACGGCGACGCCGAGCCCGGCGGCGACGAACCGCGAGACGAGCCCCATGTCCGGGCTCTCGACGACGACGTCCCGGTGCAGCCCGCGCGCGGCCAGCAGCCGTTCGAGGACCACCCGGTGGCCGAACCCCGGCGGGCCGTCGACGAACGGCTCGGCGACGAGCTCGTCGAGCGAGAGCGTGTCGCGCCGCGCCAGCTCGTGGGCCTCGGGCACCACCGCCACGAGCTCGTCCACGAGGATCTCGTGCGTGCGCAGACCGTCGAGGTCGGCGAGCGGCAGCCCGGTGATCGCGAGGTCGAGGCGGCCGGCGCGGACGTCCTCCGCGAGGCCCGTCGAGCCGGTGGGAGACGCCACGACGCTGAGCGTGACGCCCGGGTAGAGCTCGTGGAACCGCCCGGCGAAGGCGGGGGCGTCGACCACGTCGGAGTTGGGGAAGACACCGAGGCGCAGCCGCCCCCGCAGCCCGCTCTCGGCTGCGGTCACGACGTCGAAGACGCGGTCCACGGACTCGACGGCGGCGCGCGCCTCGGGCAGCAGAACACGACCGGCGTCGGACAGCTCGACCCGCCGGGTGGAGCGCACGAAGAGCGTGGCGCGGACCTCGCGCTCGAGCGTGCGCACGCCCGCTGACACCGCCGACTGGACGGTCTGCAGCCGCTGCGCGGCGCGCGTGAAGCTGCCCTCTTCCGCGACGGCGATGAAGTACTCCAGGTGCCGGGTGTCCATCCGTCGAGTATCGGTCATATATCGCACCTGGCGATAAGTGCGATCGGAATGATTCGCTTGTGTGGATTAATGGGACGGTCGCAGACTGCGGAGGTGATCACCGCGCGCTCTGTCCCCGCACCCGCCGCTCGACCCGCCTCCGCCGGTGCACGCCGCCACGGCGCCGGGTTCTGGCTCACCGGCCTCACGTTCCTGCTGCTCATGGCGTTCGCGGCGGTGCCGAGCCCGCTCTACACGCTCTACGCGGCCCGGGACGGGTACGGCCCGTTCACGGTCACGGTGGTCTTCGCGGCGTATGCCGTGGGGGTCATCGCCAGCCTGTTCTTCGTGGGGCATCTGAGCGACCGGGTGGGCCGCCGCCCGCTGATCCTGCTGGCGGTGACGCTGGAGCTCCTGGCCGCCGTGGGCTTCCTGGTCCGGGACGACCTGGCGGGCCTCCTCGTGGCCCGCGTGGTCTCGGGCGTCGGCATCGGAGCGCTGACCGCCACGGCCACCGCCTACCTCTCGGAGCTCGACGGCGCCCGTTCCCGGCCCGCGCCGGGACGCGCCGCCGTCGTCGCCACGGTGGCGAACCTGGGCGGGATCGGCCTGGGGCCGGTCCTGTCCGGGCTGCTCGCGGCGCCGTCCGCCCACCCGCTGGTGGTGCCGTACGCGGTGTTCGGGGTGGCGATGGCCGTGCTCCTGGTCGCCACGCCGTTCGTGCCCGAGACCGTGCCGCACCGGCCGGGGCTGCGGCCCTACCGGCCGCAGCGAGCGGCGATCGGCAGCGAGGTGCGCGGCCGGTTCGTGGCCGGCGCCGTCGGCGCGTTCACCGGGTTCGCCGTCCTCGGTCTGTTCAGCTCGGTGGCGGCGTCGTTCGTCCGCGACGAGCTGGGGCAGCCGTCCCTGATCGTCGCGGGCGCCGTCGCGGGCGCGCCGTTCCTGGCCGGCGCGCTCGGCCAGTCCCTCCTGGCCGCCGCCACGCAGCGGGTCCAGCTCCGCTGGGCGGCGGTCCTCATCGTCGCGGGCCCCGCCGCGCTGTTCGGCGGCGTCGTGCTGGCCTCGGTGTGGCTCTTCGTGGCGGGCGGCCTGCTGGCCGGCGGGGGCGCGGGGCTGCTGTTCAAGGCCGCCCTCGGCCGGACGGCGGCCATGGTGGCGCCCGAGGAGCGGGCGGAGGCGCTGGCGCTCGTCTTCCTCGTCGCCTACGCCGGGCTGGTGGTCCCGGTGCTCGCGGTCGGCGTCGGCCTGGTGTACCTGCCCGCGCCGATGGTCCTCGGCGTCTTCGCGGTGCTCGTCGCGCTGGCCGGCGGGTGGTCGGCGTCGGCGATGAGGCGTTCCTGATCGGGGGCTGACCAGGTCGGATGTGACGTGCGCGACGCGGGGGTTCACCGGACGGCGATCGAGCGTAGGGTCTCAGATGTGACTCTGAAGATTGGGTACAAGGCGTCCGCCGAGCAGTTCGGGCCGCGCGAGCTGGTTGAGCTCGCAGTACGCGCCGAGGAGGTGGGACTGGACAGCGCGATGGTCTCCGACCACTTCCTGCCGTGGCGGCACGAGGGTGGCCATGCGCCGTCGGCCCTCGCCTGGCTCGCCGCCGCGGGGGAGCGCACCTCGCGCATCCAGCTCGGCACGAGCGTGCTGACCCCGACGTTCCGCTACAACCCCGCCGTCATCGCCCAGACGTTCGCGAGCCTGGCGCTGCTGACCGAGAACCGCGTGATCCTCGGCGTCGGGACGGGCGAGGCCCTGAACGAGATCGCGGTCTCGGGCCGCGAGTGGCCCGAGTTCAAGGAGCGGTTCGCGCGGCTGCGCGAGGCCGTGCAGCTCATGCGGGCGCTCTGGACCGAGGACAGCGTGGACTTCAAGGGCGACTACTACGAGCTGGTCGGGGCCCAGATCTACGACCGGCCCGAGAACCCGGTGCCCGTCTACGTCGCGGCGGGCGGCCCGCTCGTGGCCAAGTACGCCGGGCGCGCGGGCGACGGCTTCATCTGCACCTCCGGCAAGGGGATGGATCTGTACACGGAGAAGCTGCTGCCCGCGGTCGCTGAGGGCGCGGCCAAGGCGGAGCGCGACGTCGCGCAGGTCGACAAGATGATCGAGATCAAGATCTCGTACGACCGCGACGCCGCCACCGCGCTGGAGAACACCCGGTTCTGGGCGCCGCTGTCGCTCACGCCCGAGCAGAAGCACAGCGTCCACTCGGCGACCGAGATGGAGCGCCTGGCGGACGAGCTGCCGATCGAGCAGGTGGCGAAGCGCTGGATCGTCGCGTCCGACCCGGAGCAGGCGGTCGAGCAGATCAAGCCCTACGTCGACGCCGGTCTGAACCACCTCGTGGTGCACGGCCCCGGCCAGGACCAGGAGCGGTTCCTCACCCAGTTCAGCGAGGACGTGCTGCCGCGCCTCAAGGCGCTGTGATCCAGAGACTCTGAACCCGGCCTGACCGAGCGGGGCTCGTGCGGCTCACGGCTGCACGAGCCCCGTCTCGTAGGCGAGGATCACCAGCGCCGCCCGGTCCCGCGCGCCGAGCTTGGCGAGCAGCCGGCTCACGTAGGTGCGTGCGGTGGCCGGGCTGAGGTAGAGCTCGCGGGCGATCTCGTCGTTCGTCAGCCCGCGGCCCAGCTGCTGCAGCACCTCGCGCTCGCGTTCGGTGAGCCCGGCGAGCCGGCGGTCGTCGGGCCGGAGCGCCGGGGCGGCGGCGACCGCGCGCAGCACGGTGGCCGTCACCCCCGGGTCGAGCAGCGACTCGCCCGCCGCGACCACGCGGACGGCGCGGCGCAGCTCGGCCGGTGCGACGTCCTTGAGCAGGTAGCCGGCCGCGCCTGACCGGATCGCCTCGAAGACGTGCTCGTCCTCGTCGAACGTGGTCAGGATCAGCACCCGCACGTCCGCCAGTGCGGGGTCTGCGACGATCTCCCGGGTCGCGGCCAGCCCGTCCAGGCGCGGCATCCGGATGTCCATGAGCACGACGTCGGGCCGCAGCTCCCGCACCCGGGACACCCCGGCCTGCCCGTCGGCGGCCTCCCCGACGACGGTGATGTCGCCCTCGCTCTCCGCCAGGGCGCGCAGCCCCGCGCGCACGAGCTCCTGGTCGTCCACCAGGACTATGCGAATCATGCTTCTCCTGTCTCCAGCCGGAGGGGCAGGTCGGCCGCCACGACGAACCCGCCGCCGGGTGCGTCGCCCGCGGTCAGGGTTCCGCCGAGCAGGGCCACGCGTTCGCGCATGCCCGAGATCCCGGTGCCGGGCACGAGGCCCGGGCCGGCGCCGCGGCCGTCGTCGGCCACCCGGAGGGCCAGGCGGCCGTCAGTTGCCTCCCCGGAGACCACGACGCGGCCGGCCCCGGCGTGGCGCAGCACGTTGGTGAGCGACTCCTGGACGACCCGGTAGGCGGCGGCGTCGATGGCCCCGTCGAGGGTTCCGGCGGGCACGTCGAGCTCGACGTCGACCACGAGCCCGGCCGCACGCGCCGAGGCGGCAAGGGTGTCGACGCCGGCCAGGCCGGTCGGCGCGGAGTCAGGGCCGCCTGCCGGACCGCGCAGCAGCCGGACCGTCGACCGCAGCTCGTGCAGCGTGCCCGACGTCGCCTCGCGCACGTGCCCGAGTGCACGCCGGGCCGCGTCGTCGTCCCGGCCGACGGCCTCGGCGGCCACGCCGGAGTGCAGGGCGATCACCGACAGGTTGTGCCCGACGACGTCGTGCAGGTCCCGGGCGATGCGCAGGCGCTCCGCCTGCAGCCGCTGCTCGGCGGCGCGCGCCTCGTGCTCGCGTGCCTCCCTGGACAGGCGCACGGCCACGCCGAGTGCCACCGCCGCCGCGACCAGTGCCACGTCCGTGACGAGCTCGTACGGCGCCAGGGCCTCCTCGGGGGTGTTCCCGACGGTTCGGTAGTACGTCGCGACGGCCACCAGCGTGGCGCCCGCGCCGATCGCCCAGCCCGTACGCCGTAGCTCCGCCGCCGAGTAGATCGCCGCGACCGCGGGCAGCGCCGTACCGATGGGCGCGAACTGGAGCGCGTAGTAGGTGAACACGCCCAGCACCGTCAGCACGAGCATGGTGCGCGGCGCCCTGCGCCGCAGCAGGACCAGCGCCCCGAAACCCACCGCGAACAGGTACGCCCCCGGGCCGGCGTGCCGCACGGCATCAGGGTCCGCGGCGATGACCACGGCGACCACCAGGGCCATGGCGAGCGCCAGGACGACGTCGGTGACGCGCGGGTCGACGGCTCGCGGGGTGGCGCTCGGTTCGGACACACCGTCACCCTACGGACGGGTCGGCCCTGAGGCATCGTCCCGGAGCCCTCCGGCCGCGAAGTCAGGGTTCCTGTCGCCTCCGGGCGACACCGGGAGACGATCCAGGGCCGATGTGGGACGGGTACCCCGGCGGGCACCGTCGAGGCATGACATCTCAGCACCTTCCCCCTCAGCCCTCGCCCCGGCCGCAGCCCGCGCCGAACGCGCCCGCCGTCCCGTGGGCGGTGGTCGCCGGCCTCTCCGCGCTGGCCCTGCTCTGGCCGCTGACCGGCCTCACCGGCGTGCTCGGCACGGGCGCGCCCCGGGCGTTCGCTGTCATCGGCATCATCGCCGCCGTATGGATCGGCGTCGTCGGCCTGGGCCGCGTGCCCCGGCCCGTGCTCACCCTCACGCTGACCGGCCTGGCCTACGGGCTCGTCGGCGTCGTGCTCGGGCAGCTCGTCCCGGCGCTCGCCGGCTTCGGCGGCCCCGGCGGCGCGGGCGTCGAGCCCGCGTGGACGATCATCCCGGCGCTGCTCATCGACTCTTTCGTGGGTCTGCTCGCGGGTCTGGTCGCGGCCGGCGTGCAGCGTCTGCGCGGGGCCGGCCGATGAGGCGGGCCGGAGCCCAGGCGGCCGGTCCTGCCGCCCTCGCGCTCGCCCTCGCCCTTGCGGGCTGCGGCGCGATCCCCGGCTCGGTCACACCTGTCGACGAGACCGGGTTCACGAACGAGCTCGCCATCCCGCCGCTGGCGCCGTCGCGGGTGGTGGACGGCACGCGGGTCTTCGAGCTCACCGCGCAGGAGGGGACCACCGAGTTCCGGCCGGGAGTCCAGACCGAGACGTGGGGCTTCAACGGCTCCTATCTCGGGCCGACGCTGCGTGCCGAACGCGGTGAGCGGGTCGCCGTCGACTTCACGAACGAGCTCGGTGAACCGACCAGCGTGCACTGGCACGGCATGCACCTGCCCGCCGCCATGGACGGCGGACCGCACCAGGAGGTCGGACCGGGTGCCACGTGGCGCCCCACCTGGGAGATCGACCAGCCGGCGGCCAGCCTCTGGTACCACCCGCACCCGCACGGCGTCACGGAGGAGCACGTGTACCGCGGCCTCGCGGGCATGTTCCTCCTGGACGACGACGCCTCACGCGCCGCCGCCCTGCCGCAGGAGTACGGCGTCGACGACGTCCCGGTGATCGTGCAGGACAAGGTGTTCGACGACGACGGGCAGCTCGAGCTCGAGGACAACGGCAGCGAGCCCGGCACGCTCGGCGGGACCGTCCTGGCCAACGGCACCGCGGGTGCTTACCACGAGGTCACCACCGAGCGGGTGCGGCTGCGCCTGCTCAACGGGTCGACCGCACGGACCTACCAGCTCGGCTTCCAGGACCGGGACCTGGAGCTCGTCGCGACCGACGGCGGGCTGCTCGACGCGCCCGTGACCCTCGAGCAGGTACGGCTAGCCCCCGGGGAGCGCGCCGAGGTCGTCGTCGAGATGGAGCCGGGCGAGACCACACGCCTGCACTCGTTCGAGGCCGACCTGGGCGGCGTCGTCGTACCGTTCGCGATGGGCGGCAACGACGCGTTCGACGTGCTGGAGCTCCGGGCCGCCGACGAGCTCACGCCGTCACCGGAGCCGGCCTGGGAGCCGTCGGTCCACGCCGCGCAGGACGCGCTGCACGAGGACTCCGCCGCGGTGACGCGCACGTTCGCGCTCGACGACCGCCAGATCAACGGGCGCCGGATGGACATGGGCCGCATCGACGAGGTCGTCACCGAGGGCGACACGGAGATCTGGGAGGTGCGCAGCGTCGTGCCGATGCCCCACAGCTTCCACGTGCACGACGTGCAGTTCCGCGTCCTGTCCGTCGACGGCGACGCACCACCGCCCGAGCTGGCCGGCCCCAAGGACACCGTGTACCTCGAACCGAACCGCACCTACCGGCTGCTCATGCGGTTCGACGACTACACGGACCCCGACGTGCCCTACATGTTCCACTGCCACATGCTGCTGCACGAGGACGAGGGGATGATGGGGCAGTTCGTCGTCGTCGGACCGGGGCAGGAGGCGGGGACGCCGCCCGGTGGACACGGAGGCGGGCACGGGGACGGGCACGGTGATGCGCACGGCGGCGCCGCGGACGCCCACACGGGGCACCACTGAACGTGTGGCACGCTCGGGACGTGACCCTCTCCCTTCCTCGCCGCATCACGCACGTCCTGCTCGACCTCGACGGCACCCTCACCGACTCGGCCCCCGGCATCATCGCGTCCCTGCGCGTCGGGTTCGCCGACGCCGGAATCGACGTCCCCACCGACGCCGTCCTGCAGACCTTCGTCGGCCCGCCGCTGGGGGCGAGCATGACCGCCATCGGGCTGTCCGACGCCGACGCCGACGCAGCGATCACCGCCTACCGCCGCGACTACGAGAAGCACGGCCTGTTCGACAACTCGGTCGTCCCCGGCTTCCCGGAGGCGCTCGCGGAGCTGGGCGAGGCGGGGGTGACGCTCCTGGTCGCCACCGCCAAGCCGGAGCACTACGCGCGGCAGGTCGTGGAGCACTTCGGGCTCGACCAGTACCTGGAGGGCGGCCTCGACGGCGTCCACGGCGCGTCCGGGGAAGCGGCAGGCCTGGTGGAGGGCAAGGAGGTGGTCGTGGAGCGCGCGCTGGCCCACGCGGTGGCCCTCGGCGCCGACGCCGGGCAGACGGTGATGGTGGGCGACCGCGAGCACGACGTGCACGCGGCCGCCCACCACGGCGTCCCGACCGTCGGCGTGACCTGGGGCTACGCGGCGCCCGGCGAGCTGGAGGCGGCCGGGGCCGCGGCGCTCGCCGCGACGCCGGCGGAGCTGGCCAAGCTGCTCACGAGCTGACTCGCCCGCCGCCTAGATGTGCGCCGGCGGGATGTTGTGGCCGCGGCCGAAGACGTTCCCGGGGTCGTACCGGCGCTTGGCAGCGGCCAGCCGGGCATAGGTCTGGGGCGGGTAGGCGGTCGCGACGTCGGCGGGTGTGTCCGAACCCTGGAAGTTGAGGTAGACGCCGGTCCCGTGCCGGGCGACGTCGGGCCACGCGGCCAGGGCGGTCTCCTCGTCGGCCGCCGTGGCGTCCTCGGGGAGGAAGGCGGCGCAGACGATCATCGCCTCCGCGTCGCGGTGCGCGAACGCGGTGGCCTCGGCGGGCACCCGGCCGAAGGCGCCGCCGAGGCTGCGGAGCACCGTCGCGCTGCCGCCGCGGTGGACGGCCACGGCGGCGGCCATGACGTCGTCGTCCAGGCGGGGGACGAGCGCGTTGCGGGACAGCAGGCGACCGCCCGGCGGCCGGTGCGCGGTCGCGAGGACGTCGGCGTACCGCATCACGCGCACGTCGTCGGCCAGCACCTCGCCGATGGCCCGGAGCGGTCCGACCGACCGCAGGGGGCCGGCGGCGTCGTCCGCGTAGCAGAGCGTCACCGTCGCCGATGCCGGGGCGCCGAACATCGGCGGCATCAGCGCGAGGGTGCTGGTCAGGGACTCGGGGGCGGTGCGCATGTGGTCGCGCCAGGCGGCGACGAGCCGTGCGGGGTCGTCGGCGCGGTAGGTGAGGGTGCCGAAGTGTACGAGGGGCACCGGCTCGGCGACGAAGTCGAAGCTGACGACCACGCCGAAGTTGCCGCCACCGCCGCGGATCGCCCAGAACAGGTCGGCGTGCGCGTCCGCGGTGGCTTGGAGCACGCGGCCGTCGGCCGTGACGACCCGGGCCGCCATGAGGTGGTCGATCGCCAGGCCGTGCTTGCGGACCAGCCAGCCGATGCCGCCGCCGAGCGTGAGCCCGCCGACCCCGACGCCCGCGGTGTCCCCGGCGGTGAGGCCGAGCCCGTGCGGGTCGAGCGTCCGCATGACGTGGCCCCAGCAGGCGCCGGCGTCCACGCGGACCAGGGTCCTGTCGGGGTGCGTGTTGTCGGGGTCGGCAGCGTCGGGGGCGAGGAGCTCGACGGAGTCGAGGTGGGCCAGGTCCAGGACCAGCCCGCCGTCGTTGGTGGCGGCCCCGAGGAGGCCGTGGCCCCCGGAACGGACGGAGAGGGCGAGTCCCTCCCGCTGCGCGTACCGGATCGCGGACGCGACGCCCGCGGCGTCGCGCGGCCGGACGACGAGCGCGGGCTTCCCGCTCGCGAAGAAGGTGGTCGCCGCGTCGGCGTACCCGTCGTCGTCGGGCAGCAGGACGTCGCCGCGCAGCCCGTTCGTGCCGCGCAGCTCGTTCGTCAGGTGCTGGTGGGTCACCGGTCACTCCTCGGTGGTGGGTTCGGGTGGTGGTCCTCCGATCCTTCGCCGGACGCCCCCGGAACTCGTCGTCCAGCGGGCTACACCTGCGGCTGTCGGCCAGGCCGTAGCGCGGCCCCCGGGCTGCTCCCCGGGGAGTAGCGCTGGAGTACTCCCTGCGGGGGATGCGTGCGGCGGCCGCCCCGCCATAGGCTCGACGACCATGCGCACCGATCAGGGCTGGCAGCGGTTCTACGCCGCGGGCTGGCTCGCCACCGCCGGCGTCGCCACCGTCGCGTTCGTGCTCTGGCGTGCGCACCTGCGCGAGGTCGAGGAGCGCGCGGACGAGGCGGAGCGCACGCGCGAGGAGGTCGCCCGCCGACGCGCCGCCGAGATGCGGCTCCACATCGCGCGCGAGCTCCACGACTCGCTGACGCACAGCATCTCGGTGATCAACGTGCAGGTAGGGGTCGCGGCCCACCTCGCCCGCAAGCGCGGTGAGGAGCCTGCCGCGGCGCTGCTCGCCATCCAGGAGGCGAGCACCGACGCGGCCCGGGAGCTCCGGTCCACCCTCGACACGCTGCGCCGCGACGACGACGGGGCAGGCGCCGGCCTCGACCGGCTGCCCGCGCTGATCGACCGCGCGCGCTCGTCCGGTGTGCCGATCACCGTCGCCGTCGAGGGGACGGCGCGGCAGCTGCCGCCCCACGTCGACCAGACGGCGTACCGCGTCGTCCAGGAGGCGCTGACCAATGTCAGCCGGCACGCCGGCGAGGCGACGGCGACAGTCCGCCTCGCCTACGGCCCCGGCCTGCTGACCGTGCAGGTCGACGACGACGGCTCCGCGGCCCGGAGGCCGCCGGTGCCCGGCCACGGGCTGATCGGCATGCGGGAGCGGGTCGCGGCCCTGGGCGGGCGCCTGCACGCCGGACCCGGGCCGACGACGGGGTTCTCGGTGGTGGCCGAGTTGCCGACGGGGCCTTCGGCGGGGGGCCGCGCATGATCTCGGTGGTGCTCGTGGACGACCAGCACCTCATCCGCTCCGGGATCCGCGCGCTGCTGGACAGCGAGGACGACCTGACCGTCCTCGCCGAGGCGGGCAACGGCGAGGAGGGGGTCGCTGCCGCCGTCGAGCACCGGCCCGACATCGTGCTGATGGACGTGCAGATGCCCGTGCTGGACGGCATCGAGGCGACGCGCCGCATCGTCCAGGACGACCGGCTCTGCGACGTCCGGGTCGTGATGCTCACCAACTACGGTCTGGACGAGCACGTGTTCCGCGCCCTCCGCGCCGGGGCCGCGGGGTTTCTGCTCAAGGACGCCGACCCGGCGAGCCTCCTGCAGGCGCTGCGGGTCGTCACGCGCGGGGACGCGCTGCTGTCGCCGTCGGTCACCCGGCAGCTGATCAGCGAGTTCGTGGCCCGGCCGCCCGACCTGCTCTCCTCACCGGACCTCGATCTGCTCACCAACCGGGAGCGTGAGGTGGTGGCGCTGGTCGCGCACGGGCTCAGCAACGACGAGATCGCGGAGCGGATGGTGCTCAGCCCGACGACCGCGAAGACCCATGTGAGCCGCGCGATGACAAAGCTGCACGCCCGCGACCGCGCCCAGCTCGTGGTGCTCGCGTACCGGTCGGGGCTCGTCTCGCCGCGGGTGCGGCAGCCCTGACGAGCGGACATGACCGGCGGACCCGGCCGGACGGCGCCCGCGTGCGTCAGGTTGTCGTCATGCCGCACCGAGCGCCTCGTCGAACACGTCCCGCAACCGCTCGTCGAGCACCACGAACCGCACGTCCTGGGGACTGGCCTCCGGATGCTCGGCGAGCCAGCCGCGACAGGTCATGACGGCGACGCGTGCGACGTCGGTGGCGGGCCAGCCGTAGGCACCCGCACTCACCGCCGGGAAGGCGACAGTCCGCACGTCCAGCTCGGCGGCGACGTCGAGCGAGCGGGCGAAGCACGACGCGAGCAGGGCCGGATCGTCCTGGCCGCGGTGCAGGTTCGGCCCGACGGTGTGGATCACCCACGAGGCCGGCAGGTCGAACGCCGGGGTGGCGACGGCGTCGCCCACGTCCAGGCCGTCCCGGTGGGTGGTGTTGCGCAGTCGCCGGCACGCCTCGAGCAGGCGCGGCCCGGCCGCGGCGTGGATGGCGCCGTCGACCCCGCCGCCACCCAGGAGCAAGGAGTTCGCGGCATTGACGATCGCATCGGCCTCCACGCGGGTCAGGTCACCGATCTCGACGGACAGTGTCATGCGTGTGCTCCTGACGACGGGCTGGCTGCTGTGCTGACAGGCGTGCTGGTCGGTGTGCCGGCCGGGGTGCTCGCTCCGCGGCCCGGGCGTTCCATCCAGGTGTACTGCGGGTCGACCGGTGCCCAGCCGAACTGTACGTAGAGGCCGCTGGCGTCAGCGGTCGCGAGCAGCGTGCGGCGCAGGCCGAGCGGCTCCAGCTCCGCGACCACGCCCGCGATCAGGAGCTTGCCGACGCCCTGGCCGCGCACGGCCGGGTCGACGACGACGTCGGCGAGCCAGGCGAACGTCACGCCGTCGGTCACGACGCGCGCGAACGCGACCTGCTCGCCCGTGTCGCGGCGGAAGACGCCGTAGGGCCGGGAGCCCGCTATGGCGGCGTCCATGACCTCGCGCGAGCGGCCCGTTCCCCAGTAGGTGTCGGTGATGAGCTCGTGCACACGGACGGGATCGACGCGGGCAGGGTCGGTGGAGAACTCGTAGGTCGAGTCGTCGTTCATGGAACGGAAGTCAACCACCGGTCACTGACACCGGCCGAGCGGAATTTCCGGGCAGGGGCCTTGTCGATCGCCTCGCCTGGGTTCCGTGCAAGCGACCGAACTCAGCGACTTCGGTCGCTTGCTCTGAGATCGGTCAGTCAACCGACCGATCTCAGAGCAACCGACCGATCTCAGAGCAACCGACCGATCTCAGCGTGCCGGTGCTGCAACAGACCGAACTCGCCCGCAGCAGGAACCGACGTCCGGCGCCTATCGGGCGTGCCTGCGGCAGAACTCGCGCAGCGGGCCGGCCGGGATCACGTCCAGCAGCTCGCGGTAGCGAGCGGCCGCCTCGTCGCTCCGGCCGGAGTGACGGGCGAGGTCCGCGAGGGCGAGGCTCGCATCCCGGGCGGCGTACGGCGGCCCGTCGGCGACCAGCTCCTCGAGCTCGCGCTCGATCGCGCCGATCCTGTCACCAGCACCAGCCCCAGCCCCAGCATCAGGCCCAACCCCAGCACGAGCCCCAACCCCAGCCTCAGCCCCAACCCCAGCCCCAGCCCCAACATCAGCCCCACCGTCGCGCAGAGCGATCCGGCCCAGCACCACGAGGCGCGCGACCCGGGTCGCCGGCGACGGCCAGACCCGGAGCAACGCGTCGTAGAGCTGAGCCAGCCGGACCCAGTCGGTGTCCGCCGCAGTACGAGCCGCGGCGTGCACCCCCGAGATCGCGGCCTCCAGCGCGAAGCGGCCCGGATGCCGAGGACCCGCTCCGCCGGTGGCGATCGCCGCCGTGGCGTCGTCCAGGCCCGCCGAAAGGAGCCGCTGGTCCCACGCCGAGCGGTCCACCTCGTCGAGGGGGAGTGCGACGCCGTCGCGCACGCGGCCCGGGCGCCGGGCCAGGCCGAGGCGGCACACGGCGCGCAGACCGAGCACCTCTGGATCGTCCGGGTACTCCGCGACGAGCGCCTCGACGAGCGTCAGCGCGTCGCGGGCCGGGTCCTGCGTGGCGTCGGCGGGCTCGATCCCGTCCCGTTGCCCGACGGTGAACAGGCCTGCCACGCACGCGAGCACGACGGGCAGCCGCGCGGTTCGTGCGGCGCCGTCGGGCACTGCGAACTCGCCGCGGGCCCTGGCCAGCGCCGACTTGGCGCGGGTGAGCCGTGCGGCCGCTGTCGCCTCCGCGATGCCGAGGTGGGCAGCGATCTGCCGGACGGTGAGGCCGCAGACCACCCGCATCGCCAGGACGAGCTGGGCGCCGGAGGGGAGCGCGTCGTCGCACGCGACGAAGAGCAGCGCGAGCCGGTCGTCGAGGTCGCCGCCGGGCGCGCCCGGGCCGGTCGGCACGTCCACTGCGGCCACCTCCGGGCGAGCGATCTGGGGCTGGAGCCGCGTGAACACCGCCTGGTGCCGGACCGCGTCGAGCCACGTCCGGCGCCCGACCTGGACGCACCAGGCGACCAGGTCGTCGATGGCGCCGTCGGGCTGGGCCGCGGCCCGCGCGAACGCCTCAGCGGCGTACTCCTCACCGGAGTCCAGGCTGCGCGTCGTCACGGCGAGCGACCGCACCACCTGAGGCCAGGCGGTGCGGAACGCCGCGGGGTCGATCGGCACTGAGCGGTGCCCTAGGAACCGAAGTTCATGACCTTGCGCCACTCGATCACGTTGCCGGTGGGCACGAGGGCCGCGATCTTGCGCGCCGTGGCCTCGTCGCACTCGAACTGGTAGAAGCCGGTGATGACCTCGTTGGTGTCGGTGAACGGTGCGTCGGTGTAGACGGGCTCGGCCCCGTCCTTGCCGGGCGCGACCCACCCGCCGTACCTGGCGTTCTGCAGTGCGGCGGCGCTGACCATCTTGACGCCGAGCTCTTCGACGGCCTGCATGAAGCGCCCGTGCGCCGCCATGTCCGGGTCCTCGGAGGGGTCTCGCCCCTTCAGGTTCTCCGGAAGGTAGGCGTCCGAGTCCCAGTCGTTCTCGCGGATCAGGAAAACCCAGCTGTCAGTCATGTCGAGCTCCTCGTTACTGGAATGTTGACACGCCTTGGACGGGCGAGCGACGCCAGAATCGACAACCTCGACAGAACTGGTCCGACGGAACCAGTACCGCCGGGTCAGCCGATCACCGAGATCGGCACCGCGATCGGGGTCCCGGACCCGTCTCGCCGCTCGTCCACCTCGGGCAGCTCGACCGGCTGCCCGCCGGCCCCGAGCGCCCGCGGGGGAGTGGCGCCCACCCAGGCAAGGATGAGTCCGTCCTCGCCCTTGAGCAGGCGCTGCGACCGCACACCGCCCGTGGCGCGCCCCTTGCCCGGGTACACCGAGAACGGCGTCACCTTGCCGGCGCCGGCCTCGATCCCCGGCAGTGCGTCGCCCGCTCCGGCGATGGTCACCACCGTGGCGTCGACCCCGGCCGGGACCGCGCCGAAGAACACCACCTTCCGGTCCGCGGCCAGCTTGATCCCCGCCATGCCGCCCGCTGCTCGACCCTGCGGCCGTACCGACGAGGCGGGGAAGTGCAGCAGCGACGAGTCGTCGGCCACGAAGACCAGCTCGTCGTCGTCGGACACGACAGCGGCGCCCACCACGGTGTCGCCGTCCTTGAGCGCGATCACCGGCCACTCGTCGCCCTTCGCCGGGGCGTCCGACGGCGCTATCCGCTTGACGATGCCCTGCGCCGTGCCGACGGCGATGGTCGGCGCGTCCGGGCCGAGCGCGGTCACGGCCCGCACGGTCTCGCCGGGCTGCAGCTCCACGAGCTCGCTGACCGGGATACCGCCGGACAGCGACGGCGCGCCGTCGGTCGGCGGCAGCGAGGGCAGGTCGAGCACGGAGATGCGCAGCATGCGGCCGGCCGAGGTCACCAGACCGACCTGACCGCGGGTCGTCGCGGCGGTGTCACCCCGCAGGGCGTCGTGCGCCGCACGGTTGCCCTCGCGCGACACCGGGACGTCGTCCGGGAGGCGGGCCAGCAGGCCCGTCGCGGACAGCACCACGCGGGTCGGGAGGTCCTTGATCTGCAGGTCGATGGGTTCGACGCTCTTCTTGCGCCCGTTCGCCGGGGCCTCGGCCACCGAGCCGACGGACCCGCCGGCGGAGTCGAGCAGCACGGTGCGGCGCGGCGTGCCGTACGTCTTGGCCACCTCGCTCATCTCGGTGCTGACGACGCGGCGCAGGAGCTTCTCGTCGCCGAGGATCTGCTCCAGCTCGGCGATCTCGCGGCGCAGCTCCTCGGCCTCCTTCTCCAGCTCGATGCGGGAGAACTTGGTGAGGCGGCGCAGCTGCAGGTCCAGGATGTACGACGCCTGGGGCTCGGACAGGTCGAAGACCTCGCGCAGGCGGTCGCGGGCGATGCCGGCGTCGTCGGACGACCGGATCACCTGGATGACCTCGTCGATGTCGACGATCGCGACGAGCAGGCCGTCCACCAGGTGCAGCCGCTCGAGGCGCTTGTCCAGGCGGTACTGCGACCGGCGCCGGACCACCGAGATGCGGTGGTCCACCCAGACCCGCAGCATCTCGACCAGGCCGAGCGTGCGCGGCTGGCCGTCGACGAGGGCCACGTTGTTGATGCCGAACGAGTCCTCGAGCGGCGTGACGCGGTACAGCTGCTCCAGCACGGCGTCGGGGTCGAAACCGGTCTTGACCTCGATGACCAGGCGCAGCCCGTGCGTGCGGTCCGTGAGGTCCTGCACGTTGGTGACGCCCTGGATGCGCTTGGCCTTGACGCCGTCGGCGATCTTCTCGACGACCTTCTCCGGACCCACCAGGTAGGGCAGCTCCGTGATGACGATGCCCTTGCGGCGCGGGGTCACGCTCTCGATCCGCGCGGTGGCCCGGGTGCGGAAGCTGCCGCGGCCGGTGCGGTACGCGTCGCGCACACCCTCCAGGCCGACGATCTTGCCGCCGGTGGGCAGGTCCGGACCCGGGACGAACCGCTGCAGGTCCTCGAGCGTGGCCTCTGGGTTCTTGATCAGGTGCTGCGCCGCGGCGACGACCTCGACGAGGTTGTGCGGAGCCATGTTCGTCGCCATGCCGACCGCGATGCCGGACGCGCCGTTGACCAGCAGGTTCGGGATCGCGGAGGGCAGCACCTCCGGCTGGGTGAGCTTGTTGTCGTAGTTCGGCACGAAGTCCACGACGTTCTCGTCGAGCCCCGTGGTCATCGCCATCGACGACGCCGCCAGGCGCGCCTCCGTGTACCGGGGCGCCGCGGGACCGTCGTCGAGCGAGCCGAAGTTGCCGTGCCCGTCCACGAGCGGGAGCCGCAGCGAGAAGCTCTGCGCGAGCCGCACGAGGGCGTCGTAGATCGGGGCGTCACCGTGCGGGTGGAGCTTTCCCATCACCTCGCCCACCACGCGCGACGACTTCACGTGCGCGCGGTCGGGGCGCAGCCCCATGTCCGACATCATGTAGAGGATGCGGCGCTGGACCGGCTTGAGGCCGTCGCGCGCGTCAGGGAGGGCCCGCGAGTAGATGACGGAGTACGCGTACTCGAGGAACGAGGCCTCCATCTCCGAGGCGACGTCGATGTCCACGACCTTCTCGTGGATCTCGCTCTCGTCGAGCGGCTGCGACGGCTTGCGCGCCATGGTTCGTGGGGCTCCTGGAATCTGGGGGTGGATCGAACGAGCAAACGGTACCCCGCGCCGCCGACACTCCGGCCGCTCACACACCGGCGAGCGCTCCGACGAACACGGTGCCGACGTCCAGCCAGGTCATGCGCTGAGCATGTGCACATTCCTCACTTCACCTGGCACTATTCAGCCATGCCCGAAATGCCGCTGCTCAGCAGGTCGACCACCCTGCCGGGCTGGCTGGTCCGCGTCGGGCTCGCCTACGGCGTCGCCGGGCTCAGTGTGGTGCCCGTCATGGTGCTGGGCGCCCTGGTGACCTGGTGGATGCAGTCCTGGACGTGCGCGGAGCAGGAGTGGGGCTGCCTCGAGGAGGGCATCACCATGTGGGCGGGCCTCGCGGTGGTCGCCGCGGTGCTGCACGTGGTCATCTCGATGCGGGTGGGGCTCGGCGTGGTGCACGGCCTGGTGGTCGTCGCGGTGGCCGCGGTGTCGGCGAACATCGCCCCCGCGCCCGGCGCATGGCTGATGCTCGCGACGGGACCGGCGGTCGCCGCGATCCTTACCGCCTCCGGCCCGAACCGCAGGCAGCGCCTGGTGCTCGTCGGCTTCGCCGTGATGCTGCTCGTGGGTATGGTCCTGATCCGCTGACCCCTGATCCGCCGGCCCCGGCTAGCCCGGCAGCGCTCGCCGCGGCGCGTCCGTCCGGCGCTCCGCCGGCCGCAGCCGGATCGTCGCGTGCAGCACCGCCGCCCCGCGCTCAGCCACCGCGACGGGGTAGAGCTCCAGGGAGGCGAGCTCCGGCAGGTCCTCCGCCATGACGGAGACCCGCGCCAGCACGTCCTCGAGCGCCGCGACGTCGGCGGCGGGCGCACCCTGGTAGCCGAAGAGCCGGGGGGCCGCGCGGACGCCGCGCACCATGCGCGCCACGTCGACGTCGGTCAGGGGCGGCACGCCGTGCGTGACGTCGTCCAGCAGGTCGACGGCGTCGCCCGCCAGCCCGAAGGACACCACCGGGCCGAACAGCTCGTCCTCGACCGAGCGCACCACGCACGCCACGCCGGTGGGCGCCATCGCCTGCACCTCCAGCACCGGGTCGGGCGCCGGGAGCAGGGACGCCGCCGCCGCGAGCATCCGCTCGGCGTCCTCCCGCAGGTCCTCGGCGTCGGCGATGTCGAGGCGCACGCCGCCCAGGTCCGCGCGGTGCCGCAGCGCGGGCGCCGCGATCTTGAGCGCCACCGGCCAGCCCAGCTCCTCGGCGGCGGCCACCGCTTCGTCCGCCGTGCGCACGCTCCGGGAGCCCCACAGGGTCAGGCCGTAGCAGGCCAGCAGCTCGGTGGCGGTCGCCTGGTCCAGCTCGGCGCCGTCGGGCTCCTGGACCAGCAGGGACTCGACGAGCGTGCGGGCCTGGGCCCGCGCGGCGCCGTCGGACATACCCTCCCGCAGCGCGGGCCGCACCGGCGTCCCGTGGTCCTGGGTGCGCCACTGCGCGTAGCGCACCACCGCGCCGAGGGCCCAGACGGCGTCCTCGGGCGTCGAGAACGCGGGGATGCGGACGTCGCCGGACGCGAGCTCGTCGGGCATGCCGTGCAGGCCCAGCGCGCTGACGACGGTGGTGCGGCCCGTGCGGGCCGCTGCCTCCGCCACCGCACGCGCTATCGCGTCGGTACGCGGCAGCACCACGGGTACGGACACGACGACGACGGCGTCGCACGCACCGGGGGCGTACAGGGCGTCGACGGCGGCGGCGATCTCGTCGTCGGGCGCCCCGGCCGACAGCGGGTCCGGCGGCCCGACGACGGTGAGGCCCGCCGCGGCGACGGCATCGGTCACGAGCGCCGCCAGCGACGGCGAGCTCGCGAGGACCCCTACCCGGCCGCCGGTCGGGAGGGGCTGGTGCGCCAGCACCTGGGCGACGTCCATGAGCTGGTGCGTGTTCTCCGCACGGATCACGCCGGACTGCCGCAGCACCTCGTCGAGCATCCGCCGCGGCGCGCGCGTGGCGCGCACGGTGTGCCCGGGCGGCACGACACTCCCGTGGCGGCCCGCCACGACCACGATCACGGGCTTGACCTGCGCGAGGCGCCTGGCGATCCGCGAGAACTTGCGGGGGTTGCCGAGCGTCTCGAGGTACAGGCAGGCGACGTCGGTGTGCGGGTCGTCCTGCCAGTACTGCATGACGTCGTTGCCCGAGACGTCGGCCCGGTGCCCCGCCGAGACGAGCGTGGAGAGCCCGAGGCCGCGGCGTTTGACCGTCTCGGCGGCCGTGACGGCGACGGGCGAGCTCTGGCTGAACAGGCCCACGCGGCCGGGCTTGGGGGCCGTGAGCGCGAGGCTCGCGCGCAGGCTCGCGCCTGGCACGTTCGTGAGCAGGCCGTAGCTCGCCGGGCCGACCACCCGCATGCCCTCGGTGTGCGCGGTGCGCAGCAGCTCGCGGCGGCGGGCCACGCCCTCGGGCCCCACCTCGGCCCACCCCGCCGACAGGACGACGACGCCGCGCGCCCCCGTGCCGCGCAGGCGCCGGACCGTGTCGATCACCTCGTCCGGGGGTGCGGCGACGACCGCGAGGTCGATCTGGCCGTTCTCGTCGGATCCGTTCCCGCCCAGCCCGCCCCTGCCGAGGTCCGCCCAGGTCACGTCGTCGCCCAGCACCAGGAGCTCGGTGTCGCCGGGGCCGGCGGCGTGCGCCTCGCGGACGCGCGCGGCGAGCAGCTCGTCCACCGTGCCGCCCTCCGCCGGGCCGACCAGGAGCACGCGCCGGGCCGAGAGCAGGCCCTGCATGGAGCGCGCCTCGGTGCGGTGCTCGCGGTCCGCCATGACCTCGCGGGACCGGTCGGTCGGGTCGAGGTCCACCGAGACGGTGACGACGCCGTCGTCCAGGTGCTGCTCGACGGCGTAGCCCGCCTCCCGGAACACGCCGAGCATCGCCCGGTTCTGGGGCAGCACCTCGGCGATGAACCGGTGCACGCCCCGCTCGCGCGCGGCGGCGGCGATGTGCTCCAGCAGCACGGACCCGAGCCCCTGGCCCTGGAGCGCGTCGGCGATGTTGAACGCGACCTCGGCGGTGCGGCGGCCGGGCCGGTCGTCAATCACGTCGTAGCGCGCGACGCCGACGATGTCCTCGGCCTGTCCTTCGCCGTCCGCGCCGTCGGTCTCCTGCGCCGAACCCGGGCGGACGGCGACCAACGCCGTCCTGCTCACGTGGTCCACGGTGACGAGCTGGGTGAGCATGCGGTCGGGGATGCGCTGCAGCGCGGCGAAGAACCGGAGGTAGGTCGAACGCTCCGACTGCGCCATCTGGAAGCGCTGGAGCGCGTCGGAGTCCTCGGGACGGATGGGCCGCACGTGCGTGGTGGAGCCGTCGCGCAGCACCACGTCGGCCTCCCACTCGACCGGGTACTCCGTCGAGTAGGGCAGGCGCACCGTGCCCACTCGTCGGTCGGCCCGTTCTGGCTGGTCCACGGGACCAAGGCTAACGACCGGCGCAGCGCGTGTGGACCTGACCGCGACCCGGATGGGATGATGCCAACCGTGCCCCATGCCCCTACCGATGCCCGTGACGACCTGACCGCCCATCTGCACCGGGCCGGCTACTACCCGGAGCTCGTCGCGGACGTGCTCGACGTGGCGCTGGCCGACGAGGAGGTCGTGGCCCACCTCGTGCAGGCGGAGACCACCTTCGACTCGGAGGTGCGCAGGCACCTCACCGTCCTGGTGCTGACGCCGACCCGCCTGGTCACCGCGCACGTGGACGACCACGCGGGGGAGGACCCGGAGCGGCCCGGCTCGGCGTCGGCCACCACGGAGGTCGTGCCGGTGCGCGAGATCCGCTCGGTGGCGCTCACGCACGTGATCGCGGACCCGGAGCGGTACCCGAAGCGTGCTTCGACGCGTGAGGTCACCCTCGCGATCGGCTGGGGCGCCGTGTCCCGTGTCGACCTCGAGCCCGCCACGTGCGTTGACCCGAACTGCACCGCCGACCACGGCCTGACCGGCCAGGTCACGCCCGACGACGTCGTGGTCCGCGTGTCCAGCGAGGCCGAGGGTGACGCCGCGGTCCGTGCCGCCGTCGGCTTCGCGCGCGCCCTGTCCCGGGCGACGTCCGCGCCGAAGTGACCGTACTGAACCTCCCCGACGGCCTGGTCGCGCCGTCCTACGACACCACGAGCCTCGCAGCGGTCATGCCTGCCGTCGCGGGCGCCCTGGGCCACGACCTCACGACCGCCACCGGCCTCACCTCGGCCGGCTGCCGCACTGCCCTCGGCCTGCCCGACGCCGACCGCGTGGTCGTCGTCCTGGTCGACGGGCTCGGCATCCGCAATCTCGCCGAACGTGGCGGGCACGCGCCGTTCCTGCGCGGCCTCCTGCGCGAGCGGGACGAGCCCGCGGCGACGCTCACGTCGAGCTTCCCGTCCACGACGGCGGCGGGCCTGAGCACCTTCGGCACGGGCACCGCCCCTGGCCGCACCGGCATGCTCGGCTACACGCAGCGCAACCCGGCGACGGGCCGGCTGGCGTCCCTGGTGCAGTGGAGGGAGCTGGGCGACCCCGCTGACCTGCAGCGCGAGCCCACCGTCTTCGAGACGCTCGCCGCTGCCGGCACGCGGGTCACGGCGCCCGGCCCGGGCAGGTTCGCCGGGTCCGGCATGACGCAGGCCGCGCTGCGTGGCCCGGCGTACGTCGCCGCCGAGACCTTCGAGCAGCGGGTCGACGCAACGGTCACCGCGCTCCGGCAGCCCGGCGAGGCGCAGCGCCTCGTCTACCTGTACCAGGGCGACGTCGACAAGACGGGACACGGCCACGGCTGGGACTCGTGGCAATGGGGCGACGCACTGGAGTCCACGGACCGCGAGCTGAGCCGGCTGATGCGCAGCGTCCCGCGTGGCACCCTCGTGGTGGTCACCGCCGACCACGGCCAGATCAAGGCCGACTTGAGCACCCAGTGGGACGTCGCCTCCGACCCGGCGCTGAAGCCAGGCGTCGCGCTGGTCGGGGGAGAGCCGCGTGCCCTGCACGTCTACGCCGACCAGGGCACCGACCCGGCCGACGTCGCGCGGCGGTGGGCCGAGCGGCTGGGCGAGCACGCGGTCGTCCTGCTGCGGGACGACGCGGTAGCGGGCGGCTGGTTCGGTCCGGTCGCCGAGCACGTGCACCCGGCGATCGGGGACGTGGTGGTCGCCATGACCGGCGCAGCCACCGTCGTCGACTCGCGTGTGCACTCCGCGAACGCGCGCGCCCTGCCCGGCGTGCACGGCTCGCTGACGCCGCACGAGATGCTCGTCCCCCTGCTCACCGCCGTCGCGTGAGCCGAGACCTGAGGTAAGAACACAGTGGCAGAGCTCGTCTTCTTCTCCGGGACCATGGACTCCGGGAAGTCCACCCTCGCCCTCCAGACGGACCACAACTATCGAGCCCGCGGGCGCGAGGGGCTGATCTTCAGCCGTGGCGACCGGGCGGGGGAGGCCAGGGTCTCCAGCCGCCTGGGCCTGGAGGTCGCTGCCCACGAGGTGACCGACGACACCGACTTCTGGGTGGAGATCAGCGGCCGGCGCGCCGGCGGTGAGGCGGTCGACTACCTCGTGTGCGACGAGGCGCAGTTCTACTCGCCCGAGCAGGTGGAGCAGCTCGCCCGCCTCGTCGACGAGATGGAGATCGACATCTTCGCGTTCGGCATCACCACCGACTTCCGCACCCGGCTGTTCCCCGGCTCCGCCCGCCTCATCGAGCTCGCCGACCGGATCGACGTGCTCCAGGTGCAGTCGCTGTGCTGGTGCGGCGCCCGCGCCACGCACAACGCGCGCACGGTCGACGGCGCGATGGTCACGGAGGGCGAACAGGTGGTGATCGGCGACGTCGGCCCGTTCGAGTCCGCCGACGTCGCCTACGAGGTGCTGTGCCGCCGCCACCACATGCGCCGCATGACGGCGCTCACCGCGCGACGGCGGTCGGCCGACGAGTCGCTCTGGGGCTGAGCGCCCGGACCGTCAGACCTCCGGACGCGACCCGAACACGATCTCGTCCCAGCTCGGCACCTGCGCACGCGACTTGCGCCCGCGCTTCGCCGCCGGGCGTTTGGACTGCGCGGCCTCTGCCGGCGGTTTCTCCGGGACCTGCTCCGGCTCGGCCTGTGGCGCGGGTTCCTCGGCGGGCGCGGGGCCGGACGCCGGACCGGCGTCCGCCTCTTGCACCGGGCCGGGCCTCGGCGCCTCGATCTCCCACTGGCTGGGCCCCTCCCACTCCAGGTCCGCGGGGGAGTCGGGCACCTTGACCGCTGGCATGCGTGCGCGGGTCCCGCTGCGCCGCGCACCGATGTCCACGACGGCGGCCGAGGGCTCCGGGTCCGGCTCGGGCTCCTCGGCCGGCGGCCCGTCGGGGCCGGCAGGGCCGGCAGGGCCGTCGATGTCGAGCTCCATCATGTCCGGCAGGTCGTTGTCCGGGGTCTGCCTGCGGGCAGGCCGCTGCCCCCGCCGCTCCGACAGGTTGTCGAGCAGCAGGTCGGTGTCGTCCTGCTCGGGTGGCGCCGACCGGGACGACGGGCCGTGGTTGCTCCGGTGCAGGGCCGACACCCCGGCGATGGCCGGTCCGCCGTCGTCCTCCGGGAGACCGAGCCAGCGCGCCTCGTCGTCGAGCGCCGTGACGAAGCCGCCGCGCGGCTCCAGCGACCAGCGGGCCAGGCGGGGGCGGTCGCCGGCCTCGAACTCGACCTGCACGATCCACGGGTGGGTGCCCTCGCGGGTAGCGGTCCACCGGGCGTCGGCGGGCCGTACGCCGCGCGAGCGGAGCCGGTCGTCGGCGATCTCGCCCAGGGTGGTGGTGCCGTCGTCGTCCGTCCGGACGGACTTGGCCCGGACGCGCGCGATCGAGTGCTCCCGCTCGGAGAGGACGGCGTACTCGAAACGCCGCACGTGCTCGATCGGTAGACCCGAGGCCTCGGCGAGCTTCTCGCACGTCTCGCCCGCGCGCAGGCGCTCCTGGATCTCCCGGGGACGGAGCGCCGACGCCTCCTGGGCGCGGATCGACTCGGTACGCGGGCGGTCCCCGCGGATCGCGGCACGCAGGGCATCGGTGATGGGCAGGGTGCTCTGGGCGCCGTCGCGCGCAGCAAGGACGAGTCGTTCACCGTCCTCGTGCAGCCGTACCAGCTCCAGCTCGTCCATGCCAGTCCTCCCGGGGTAGTCCTGTGGGCCGAGCCTGCCACCGCGGGGCCGCCCAGCGGCGCAGGCGCGTCGGTGCGCCGCCGGATAGTCGGCCGCTGGTGCGTGCGGCAGGATGGGTGCGTGATCTCACCCGCACTGCCCGAGCTGCCCGACGGCGTCACCGTCACCGCCCTCCGCGACCTCGCCGTCCGCCTCGCGACAGCCGCCGGTGCCCTGGTCCGTGAGGGTAGACCTGAACGCGTGGTGGTCGCGGCCACCAAGTCGAGCGACGTCGACCCGGTGACCGTCATGGACCGCGCCTCGGAGGACCTGCTGCGCGAGATGATCGCCGCCGAGCGGCCCGACGACGCGATCCTGGGCGAGGAGGGCGACGACGTGGCGGGCACGAGCGGCCTCACGTGGGTGCTCGACCCGATCGACGGCACGGTGAACTACCTCTACGGGGTGGCGTCCTGGGCCGTGTCGGTGGCCGTGGTGGCCGGCCCGCCGGAACCCGCCTCGTGGACGGTCCTGGCCGGCTGCGTGCACAGCGTGGCCGACGGCCGCACCTGGTCGGCGGGGCTCGGCGAGGGCGCGACCCGCGACGGCGAGCCGATCCGCGTGGGCACGCCGACGGAGCTCGGCACCTCCCTGGTCGGCACGGGTTTCGGGTACGACGCCGCCCGCCGCGCCCAGCAGGCGCAGGTGCTGGCTCAGGTGCTGCCGAAGATCCGGGACATCCGACGGCTCGGCTCGGCCGCCATCGACCTCTGCCTCCTGGCGGACGGCTCGCTCGACCTGTACTACGAGCGCGGGCTCAACCCGTGGGACATGGCGGCAGGGGCAGTGGTGGCCACCGAGGCGGGCGCTGTCGTGACGGGACTGCGCGGCGGTCCGGCCACCACCGCCATGACGGTGGCGGGGCCGGCAGAGCTCGTCGCACAGCTGGCCGAGATCCTCGAGGCGGCGGACGCGGACGAGGCGAGCCTGCCCGAGATCGGGTGATCCTTTTTCTGACACGCCATTGCGGGAGATGTCACCGCTGAACCGGCTCCAAAGGCAAATATCGGTACATCGACGCAGGTCAGAGCATACGTGACCTGGGTTACACCGGCAGATGTAGCGCGCCTGACAGAAATGGTGCACAATCCGTGGGCCGACTCGGGAACAAAACCGGGGCCGTGTGCATTATCAGCGCGTACACCCGCAACGGACGCCGTTCGACGGCGCTTGCGGTGACCCGGCCGGGGCGGCGTCGAACCCCCGGATGACCCGAAACCTTCCGGCGCGACCACTACCGACGGAGAACACCACATGGCAACTGACTACGACGCCCCACGTAAGACCGATGAGGATGTCGAGCAGGATTCGATCCAGGAGCTGCAGGCTCGTCGCTCCGACAAGTCCTCGGGCGTTGTGGACGAGGACGAGACCGAGGCTGCCGAGGGCTTTGAGCTCCCGGGGGCCGACCTGTCCGGCGAAGAGCTCGCCGTTCGCGTGCTGCCGCGACAGGCGGACGAGTTCACGTGCTCCAGCTGCTTCCTCGTGCACCACCGCAGTCAGCTGGCCTACGAGAAGGCCGGCCAGATGATCTGCACGGAGTGCGCCGCCTGATTCCACCAGGCGTTCGGCACTGACGACACGACCGGGCTGTCATGCAAGTGCGTGGCAGCCTTCGTCGTGTCCGGGGTCAGGCGGTTCCCCGGGCTCAGAAGGCTCGCAGCGCCTCGACCAGCAGCTGCGGCCGACGCGTGGAGATGAGCCAGTAGGGGGTGGGGTCCGCGGGGTCGTCCAGTGCGACCCGCACGCCGGTCCGGGCCCACGCGCGCAGGCAGACGTACGCACGAGCGTCGAGGCCGGGGCCCAGCTCGTGCCGCATCGCGGCGACGTCGAGGGCCTCGGCGGGGCCGAGCAGAGCGACGGGGATCCGGGCGCTGCCGGCCCGCAGGACGCCGTCGGACACCTCGACGACGGGCGCCGTGGCCGCCAGGGCGGTCGCGGATCCCAGGCACACCAGCAGCCCGACGACGATCGCCGCCGTCGCGTTCACCGGCCACAGCGCTATCGCCGCGATGGCGCCCAGACCGACCGTGCCGAGCCAGCCGCCGGGACCGGGCAGAAGACGCTCGTGGAAGGTGAGGGTGGTCGCCGTCATGAGGACATCATCCCAGCCCCGAGCACTGCCCGAGCACTGCCGCAGCGCTGCCCGAGCGCTGCCGGTGCACCAGTTGGCCCCTCTTGCGGCGGTGCGCGCCGAGGTGGCGTACTCTTCCGGCGTGCCCACCCCTGTGCCCAGCGACGACGGCAGCACCGTAGACGTGCTCATCCGCCTGCTCGACGACGTTCCCGTCCCCTCCTACGCGCACCCCGGCGACGCCGGCGCCGACCTGGTGACCACCATCGACGTCGAGATCCCGCCGCAGGGCCGGGTGCTGGTGCCCACGGGCGTCTCGATCGCCTTGCCGGACGGCTACGCGGCGTTCGTGCACCCCCGGTCGGGACTGGCCACGAAGCACGGTGTCACCATCGTGAACGCCCCCGGGACCGTCGACGCGGGCTACCGCGGCGAGATCAAGGTGACGCTGCTCAACACCGACGTCACCGAGGCCGTGAAGCTGGTGCGGGGCGACCGCGTCGCGCAGCTCGTGATCCAGAAGGTCGAGCGGGCGCGTTTCCTGCCCGCCGAGACACTGCCCGGCTCGCACCGGGGCGAGGGTGGCTTCGGCTCCAGCGGCGGTTTCGCGGGGCGCTGAACGCCGGCTCCCGAGCCGCCCCGACTTCCGTACCGGTACCGCCCCGGACGGGTCTAGTCTGTAAGTAACGAGCGGATAACGCTGGTGTGCGCCGCAACTGTGTGCGCACGCAGGACGACGAACTACGAAGGAGCGTGGCTGTGGGTCTGTTCAGCCGACGAGGCACGGCGAATGAGCCCGCACCGGTCGAGTGGGCGTCGGTGGAGGCCGAGCAGCAGAAGCGGCCGCACGGACCCTTCGACCGGTCGCAGGTGGGGGAGATGGGTCCCCGCGTCGACCTCGGCGCCATCTGGCTGCCGGTGATGCCGGGTCTCGAGCTTCGCATGGAGATCGACAAGAAGACGCAGAAGGTCACGGGGGTGACGGCCGCGCTGGAGGGGTCGAACCTTCAGATCCAGGCTTTCGCCGCGCCGCGCACCGAGGGCATCTGGGACGAGATCCGGCACGAGATCGCGCAGTCCGTGAGCGGGCAGGGCGGGATCGTCGACGACGTGCCCGGCGTGTTCGGCCGCGAGCTGCTGGTCCGGATGCCCGTGAAGGGTCCGGACGGTCAGGCCGGGCAGCGGCCCGCACGGTTCATCGGGGTGGACGGCCCGCGCTGGTTCATCCGCGGTGTGCTCGCTGGCAAGGCGGCCCTGGACGCCGAGGCGGCCAAGGCCCTCGAGTCGGTGTTCGCGAACATCGTCGTGGTGCGCGACCAGAGCCCGCGACCGCCTCGTGACCTGCTGCCCCTGGCGCTGCCGAAGTCGGCGCGCAAGGATGGTGCGGAGCAGGCAGCGCCCGCTGCCGGGCCCGAGGGTGCGGTACCGCAGATGTCTGACTTCGACCCCCTGCGCCGCGGCCCCGAGATCACGCAGATCGGTTGACGAGGTGAACCACTGATGTCGCTGCGCTCGAGCCTCGCGTCCCGCATAGCGGAGTCGCTGGCCTCCAACGAGCAGGTCCGCGACACCGAGGAGCGTGCGGACGCCTCCCGGAACGTGGGCTGCGCGGCGGTCGCCTCCGTGCCGGTCAGGTCCCGCGGCAAGGTGGCCGGTGTCCTGCGCTCGGTCGTCCTGCGCCCGCGGGAGGGTGTGCCCACCGTGGAGGCCGAGCTGTTCGACGGTTCCGGCGCGCTGGACCTCGTCTGGCTCGGCCGGCGGACCATCGACGGCATCGAGCCGGGCCGGCGGATCCGCGTCGAGGGCATGGTGTGCGACGTCGACGGGCGGCGCACCATGTTCAACCCGCGCTACGAGCTGCGGCCCCGGCCCGGCGAATGAGGCGACGCGTGGCCGGGTGGATCCGCACCCGTCAGAGCACGGCAGAATGAGCCCCATGAGCGAACCCGCACGTCCCGACGTGCCCCAGCAGTCCGAGCAGCAGCACGAGCAGCAGCCCGACCAGGCACCCGCGCGCGGCATGCGCGCCCTCACCGGCGAGGAGTTCTCCGCCGCCCAGGCGATCGGCGGTGTGCGCGGCCTGGTCGAGGCGGTGCTGCCCGGCCTGGTGTTCGTGGTCGCGTTCGTGATCTTCACGCCCAACCTGGTGATCCCGCTCGTCGCGTCGGTCGTGGCCGCCCTCGTGCTCGTGGTGGCGCGGCTGGTGCAGCGCACACCCGTCACGCAGGCACTGGGTGGACTGCTCGGTATCGCCGTCGGTGTGGTGTGGGCCTGGACGTCCGGCGAGGCGGAGAACTACTACGCCGGTGGCCTGCTGGTCAACGCCGCGTACCTCGTGGTGCTGCTCGGCAGCATCCTGATCCGCCGCCCCGCCGTCGGCTACGTGGTGGAGGCGCTGCGCGCAGGCCTGACGCCGGAGCGGGTCAAGGCCGGGGCGGAGGCAGGCACCTCGCCGTTCGCCGCCCTGACGGCGTGGCGCGCCGACCCGGCCAAGATGCGCACCTACGCGATCGCCACCTGGCTGTGGGTAGGCCTGTTCGGTCTGCGCCTGGCCGTCAAGACGCCGCTGTACTTCGCGGGCGACATCGCATGGCTCGGCACGTTCCACCTGCTGCTCGGCGTGCCCCTGTGGGCGCTGGTGCTGTACCTGACCTGGTACGTCGTGCGTGGCACCCCGCGTACGCCGGTCGTGCAGGACTAGCCCTTCGGTACCAGCAGCTCCTGGAGGGCGTCCGTGTCGGCCTCCGCGCCGGCGACCAGCAGCAGCTCGTCGCCGGCCTCCAGGGTGTCGTCCTGGCTCGGCACCAGCGGCCGGCCGTCACGCACGATGGTCGCGAGCGTGACGTCGGCCGGCCACACCACGCGGCCCAGCCGGGTCCCCGCGACGCGGGAGTCGGCGGGCAGCGTCAGCTCGAGCAGGTCGGCGCGCGACTGGCGGAAGCTGAAGATGCGCACCAGGTCGCCCACGGCGACCGCCTCCTCGACCATGGCGGTCATGATGCGCGGGGTCGACACCGCGACGTCCACGCCCCACGACTGGTCGAACATCCACTCGTTCTTCGGGTTGTTCACGCGTGCGACGGTGCGCGGCACGCCGAACTCCGTCTTGCCCAGCAACGAGAAGACGAGGTTGACCTTGTCGTCGCCGGTGGCACCCACGACGACGTCGGCCTGCTCCATCTCCGAGGCCTCGAGCGCCGGGAGCTCGCACGCGTCCGCGAGCACCCACTCCGCCTCCGGCACCTGGGAGACCCGCATGGCCGAGGCGTTCTTGTCGATGAGGGTCACCTCGTGGTCGTGGCTCAGCAGCTCACGGGCGATCGACCGGCCCACGGACCCGGCCCCTGCGATGACTACGCGCATCAGTCCTCCTCGGCGGGCGGGGCGGCGGTCAGGATCCGCTCGACGTTGGCCGAGCTGTCCGCCGTCATGAGCAGGTGCAGCACGTCGTTCTCCTGGAGCACGACGTCGGGGGTGGGCAGCACCGCCGACGTGTACCGGGTCACGAACGCGACGCGCGCGCCCGTCGCTGCCTCGACGTGGAGCACGGGCTTGCCGACCCAGCGCCGGTGGTAGTCGATCTGCGCCAGCCGGACGGTGCCCGACGGGTCGAGGTACTCGTCGGTCGAGCCCATCGGGAGCATCCGGCGCAGCACCTGCTCCGCGGTCCAGCGCACGGTGGCGACGGTCGGGATGCCCAGGCGCTGGTAGATCTCCGCGCGGTGCGGGTCGTAGATACGGGCCACCACGTTGTCGACGCCGTAGGTCTCGCGCACCACCCGGGCGGACAGGATGTTCGAGTTGTCGCCGTCGGACACGGCGGCGAACGCGTACGTGTCCTCGATCCCCGCCTGGACGAGCGTGTCCCGGTCGAAGCCCACGCCGGTCACCTTCTTGCCCGAGAAGTCCGCGGGCAGACGCCGGAACGCGTCGGGGTTCTGATCGATGACGGCCACGGAGTGCCCGCGGCCCTCGATCTCCTGGGCGAGGCTGGAACCCACACGGCCGCAGCCCATGATCACGAAGTGCACGAACGGAACGCTACCGCGCCGCCCGGCCTTTGGTGCGCCACCGGCTACCGGCAGGCATAGAGTCTTCCAACGTGTCGGACATCGTCGATGCGGCCAAACGACTACTGGTCGGCCGCCCCATGCGCAGCGAGAGCCTCGGGCACACGCTGCTGCCCAAGAGGATCGCCCTCCCGGTGTTCGCCTCGGACGCCCTCTCGTCGGTCGCGTACGCGCCCGACGAGATCCTCCTGACCCTCTCCCTGGCCGGTATCGCCGCAGTCGCGTTCTCGCCATGGGTGGGTCTCGTGGTGGTCTTCGTGCTGCTCATCGTCGTCGCGTCCTACCGGCAGAACGTCCGCGCGTACCCGTCCGGCGGCGGCGACTACGAGGTCGCCACCGTCAACCTGGGCCCGACGGCGGGCGTCGGCGTGGCGTCGGCGCTGCTCGTCGACTACGTGCTCACCGTCGCGGTGTCCATCTCGTCGGCGGCCCAGTACGCGTCCGCGGCGATCCCCGGCCTGCGCGGCCACGAGGCGATCGCGGCGGTGATCGCCGTCGTGCTGCTCACGCTGATCAACCTGCGCGGGGTCAAGGAGTCGGGCACCGCGTTCGCGATCCCCGTCTACTGCTACATGGCGATCATCGGGGCGCTGGTCGTCACCGGCGCGTTCCGCTTCTTCGCCGGGGACCTGCCGAAGGCCCAGAGCGCCGAGTTCGAGCTCACCGGCGAGGCCGCGTTCGACCAGGGCCTCGTCGGCGTCGCCGGCGCGTTCCTCCTGGCCCGCGCGTTCGCGTCCGGCTGCGCCGCCCTGACCGGCGTCGAGGCCATCAGCAACGGCGTGCCGTCGTTCCGCAAGCCGAAGTCGCGCAACGCAGCGACCACGCTGCTGCTGCTCGGCAGCATCTCCTCGACGATGATCATCTCGATCCTGCTGCTCGCCCAGGCGACCGGGGTCAAGTTCGCGGAGGACCCGCACGAGCAGCTCACGCTGAACGGCGAGGCGGTCTCGTCCCACTACGTGCAGATCCCCGTGATCGGGCAGCTCGCCGAGGCAGTGTTCTCCGGCTTCTCGCCGGCCTTCTACGCGGTCTCCGCCGTCACGGGCCTGATCCTCGTGCTCGCGGCGAACACCGCCTTCAACGGGTTCCCGGTGCTCGGCTCGATCCTGGCGCGCGACGGCTACCTGCCGCGCCAGCTGCACACCCGCGGCGACCGCCTCGCCTTCTCCAACGGCATCGTGGCGCTCGCGGTCGCGGCGATCATCCTGATCGTCGTCTTCGACGCCGAGTCGACGCGCCTCATCCAGCTCTACATCGTCGGCGTGTTCGTGTCGTTCACGCTGTCCCAGCTCGGCATGCTGCGGCACTGGACGCGGGAGCTGCGCACCGAGCCCAACCCCGTGGTGCGCAGCCGGATGAAGCGCTCACGGCTGGTCAACGGCGTGGGTTTCGGGCTCACCGGAACGGTGCTGGTCATCGTGCTGGTGACCAAGTTCACCCATGGTGCCTGGATCACGCTCCTGGCGATGGGCATCCTGTTCGTCCTCATGCGCGGGATCCGCAAGCACTACGACCGCGTGCGCGACGAGCTCGCGCTCGACGACGTCTCGGCCGCCCGCGCGCTGCCCAGCCGGGTGCACGCGGTGGTGCTGGTCTCCAAGGTGCACAAGCCGACCATGCGGGCGCTGGCGTACGCGCGTGCCGCGCGGCCCAACGTGATCGAGGCGGTCACCGTCGGCGTCGACCGGGAGGACATCGACGGGCTCGTCGCCGAGTGGGAGGCCCTCGACCTGCCGGTTCCGCTGCGGATCCTCGACTCGCCGTACCGCGAGATCACCAGGCCCGTGCTCAAGTACGTGCGGTCCGTGCGCCGCGAGTCGCCGCGCGACCTCGTGATCGTCTACATCCCCGAGTACGTGGTGGGCCACTGGTGGGAGCAGCTGCTGCACAACCAGTCGGCGCTGCGGCTCAAGGGCAGCCTGCTGTTCACGCCGGGCGTGGTCGTGGCGTCGGTGCCGTGGCAGCTCGCCTCGTCGCGCGGCCACACCGGCCTCGAGGACGACACCTTCCTGAACGGCAGGCGGATGTAACCAGGGGATACTGGGGGCATGCCCCGCAACCCCGACCGTCGTTCCGCGCCCGCCAACCCCGATTCGGGCGGACGCCCGCGTCGTCGTCCGCAGCGCTCCCCGCGGCCGGACCGCGGCCGCCGCGTGAGCGACGTCCCCGCACCCGAGGTGGGGACAGAGGTCGAGCTGGAGGTCGGACCCGTCGCGCACGGCGGCCACTGCGTGGCCCGCCTGGACGGTCGCGTCGTCTTCGTGCGGCACACCCTGCCCGGCGAGCGGGTCCGCGCCCGCGTCACCGAGGGCGGCCCGAGCTTCTGGCGCGCCGACGCCGTCGAGGTGCTGCAGGCGTCCCCCGACCGGGTCGAGCCCGCCTGGCCCGCCGCGGGTCCCGACGGCGTGGGCGGTGGCGAGCTCTCGCACGTCTCGCTCCCCGCGCAGCGTCGCTGGAAGACCGACGTGCTCGTCGAGCAGCTGCAGCGCCTGGCCCGCATCGACCCGGAGTGGCTGGCCCGCGAGGTCACCGTCGAGGGCGCGCCCGGCGACGACGAGCGCCGCGGCCTGCACTACCGCACCCGGATCGACCTGGTCGCCGACGCCGACGGGCACGCTGGCATGCGCAAGCACCGCTCGCACGACGTCGTGGCACTCAAGAAGATGCCGCTCGGCACCGCGGAGATCGCCGCGTTCGCGATCGCCGAGGACGTGTTCACGCGCACCTGGCCACGAGGTGCGCAGCTGACCCTGGTAGCGCCGTCCGAGGGTGAGCCGGCGCTGCTGGTCGACGGCGAGCCGTGGCGCCGGGGCAAGCCCGACACCCGGCCCAACGCCCGCCGCTCCGTGAGCGAGTTCGTGGCCGGGCCGTGGGGCACGCACCGCTTCCGCGTGGCGGCCGGCGGGTTCTGGCAGGTGCACCGCGAGGCGCCGTCCGTGCTGACGCGGGCCGTGCTGGACGCGTCCGGCGCGACGGCGGGCGAGCTCGCCGGGGCCACCGTCCTCGACCTGTACTCCGGTGCCGGGCTGTTCACGCTGCCGCTCGCGGAAGCCGTCGGGCCGAAGGGCCGGGTCGTTGCCGTCGAGGGCGACGAGCAGGCGTCGAAGGACGCCCGCCGCAACGCGCACGCGTACGAGCAGGTCTCGCTCGAGGTGGGCGCCGTCGAGCAGGTGCTCGGGTCGGACACCGTTCCCACGGCCGACGTCGTGGTGCTGGACCCGCCGCGGTCGGGCGCCGGACGAGCGGTGGTCGACGCGATCGCCGCCCGCGCCCCGCGCCGCATCGTGTACGTGGCGTGCGACCCGGCGGCGCTCGCGCGTGACGTCGGCTATCTCGCCGCGCACGGCTACACGCTCTCGGGGGTGCGCGGGTTCGACCTCTTCCCGCACACGCATCACGTGGAGGCTGTGGCGGTGCTGGACCGGCAGGCCTGACCGACGCGCATAGGATGCGCCTCGTGAAGAGGTGGCTGGTGGGTGGCGGGATCGTCGCGGTCGTGGTGGTGGCGTGCGTGGTGGCCGTCGCCGTGAGCACGGGCGCAGGAGGCCGGGCGGGGGAGCCCGTGGCCGGCGGCGCGGCGGTGACGCTGTCCCCGACGCCGTCGCCCACGCCGTCCGCGGACGGGGCCGGCCGCCCGGCCGGGCGGACCGCCGACCGGAAGGACGAGGAGACGCCGCCCGTCGCGCTGTTCGTGGGCGACTCGTACACGGTGGGCCAGCGGTCGTCGGCGCCGGAGAAGCGGTGGAGCACCATCGTCGCCGACGACATGGGCTGGACGGAGCGCAACGTCGCCGACGGCGGGACCGGGTTCGTGAGCCGCCATCCGGACCAGGGCCGGCTGTCCTACGTGGAGCAGCTGCGGTCGGTGCACCCCCGGGGCGTGGACATCGTGGTGATCGCAGGAGGGCAGAACGACTTCCCCGAGCTGAGCGAGACGCCCGCCGAGGTCTTCAGCGCCGTCGCGAGCACCTACGAGGTGGCCGCGCGCCGGTTCCCGGACGCGGAGATCATCGCCGTCGGGCCCTCCACACCGTGGGACATCGGGCTGGAGGCGCGTGCGCTCGACAGCGCGGTCCGCGCGGCCGCGGACCGGCACGGTGCGACCTACGTCTCGCTGCTCGACCCCGACGTGGTGCGGGACCAGTACGTCGACGCCGACGGGACGCACGTCAACGACGAGGGCTACGCCGCGATCGCGCGCCGGGTGGTCTCGCAGATATCTTGACGTCAAGATATATGCGTTATGCTGGCCTGAGCAGCCCGGCCTAGGCTGGGTGAAGCCCCCTGGAACCCATGCGAAGGCTCCTTCGCGCGATGACCGCGCCTGTGAGAGCCGACGCACCGTCAGCCCCGCAGAAGGAGCCACAGTGAGCACCGTGGACACGTTCGGATCGAAGGGAACGCTGGAGGTCTCCGGCAAGTCCTACGAGATCTTCCGGCTCAACGCGGTCGAGGGGGTCGAGCGCCTCCCGTACTCCCTGAAGATCCTCGCCGAGAACCTCCTGCGCACCGAGGACGGCGCGAACATCACCGCCGACCACGTGCGCGCCCTCGCGTCCTGGGACCCCGACGCACAGCCCGACACCGAGATCCAGTTCACGCCGGCGCGCGTGATCATGCAGGACTTCACCGGTGTGCCCTGCGTCGTCGACCTCGCCACCATGCGCGAGGCCGTCGCCTCGCTCGGTGGCGACGCCACCAAGGTCAACCCGCTGGCCCCCGCCGAGATGGTCATCGACCACTCCGTGCAGATCGACGTCGCCGGCCGCGCGGACGCATTCGCGCGCAACGTCGAGTTCGAGTACCAGCGCAACCACGAGCGCTACCAGTTCCTGCGCTGGGGCCAGACGGCGTTCGACGACTTCAAGGTCGTCCCGCCGGGCACCGGCATCGTGCACCAGGTCAACATCGAGTACCTGGCCCGCACGGTCATGACGCGTGAGGTCGACGGCGCGCTGCGCGCCTACCCCGACACCTGCGTCGGCACCGACTCGCACACCACGATGGTCAACGGCCTCGGCGTGCTGGGCTGGGGCGTCGGCGGCATCGAGGCCGAGGCTGCGATGCTCGGCCAGCCCGTCTCGATGCTCATCCCGCGCGTCGTCGGCTTCAAGCTGAGCGGCTCGATCCCGGCGGCCGTGACGGCCACCGACGTCGTGCTCACGATCACGCAGATGCTGCGCCAGCACGGCGTCGTCGGCAAGTTCGTCGAGTTCTACGGCGAGGGCGTGGCCCAGGTGCCGCTCGCGAACCGCGCCACCATCGGCAACATGTCGCCGGAGTTCGGCTCGACGGCCGCGATCTTCCCGATCGACTCCGTCACGGTCGACTACCTGCGCCTGACCGGCCGCACCGAGGAGTCGCTCGCGCTCGTCGAGGCGTACGCCAAGGAGCAGGGCCTGTGGCTCGACGCCGACACCCCGGAGCCGGTGTTCTCCGAGTACCTGGAGCTCGACCTGTCGACGGTCGTTCCGTCGATCGCCGGGCCCAAGCGCCCGCAGGACCGCATCGAGCTGACGAACGCGAAGCAGCAGTTCCTCCGCGACCTCCCGACGTACGCGCCGGAGCTCGGTGCGAGCGTCGACGAGGCGGTCGAGGAGTCCTTCCCGGCCTCTGACTCGCCTGCGTACCCGGCGAACGGCCGCAAGCACGTGCACGTCACGAACACCGAGGGCAAGGAGTTCGAGCTGTTCCACGGCGCCGTCGCGATCGCGTCGATCACGTCGTGCACCAACACCTCGAACCCGTCGGTCATGATCGCCGCCGCGCTGCTCGCCAAGAACGCCGTCGAGAAGGGCCTCGTGTCCAAGCCGTGGGTCAAGACGTCCATGGCGCCCGGCTCGCAGGTCGTGACCAACTACTACGAGAAGGCCGGCCTGTGGCCGTACCTCGAGAAGCTGGGCTTCCACCTGGTCGGCTACGGCTGCGCCACCTGCATCGGCAACTCGGGCCCGCTCGACGAGAAGGTCTCCGAGGCCGTCAACGAGCACGACCTGTCGGTCGTCTCGGTGCTCTCGGGCAACCGTAACTTCGAGGGCCGCATCAACCCGGACGTCAAGATGAACTACCTGGCGTCCCCGCCGCTGGTCATCGCCTACGCCCTGGCCGGCACCATGGAGTTCGACTTCGAGCACGACCCGCTGGGTCGCGACGAGGACGGCAAGCCGGTGTTCCTCCGGGACCTGTGGCCCTCGCCGGACGAGGTCGAGAAGACCATCGCGTCGTCCATCGACCGCAAGATGTTCGAGTCCGACTACGCCGACGTGTTCAAGGGCGACGAGCGCTGGGCCGCCCTGGAGACCCCCGAGGGCGACACGTTCGCCTGGGACCCCGAGTCGACGTACGTGCGCAAGCCCCCGTACTTCGAGGGCATGGGCATGACGCCGGAACCCGTCACCGACTTCCGCGGAGCCCGCGTGCTCGCCAAGCTCGGCGACTCGGTCACGACCGACCACATCAGCCCGGCCGGCTCCATCAAGCCGGACAGCCCGGCGGGCAAGTACCTCGCCGAGCACGGTGTGGGCCGTCGCGACTTCAACTCCTACGGCTCGCGCCGCGGTAACCACGAGGTCATGATCCGCGGCACGTTCGCGAACATCCGCCTGCGCAACCAGCTCCTGGCCTCGGAGAACAACGGCGCAGGCGTGGAGGGTGGCTTCACCTTCAACTTCGTGAAGAACGCGCAGGACACGATCTACGACGCCGCGCAGGACTACGCCGCTGCCGGCACCCCGCTCGTGGTGCTCGGCGGCAAGGAGTACGGCTCGGGCTCGTCGCGTGACTGGGCCGCCAAGGGCACCGCGCTCCTGGGCGTCAAGGCGGTCATCACCGAGAGCTTCGAGCGGATCCACCGCTCGAACCTCATCGGCATGGGCGTGCTGCCGCTGCAGTTCCCGGCCGGCCAGAACGCCGAGTGGCTGGGCCTGGACGGCACGGAGACCTTCGACGTCACCGGCGTCACGGCGCTGAACGAGGGCGTCACGCCCGAGACGGTCAAGGTCACCGCGACCAAGGCCGACGGTGCCACGGTCGAGTTCGACGCCGTCGTCCGCATCGACACCCCGGGCGAGGCGGACTACTACCGCAACGGCGGCATCCTGCAGTACGTGCTGCGCCAGCTCGTCGCCTGAGCCGGAGCGGAACCGCAGGCTCCGTCGATACCTGCGGAGCGTGATCTGACAGGGCGGTCTCGACGGGCTCGATCACCGATCGGTGATCGAGCCCGTCGTTCTCGGTGGTCGAGCCTGTCGAGATCTCTTGTTACCTGGAACCACGCGCCAGCCACGGGCAGACTGGACGGATGGACTCCGCAGGGACCTGGGCAGTTGTCGGCGTGCCGTCCAGTGCCGCAGCGCACTCCCGCGGCCTCGAGAAGGCGCCCACCGCGCTGCGCGCGGCGGGCCTGCTCGACGCGTTGCGTGGTGCAGGCGTCGGCGTCCGGGACGACGGCGACCTGCCCACCGCCACGTGGCGCGCGCACCGCGGTCCGGGCGAGCCGAACGACGCCGAGCGGGTCACCGCCGGACTGCGTGACGTCCGCGAACGGGTAGGGGCCGTGCTGGACCGTGGAGAACGCCCGCTCGTGCTGGGCGGAGAGTGCACGGTGACCATCGGCGTCGTCGCCGCCGTCGCGGAACGCCACCCCGAGGTGGCGCTCGTGTACGTGGACGGGGGACAAGATCTCCAGCTTCCTCCCGACCATCCTGACGAACCCATCCTCGACTCGATGGGTGTCGCGCACCTGCTGGACCTGCCCGGCACCTGGGAACCGCTCGCCGCGCTCGGGCACCGGCGCCCGCTGCTGGACGGGGAGCGGCTCATCTTCTTCGGGTACTCCGACGGCGAGGAGGACACCCACGGCCACGTCCCCGCGGCGGTGCGTATCCCGGTCGACGAGGTGCTCGCGGATCCGGAGGGGGCCGCGCGCCGCGCCCTGGCGGCCGTCGGAGACTCTCCGTTCGTGCTGCACTTCGACGCCGACGTCCTCGACTACCTGACGCTTCCAGCGGCGGACATCCCGACGTATGGACGCGGGCTCGACCCGGCGACACTTGGCCGCGCGCTACGGGCGCTCGGCGCGGGTCCGGGTCTCCGGGCGCTGGTCTGCGCCGAGGTGAACCCGGATCACGCGGACGAGCCGGCCCTGCGCGGTGTGGTGACCCTGTTGACGGGTGCGCTCGCATCGGTGTGAGGTCTTGACAAGCTGGACCAGCGGTACCAAGACGAGAGGCTCGACCACCGATCGGTGGTCGAGCCTCTCGTCTTGCTGGTCGAGCTTGTCGTCTCGCTGGTCGAGACCTACCGGCCGACGTCGGACTGCCTGGCGGCGGTCACCAGCCTGGCGCCCTGCTTCGTGGTGATGACGCCGTCGTTGCTGAGCCGTCCCGTGATCTGACGGACGTGGCTCACGAAGGCGCTGTGGCTCACCCACGCGCCGTCGGCGTCGATGAGGTCGGCGATCGTGCACCCGTTACCGGTGTCGACGTTGGCCACCTTGCTGTCGACGTCCCCCATGATCACCGTGGGGCGCTCGTCGGAGACCGGGCACGCGTCGATCCCCTCACGGGCGATCGAGAACCTGAGCGTCCCCGTCCGGGTGACGTTCCCGGCGTTGTCGGTCGCCCGGTACCCGAGCTCGTGCGCTCCGCCCGCCGTGACCACTATCGGCCCTGTGTACTCCCGGAAGATGAAGTCGTCGAGCGCGTACTCGATGAACGCCACCCCGGACTCGCCGTCCCGGGCGTTGATGGTGATGGTCGCCGAGTTGATGTAGGCACCATCGTCGTCCTGCTCCCCGTCGACCTGCGCCGACGCGATCGGCTGGGTCGTGTCCGGCGGGTCCGCGCCGCCGACGACCACCAGGTCGACCTTGCCGGGCTGCGAGACGTTCCCGGAGTTGTCGGTCGCCCGGTAGGACAGCGTGTGCGGGCCCGTCACGTCGACGACCACGGGGGCCGTGTAGGCCTTGTAGCCGGCGCCGTCCAGGTTGTACTCCACGCTCTTGACGCCCGTTCCGGCGTCCTCGGCCAGGAGACTCACCGTCGCGGAACCGACGTAGGCGCCGTCGGCGTCCTGCTCGCCCGTGACCTCCGCGGTGACGGACGGCGGGGTGGTGTCCTCCTGGGAGGGTTCCACGACGGTGAACGTCGCAGAACCGGGCGCGGAGACGTTGCCGGCGTTGTCCGTGGCCCGGTAGGTCACGGTGTGCTCACCGACCGTGTCGACGACCACGGGGTCGGTGTAGGGCGCGTACCCGGCGCCGTCGAGCGCGTACTCGACGCTCGCCACGCCGGAACCGGCGTCCACCGCCGTGAGGTTCACGGTGGCGGTGCCGACATAGGCGCCGTTGTCGTCGAGCTCGCCCGTCACCTCGGGGGTGACCGTGGGCGCCGTCGTGTCCTCGCCGTCGGAGGGCACCACCGTCACGTGCTGCATCTCGGGTTCCGAGACGTTGCCGGCGTTGTCGGTGGCGCGGTACTCGAGCATGTACATGCCCGGCTCGTCGAGCACGACGGGCTCGCCGTACGGGACGTACGCGCCGCCGTCGAGCGAGTACTCGACGGAGGCGACGCCGGAGCCCGCGTCCTCGGCCGTGAGGCTCACGGTGGCCGAGCCGATGTAGGCGCCGTCGGCGTCCTGCTGGCCGGCGACGTCGGCGGTCACCACCGGTGCGGTGGTGTCCTCGCCCGGGTCCTTGGTGACCACGAGCTCGCCCACCATCGTGCTGTGCCCGGGGATGGCGCAGAAGTACCGGTACTTGCCCGGGGTCAGGACGACCTCGGCCTCGTAGCGGCCGCCGTTGGCGTCGAACGGGTTGGCCAGGATGTCCAGCGTGACGTCGTGGTTGTACCCGGGGGTGCTGGTGTCGAACGTCAGCGTGTGCGACATGCCGATGTTGTTGCCGGTCGCCGCGCTGTTCTCGAAGACGATGGTCGCCGCCCCGGCGGTCGCCGTGGCGGGCGCCGAGGCGTACTTCGAGACGCTGGCGTCAGCGGTCCAGGTCAGCACCTGGTCCGCTGCTTGGTCCACCGCCTGGTCTGCTGCCTGGTTGGTCGCCTCCGCGGCCGCCGGGGTGGCGGACCGTGCGGGCGAGAGCTCGCCGCGGTACTCCGCGGCGGTGGCCGCCGGGGCCAGCGGCAGCACCACGAGGGCGCTGACCGCGGCCCCGGCGAGGAGCCGGGACAGTCTGTGTCGGAACATGGGGACGCCTCTCTCTTCGACGGGGGCGGTCACAGGTCGCGCACCCGGATGTTGCGGAACTCCATCGCGTCGGCGTCGCTGTGGTTCTGCAGGCCGATGAAGCCGCTGAGGAACTGCCGCAGGTCGGTCGGCGGGTCGCCGGCACGCGAGGACTTCTTGCCCGGCGAGTTCTCGAACTCGTTGATGACCTGGCCGTTACGGATGATCGTGTACTGCTGGCCGACCACCTGGATCTCGTACTCGTTCCACTCGCCCTTCGGGGTGACCCCCGCCTGGGGCAGGCCGTTCGAGTCGAAGTTGTACACCGACCCCGTCTTCTGGGGCTCGCCCGTCGGCCCGTCGTAGAGCTGGATCTCGTGGCCGCAGTAGATGGCCACCCAGGCCTCGGCGTCGGTCAGCTGACCGCACTCGGGACGCTCGTCCCGCGGCACGCGCGGGTCGGGGAACCGGGTGAAGACACCGCTGTTGGCGTAGCCGGTGCCCGGCGCGACGTCCTTGAACTCCAGCTTGAGGGAGAAGTCCTCGAGCTCCTCGCCCGGGTGCCAGAGCATGCCCAGCCCGCCCTGGGCCCGGATGGACCCGTCGTCGCGGAGGTCGAAGTTGCCGCCCGGTGCCTGGCGCCAGTCGGCGAGCGTCTCCGCCGTACCGTCGAAGAGCCACCGGTACCCGGAGTGGGCGTCCGTCCCGATGCCTGACGCCTTCGCGGCCTGGACCAGCTTCGTCTGCGCCGCCTTCGTGATGACCTTGTCCGCCACGAGCTGGTTGGTCACCGCGGTCACATGGTTCACGAACCGGCCGTTGGTGTCCCACTCGCGCTCGTCGTTGATCAGGTCGTTGATGGTGCAGCCGCCCAGGTCGACGCTCGGGACGCTGGTCTTGGTGGCGCCGATCCAGACGTTCTTGCGGTCGTCCGGGATGGTGCACGTCGTCTCGACAGGGACGTCGAGGGTCGTCTTGTCACCGTCGGCGTAGGTCACCGTGAGCGTCGCGTCGTAGCTGCCGACCCTCTTGTAGGTGTGCCGCGGGTTCGCCTCGGTCGAGGTGCTCCCGTCCCCGAAGTCCCAGGCGTAGGAGACGCCGCCCGAGTCACCGCCCGTGAACGCGACGGTGAGCGGGCTGCTCTGCACGCTGGCCCCGGAACCGGCCGGTACCGGCGTCGGCGCACCGCCCGTGTAGGAGATCCGGGTCAGCTTCTGCCGGTCGGTGAGCGAGAAGAAGCCGCCGCCGTAGTCGAGCAGGTACAGCGCCCCGTCCGGGCCGAACTTGGCGTCCATCCACTGGTCGACGTCGTCGTTGCCGTTGCCGCCCTGGATGATCTGGCGCAGGTCCTCGGCGAAGACAGGGGGAGCCGCCTCGTCCACCGTGTCCGGGTTCACCGTGACGGCGATCCGGTTGTTCGAGTTGGACTGGTCACCGATGAACCACTTGTTGTCCCAGTACGCGGGCCAGGCGACGCCGCTGGTGGTGTCCACCTCGGACCGGTGGTAGGTCGGGCCGTTCATGATGGCCTGACCGCCGCCCCGCAGGTACGGCTGGGTGTAGGTCGCCTCGGCGTCCACGTACGACGGGATGCCGTTCTCGCCCTCGGGGAAGACCGGGCCGCCGCCGCTCGGCGAGTACCAGATCATGTTGTCGCGCACCGGCGGCAGGTCCACCAGGCCGGTGTTGCGCGGCGAGGTGTTCTTCGGGTTGTCGCAGTCGTACCAGCCGGTCAGGACCGTCGCGTCCTCGTTGCTGCGGTCCCGGTAGGGCTGCCCGTTACCCATGCAGTAGGGCCAGCCCTGGTTGCCCGCCGAGGTGATGATCGTGGCCGTCTCGTACTTCGCCGGCCCGAGCTCCGGGTCCGGCAGTCCCGCGTCCGGCCCCACCCACGCCGCCGTCAGCCAGTCGTTCTCCTTGTCGTAGGCCAGGCGCGAGATGTTGCGGACACCCATCACGTAGATCTCCGGGCGCGTCTTGTCGCCCGGGTCGTCCGCCTCGGGGAACAGGTTCCCCTCGGGAATCGTGAACGTGCCGTCGGGCTCCGGGTGGATCCGCAGGATCTTGCCGTTCAGGTCATTCGTGTTGCCGGCCGTGCGCCGCGCGTCCTGGAACGAGATGCCCGCGTACTCCTGGGTCCAGTTGTTGCCCGAGTAGCCACCGGAACCGCCCGAGGAGTTGGCGTCGCCGGAACCGATGTACAGGTTGCCGTCGTTGTCGAAGTCCATGCCGCCGCCCGCGTGGCAGCAGCTGTGGATCTGCGTCTCCCACTCCAGCAGGTCCTTGCGCGTGGACTGGTCGATGGTGTTCGCCTCGGCGTCGTACGTGAAGCGCGAGACCGTGCGCAGGCCGACGCGGCGCTCGCGGTCGATCGACTCGTGCGGCATCCAGTAGAGGTAGATCCACTGGTTCTCGGCGAAGTTCGGGTCGAGGGTCAGCCCCAGCAGACCCTCCTCGTTCTTGACGAGCTCGCTGCCGCTGCCGCGGTTACCCATGACGTCGAGGGTGGTCAGGAGCTTGGTGGTCCCCGAGTCCGGGTCCCAGCGGTGGACCGTGCCACAGCCGAGCCCCACCTTCGGGTCGTCCCACGACGCCACCGGACCGGACGGGCAGGCGGCCTTGCCGATGTAGAAGACGCCGCCGTCGGGCGCCACGGTCAGGCCGTGGGGCTCGCCGATCTGGTCGAGCTTGCCCGCCGCGTTCTTCACCGTCAGGCGCTCGGCCTCGTAGTTCGCTGCGATGGTCGCCTGGCAGTCGCCGCGCACCATGCCCGTCGACCAGAGCAGGCCGCCCAGCAGGTGGTCGCGGAACTCGGCCTCCGCGTAGGTCTCGGCGGTACCGCCCATGCCGGTGTAGAACGACCGGCCGCCGTCGTAGTCACGGCACCACGAGATCGGGTGGAACGGGCCGTTCGCGCTCTCGCCCGGCTCGTAGTCCCACTCCTGCACCTGGGCGATCGTGTGCACCTCGCCGATCGGGTTCGGTGCCCAGTTCAGCCAGCGGTCCGAACGGGTCCAGTTCAGCGGCAGCCCGTCGTTGGCCGGGTGCGCCCGGTCGACGACGTTGACCGTCGCCTCCTGCACCGGGACCTCGGGGGTGGGCTCCTCCTCGCCCGTGCCGTCGAAGAGCTGGATCTCGGCGAGCTGGGTCAGGTCGTCGCCCGCGTTCGCCGTGATGTCGAGCCGGTAGTGCTGGTAGGCCGTCTCGTTCTCGAACCGGTAGTCCATCGGGGTGAACCGGTCGGGGAACTCCTGGTCCGACTGCGTGTCCAGGTCGGTCCACGTCTCACCGTCCGTGGAGCCCTGAAGCGTCCAGTTCTTCGGGTCGCGGCCGGCGAAGTCGTTCGCCGAGGTCAGCGCGTACCGCGTGGCGACGACGGCCTCCTCCATCTCGAGGTCGATGGTCGCCGTCGGCTCGAAGGCGAGCCACTTGGTGTTCGAGTCGCCGTCGATCAGGTTCTCGGCGTCCTCGTTCGGCGGGTTCTCGGCGTTCGCGCTGACGCTCGCGACGGCCAGCGGGTCCGGCAGGTTGCCGGCCGGCCGGGTGCCGATCAGGCCCGTGAACCACTGCGAGCGGTCCTGCGCGCGTGCGGCGTCGCGGATGCCGAGGAAGCCTCCGCCGTCCTGCACGTAGGCCTTGAGCGCGTCCTCCTGCGCGGTGCTGAGCTCGACGCCCTCGGCAGACAGGAAGACGACGCCGCGGAACGCCGCGAGGTTCTGCGCGGTGAAGGCCCTCGGGTCGCTCGCCGTGCGCACGGTGAACCCGTGCTCGGCGCCCAGCTCCTTGATGGTCCTGGTCGCGGCCGCGACGGGGTCGGCCTGCTTGTCCGGTGCGCCGTGGAACACGAGCACGTTGATGTCTGCCGCGTCCTCGGCGAGCGCCACCGGGGCGGCGTCGGCCGTCGTGGTCCGCTGGGCCTGGGCGGGGACCGTCGCCAGCCCCATGACGAGGGCGGCGCCGGCTGCGGCGGCGAGTGCGCCGCGTACCGACCTGCGCGGGGCTGCCGCCCCGAGGATCCTGCGTCTTCCTGTCCGTTCCATCACTGCTCCTTCGCGCGTGATCGATGTGTGCGGTCAGTGGCCGGAGTGGGCCGTGCCTGTCTCTGCGCCTGACTGGGTGGTGCCGGCTGTTGTGCTCGACTGGGTGGCACCGCTGGTCAGGTGGCCGCCGTGCTCGTGGAACCGGTCGATGGCGTCCTGCGCGCCGGCAGGCATGGAGCCGTCCGCGTTGCGGACCAGGAAGATCCCGGCCATGCCGCCGTCCGAGTGGAACTGGACGTGGCAGTGGTACATCCATGCGCCCGCGCCGACCTTCTGACCGGCCTTGACCTGGAACCCGAACGAGTCGCCGGGATTGAGGTCGCGGGTGTCGATCACTTGGCTGGGGTCGTCGGGCCCGGTCAGGTAGCCGGTCCGGTTGTTCGCCCAGCGGTGGGCGTGCAGGTGGAAGGTGTGGAGCTGGTCCCCGTGCCCGATCGCGACGAACTCGACGGTCTCGCCGAGGTTCGCCTCGAACATCGGGGTGTTCGGGGCCGACTTGTTGTTGATGGTCATGTCGTTGAACACGACCGTGTAGGTGCGGTCGGGCACGATGTCGCCCCTGCGCCGCACGATGAGCCCGCCGTACAGGCCTGCGCGCAGGCCCGCGGTGCCGTGCTCACCGCCCAGCGCATGGTCGTGGTAGTGCCAGTAGCCGGCGCTGCCGGGCAGCCAGTGGCCGTCGTCCAGCTGGGTCTGCACGTGGCTGCCCCAGGTGTACGTGCGGGTCTCGCCGGGCTCGTTGAAGGAGTCGTTGAACGGGCTGCCGTCCGACGCGGTCTTGTAGTCGACGCCGTGCGGGTGGATGGACAGGCGCTTGTCGGTGTTGTTGACCAGCTCGATCTGGAGGGTGTCGCCCTCCCACATCTCCAGCAGGGGGCCGGGGATGGTGGCCTTGCCGGGTGTGAGCCCGTAGCCGTAGAGGCCGCCGGGCAGGGGCTCCGCGTAGACGGTGATGTGCCGGGTGGTGCCCAGCGGACGGATGATCCCGGACCCCGCCGCTGCGGCGGTGTCCGCACCGAGCGCCAGCGCAGCGGTCGGCGCCATCAGCCCGGCGAGCGTGCCGGTCAGGACCGAGCGCCGGGATACGGCGCTCTGCGTTGATCGGCTCTGCGGGGATCGGGTTTCAGCGTTGTTCTCAGGCATGCGTCTCCGTTCGACACCGCCGGGCATGCGGATGCGGACCCGGCGAGACAGGGATCAGGAGGTATAGGGGCTCAGGCGTGCGAGGCCGTCGGCGGCGACGCCGTGGGTGACAGCGTTGTCACGAAGGTGGACCACATCGTCGTTCCCTCCAAGGACGTTGGCTCGTGACCGTCAGCGGCGGCGGTCACGCCCTCATGACCCATGCGGCCACCTGCCCGGAAGGCATGGGATGGCTCGCATGCGTGTTGTGCGCCACAAGGTGGCTTTGTGAACCTATGGCGACTTATGCCGAGTGTCAAGCAAAAGTTGAAAGAACAGCGTCAGACTTATGTGCGGAGGCTACGGGGGTGGCAGCAGCACCCACACGGCGGTCACCACCAGGATCGTCCCGGTGAGCAGGCCGGTCAGGGGATGGGCGAGCGCTGCCGTCGAACGGTGGCCCCGTGGCCTGGTGACGGTGCGCAGGACCCAGCCGAGCGGCCAGGCCGCCAGGGCGGCGAGGATCCCGGCTGCGGCCCCCAGGTACAGGAAGGGCACGTCGAGGGTGTTGGCGACGATCGCCACCTGGATCGCCGTGGACAGCGCGACGACCGTCGGGATCAGGTGGAGCCGCGGCTTGCCCGCGGTGACGCCGGCCTTGTCCTTGTCCTTGGCGGCCGCCACCGCCCGCCGGTACCTGCTCGCGATGAGCCCGGTGCACAGCCGGGTCAGGACGCCGTGGGCCAGGAGCGCCGCGACGTAGATGGCCACGACCCGCCCCGTCACCACCGTGCCGTCGGGCCAGGCGCGCACGGCGGCGACGACGGCGATCACCACGACGCCGCAGGCGACCGCGACACCTGCGATGGGGAGGAGCCGTGTCCAGGGTCCGGAGTGCCGGACGGTCCAGGCGAACCACAGCGCCGCCAGGGCGCCGGCCGCGGACGCCGCCAGGGCATGGTCGCTCGCGTACTGCATGGTGATCCCCTTCGCAGAACCGGTGCGGACCGGGCATCAGCGTAGGGTGTTTTCCCAGGTCAGGGAAGTATTTGTGCATTCGGATGAGGTTGTGCTCCCCGGTGGGCGGACACCGGGGCCGCCAGGTGGTCGAGGATCCTGGACCGGACCACCGGGTCGCCGAGGATCTTGTTGTGGCCCAGCCCCGTGGTCGTGAACAGCTCGCTCGACGAGGCGTGGGCCTCGTGGAGCTGCTCGGACAGGACGTGGGGATTCATGCGGTCCCCGGCGTCGTGTATCCAGAGCGCGGGGACCGACGCCGGCACGGTGCGCGCCAGCAGGTCGAAGCGTTCGTAGACGTCGGGGTGGCCGGGCAGCCCGTAGCGCTGGACGGCGGTCGCGAAGCGGTCCCGCAGGGCCCAGGGGAGTCCCGACACCCGCACGAACCAGTCGGTGGCGGAGCGGACCGACGTGAGGGCGGAGATGCCGGTGAACCGCTCGGCCCGGACGCCCTCGTGCAGGGCGATCCCGGCCGCGAGCACGCCGAGCGAGTGCCCGACCACTGCCGCCCAGGGTGCGTTCTCGGCGTCCGACAGCCGGCGGATGATGTCGAGGTCGTCGAGCCCGGTGCGCCCGCGCCCGCCGGAGTCGCCGTGGGCGGGGGCGTCGTAGGTGACGACGCGGAGCCCGGCGGCGGTGAGGTCCTCGACGATCCGGCCGAACGCGGAGGCGCGGGAGCGCCAGCCGTGGACGAGCAGGACGCCGGGCGCATCCGGCTCACCCCAGGTGTAGGTGGCGACCTGGGCGGTCCGTCGCGCGCCGCCGCGGAACGTGGGGCGGTGTGCGAGCGCGCCGCGGCGGGCGGAGTCGTGGACCGGCCGGTCGGCGAGCCGGACCGGTACCGGCGGGCCGGGCCGCCAGTAGGTGACCGAGCCGAGCGCCAGAGCGAGCGGCGGCGCGGTGCGGCCGAGGACGCGGAACGTGGCGCGGGTGACGCGCTGGGTCTGGGGCACGGAAGACCTCCGGTGGCTGTCTGGGACTGTCCAGGCCTGGCTGAACAATCTGTACGATCGTTCGCACACTATCGGATGTGCGAACGGTCGTACACTCTCTTTATGGATGTCTCGACCGACCTGCGCCGTGCCCGGGGCGACCGCACACGCCGCGCCGTGCTGGACCACGCGGTGCAGGAGGCGTCCGTGAGCGGGCTCGACGCGCTGTCCTTCGGTACGCTCGCCACCTCCGCGCCCGTGAACAAGAGCGCCATCGCCGGGCTGTTCGGGTCCAAGGAGAAGCTCCAGCTGGCCGCCGTGGAGCGGGCCATGGAGATCTACCGCGACCACGTGGTCGTCCCGGCGCGCTCTGCTCCGCGGGGCCTGCCGCGGCTGTGGGCGCTGGTGCTGGCCTGGACCGAGTACTCCCGCACGCGGGTGTTCCGCGGAGGATGCTTCTTCCGCACGGTCGAGGTGGAGTTCGACATGCGCGAGGGCGCCGTGCGGGACGCGGTGGCTGCGGCGCAGCGGTCCTGGGAGTCGTACGTCGGGCACCAGGTGCGGACGGCGGCCGACGCCGGTGAGCTGTCCCCGGGGACCGACCCCGACCAGGTCGAGTTCGAGATCAACGCGCTGCTGAACGCCGCCAACGACCGCTCGCTCCTGTACGGCGACGACGCCGTGTACGGGCGCGCCGAAGCGGCGGTCCGGGCGCTCCTGGTGGCGCACGGGGCGGACCCGGCGGCACTGCGCTGACCTTGCGCGCTGACCTGCGGTCATCGAGCGACAGCCCAATGTTTCAAGCCGGTATACATGTGCTCGTTACCCTCTGTTCATGGTGATGCGGAACGAGGGTCCTGACGACGCGTCCGTACCACCTGCGGCCGTCCCGCTCGCCATCACCCGCTGGGGCGCCGGACCCGGGAGGGCGCTCCTGCTGCACGGCACGGTGTCGGCCGGCGCCACCTGGTGGCAGCTCGCGGAGACCCTCGCGGCGGACGGCTACGAGGTGGTCGCCCCCGACCTGCGGGGCCACGGGACGAGCCCTCGCGCCGACTCGTACCTGCTCGCCGACCACGTCGCCGACGTGCTTGCCCTCGGCACCGGCTGGGACCTCGTGGTGGGACACGGCCTCGGGGGCCTGCTCGGCGCGCTGGCCGCCGACGCCGACTCCGACCGCAAGCTCACGCGCCGCCTGGTGCTGCTCGACCCCGCCCTCGACATCCCGGACGACCGGTTCGAGGCCGGCGCGGCGGCGGAGATCGCCGAGGCCGCCCACCCGCGCTCGCCCCGGGCGGTGCAGGCGGCGCACCCGGCCTGGGACCGGCGCGACGTCACGGCGGTCGCGGACGCCGCGAAGGCCGCCGACGCCACGGCGGTGGCGCGCACCCTGCGGGACAACACGCCGTGGCGGTACACCGGCGTCATCAGCCGCCTGGTGGTCCCCACGCTCGTGCTGAGCGCCGACCCCGCGCACGGCGCCCTGTTCCCGCCACCCACCGGCGTCGAGCTCATGATCCGCAACCCGAGCGTGCGGGTGCGGATGGTGGTGGGCGCCGGGCACGCGGTGCACCGCGACCGGTTCGCTGCCGTGTCGGCCGCTGTCCGGTCGTTCCTCTGGTGAACGTTCCTGTGGTGAGTGTTCCTGGTGCACTCCGCTGGGGTCCTCGCTCCGGTGCGGGAGCGTCCGGAACCGGAGTTAAGGTCGGGCAGTGAGCTCCTCCGCATCCGCACGCAAGCAGCTGGTCGCGCTCGCCGAACAGGGCTTCGACGGGCCGTGGCGGCACGCGCGCGGTGACTTCACGAGTGACGCCCGCCCCGCATCGGTCCTCGTGCTGTTCGGCGTCCTGGACGACCTGGCCACCGACCGCGACGACCACGATCTCGCGGTGCCCGCCGACCTCGACGTGCTGCTGCTCGCACGGGCCGCGACGCTGCGCAGCCACGCCGGCCAGGTCGCCTTCCCGGGCGGCCGCGCCGACGACGGGGAGGACGCCGTGGCCGCCGCCCTGCGCGAGGCCGTCGAGGAGACCGGGCTGGACCCGGCAGGCGTCGAGGTGCTCGGCACGTTCGACGAGCTGCCCATGCCGGTCAGCAACCACGTCGTCACCCCGGTGCTCGGCTGGTGGGCCCGGCCCACGCCCGTCGGCGTCGTCGACGCCGCCGAGTCCGCGCACGTCTTCCGCGCGCCCGTCGCCGACCTCCTCGACCCCGCCAACCGGTTCACGGTGGTCGCCCGCCGTGGCAACCAGACCTGGCGCGGCCCTGGCTTCCACGTGCACGACGGCGACCTCACCCACCTCGTGTGGGGGTTCACCGCAGGGATCCTGGACGCCATGTTCGACCAGCTCGGCTGGACCGAGGACTGGGACCGCACCAAGGAGCTCGGGATCTCGTGAGGTTCACCACCCGTACCCGCGAGGCCGTGCGTGACGCCCTCGTGGAGACCGCCCGGGCGGACGACGCCGTGGCGGCCGCCGCGCTCGTCGGCTCCGGTGCCACGGGGCGCGAGGACGAGTGGTCGGACATCGACCTGGTCCTGCGGGTCGCCGCCGACGGCGACCCGGCCGACGTCGCGGCCCGGTGGACCGACACCCTGTACGCGGCCCACGGGGCCGTCCACCACCTCGACGTCGTGGCCGACGGCGTGCTCTACCGCGTGTTCCTGCTCGCCGGGTCGCTGCAGGTGGACGTGTCCTTCTGGCCGTACGAGCGGTTCCGCGAGACGGTTCCGGGATTCCGCCTGCTGTTCGGCGAGACCAACCCGCCCGCGCACCTGCCGCCGCCCGACCCGGAACGCCTGATCGGCCTGGCATGGCTGCACGCGCTGCACGCCCGGTCCGCCATCGCCCGGGGCCGCCCCTGGCAGGCGGTGACCATGCTCGACGGCGTCCGCGAACAGCTCGTCTCGCTCGCCTGCCTGCGGAACGGGCTCAGCCCGCACCAGGGCCGCGGCGTGGACGGCTTGCCCGCCGCCGAGCTGGGCGTGCTCGCCGGTGTCCGTGCGGCCGGGACCGGTACCGGCGAGCTGCGGACGACCCACGAGGCGGCGGTCCGCGCGATCCACGCCGAGGCGGCGCGGCACGACCCCGCTCTGGCCGACCGGCTGGCCGGAGCGTTCGAAGACCTGAGGAGCACCCGATGACCGACGTGACCCGCGACGCGATCCGCGCCGCCGAGGCCCTGATCCGCCCGCACGTGCGGCACACCCCCGTGCTGGACGTCGACCTGGCGGACTTCGGCCGCCCCGCGCACCCCGTGTCGCTCAAGCTCGAGTGCCTGCAGCACTCCGGCTCGTTCAAGGCGCGCGGCGCGTTCACGAGCCTGCTCACCCGCGACGTGCCCGACGCCGGCGTGGTCGCCGCCTCGGGCGGCAACCACGGAGCGGCAGTCGCCTACGCGGCCGCCCGGCTCGGGATCCCCGCCACGATCTTCGTGCCGAGCGTGACCTCGCCGGCCAAGGCCGACCGCATCCGCGGCTACGGCGCGAAGCTCGTCGTGGGCGGCGACCGGTATGCCGACGCGCTCGCCGCGAGCGAGGAGTTCGTCGCCGGTACCGGCGCCATGACGGTGCACGCCTACGACCAGCCCGAGACGCTCATCGGACAGGGCACGCTCGGGCTGGAGATCGCCCAGGACCTGCCCGACGTCGACACGCTGCTCGTCGCGGTGGGCGGCGGCGGGCTCATCGGCGGCATCTCCGCCTGGTTCCGCGGCGACGTGAAGGTCGTCGCGGTCGAGCCCGAGGGCTCGCCGACGCTGCACCGCGCGCTCGCCGCCGGCGAGCCGGTCGACGCGCCCACCGAGGGCATCGCCGCCGACTCGCTGGCACCCCGGCAGGTGGGCCGGCTCATGTTCCCGCTGTCCCAGCAGTTCGTCGCCGAGTCGGTGCTGGTCACCGACGACGCCATCGCATCGGCCCAGCACTCCCTCTGGGACACCGCCCGCGTCGTGGCCGAGCCGGGCGGTGCGGCGGCGCTCGCCGCCGTGCTGTCCGGGAGCTACGTGCCGGAGCCGGGGGAGCGGGTCGCGGTGCTGGTGTGCGGGGCCAACACGACGGCCGTGCGGTTCTGACCCGCGGCCGCACGGTTCACGCGCCGACGGCGACCGTGGTCTCCTCCGCGTCCTCGTCGTCCTCGTCGTCCTCCGGCCCGGCGACCAGGAGGTCGATGTGCAGACCGAGCAGCGCCCCGTCGGCGCCGTGGGTGCTGACCACCGGGTAGAAGCCGTCGCCCCAGCCGGAGTGGCTGAGCACTATGTTCTCGCCGGCCGTGGCCAGCGGCAGGGTGATGTTGGCGCAGCCGTTCCGGTAGTGGTCCGGGTCGTCCTGGAGCGCGAACCAGGAACTTTCGGTGCCGTTGTCGAAGAGGTCCTCGTACCAGTCCTCCTCCCGGGGCGGCATGCAGGCGGTGGCCGCCCCGGCGTCCGTGAAGGCGACAGTGCCCGCGTCGACGCCGACGCCGTAGAACTCGTCACCGGTCGGCGGCTCGGCGCCCTCCGGCGAGACGAGCCGCACCTCCGCGACGGGGGCGGCGTCGGAGACCACCAGGGACAGGTAGGCCTCCCGCGGGTGGCTGCCGTCCCGGGCCTCCGAGACGTCGGCGACGGTGACCCGCACCGGGTAGGTGCCCGGCGGCACGGTGGCCACCAGGCCGTCGCCCAGGGCGACGTACGGGTCGGAAGCCTCGACCCGCCCCGACGGCACGTGCAGCACGCCGAGGTCGTGCACCGTCTGGGGGTGGGGCGTGCCGTCGGGGGTGCCGGGCAGGAGGGCGAAGAAGGGCCTGAAGTAGGACATGCGAGGAACGTAGCCGGAGCCACTGACAACCAGGCGTCGCTCAGCCGAACAGCTGCTCGATCGCGTGCTCCCCGACGCCGACCATGATCGGGTGCGTGTCCGGGTAGGAGAAGCAGATGGCCGTGTACAGCAGGGCCCAGCCCCGGGCGCGGCGCCACATCCCGGAGTCCCAGCCGCGGCCACCTCGAGCCTGGGCATCGATCACGCGGCGGAAGCGGTCCCGGCCCTCGGCGTCGAAGGTCAGCCACATCGCGCCGAGGTCCGACGCCGGGTCGCCGCTGGTCACGTCGCCGAAGTCGATCACGGCGGAGAGCCGGTCGCCGTCGGCCACCAGGTTGGCCGGGTGCGGGTCGCCGTGCAGCCACACCGGGTCGCCGTCGTAGCCGGGGGCGTCGGCGGCGTCGGCCCACAGGTCGTTCGCCCGGTCCTGGAACCGCTCGGGGAGCAGCGTCACGCGGTCCTCGAAGGTCGCCGTCCGCTCGGCCACGGGGATCCCGCGGAACCTGTTCCCCGGGGCGTCCTCGGGCGCCGGCTGGTGCAGCGCGACGAACACCCGCGCCAGGTGCTCGGCCCACGGCGTGCGTTCCGCCGCCGGGACGGTGGCCGCGGGGACGCCGTCGGCCCACCGCACGATGCCCCAGGGCCACGGGTAGCCGAGCGCTGCGCTGGGCGCGCCGGTGCGGACCGGGACGGGGACCGGCACGGGCAGCCGCGGGGCGAGCAGCGGGAGCACCCGGTGCTCGTTGCGCATGAGCTGCGCCCCGAGCTCGCGCCGGGGGAGGCGCAGCGCGAGGTCGTCACCCAGGCGGACCATCACGTTGTCCCAGCCGTTCGCCACGAGCTCCAGCGGCAGGCCGGCGAGGTCGGGGTGCTGCTCCTGGAGGAGCTCTCGGCTGAGGTCGACTGTGACGTCGAGGTCGGCGGCGACCACGGCGGCTCCTTTGTCTGGTCTCGTGCGGGGCGGGGGGCGCGGTGGGGGCCCGGCCGGCGCGGTGCCGAGCGAGCGGTCAACGGTACCGGTATGCCCATACTGGAACCATGGCGACCACCTGGACCGACGAAGACCCCGCCGCTTACGTCGACGCCGTGCCCTCCGCCGTCCGGCGGCGCGACGCGCGGACCCTGTGGGAACTCATGGAGCGCGTCACGGGTGCGCCGCCACGCATGTTCGGCACCTCGATCCTCGGGTTCGGCGAGTACCGGTACGAGTACCCGAGCGGCCGCTCCGGGCATGCGCCCGCCGCGGGGTTCGCGCCCCGCAAGGCGGCCACCACGGTGTACCTGGCGGACGGCGTCGGCGCCCACGAGGAGCTGCTGGCCGGGCTGGGCCCGCACACCACCGGCGTCGGCTGCCTCTATCTGAAGGACCTCGAACAGGTCGATCTCACGGTGCTCGAGGAGATCGTGCGCCGTTCCTGGGCGACCGTCACCGACGGCACGTTCGGGCAGCGGGCAGCGGAGTCCTGAGCCGCGGGGCGCGCCCGAGTGCGGTGCAACCCTGGGAACGTTCTGCGAACGGTCCGCGTTGACCCCCAGGCCAACACGAAGGAGACCCGGTGCAGCAACGCCAGATCGAGCAGTCCGCCGAGCAGGACCACGTCGATGCCATGTACGCCAGGCTCGACGGTGAGCTGGCCCGCGTCACCGCGGACCTCGACGACGCCGTCCGCGCGTCGTCGACGGACCCGGAGGAGGCGTTCACCCGCGAGGTGCGTGTCCGCATGCTCAACCGCCGGGCGCGCACGCTCGGCTCTGCCGAGCACCACCTCTGCTTCGGCCGGATCGACCACGCCGACGGCCGCACCCTGCACATCGGGCGGACCGGCCTGAGCGACGGCGACGACCAGCTGCTCGTCGACTGGCGCGCCGACGCCGCCCGCCCCTTCTACGCCGCCACCGCCGCGCACACCATGGGGCTGCACCGACGCAGGCACCTGCGCCTGGAGGGCCGCAAGGTCACCCGCGTGAGCGACGAGCTCCTGGACGGCACGGAGCCCGGCCCGGAGGACCTCGTCGGGGACGGGCCGCTGCTCGAGGCCATCGGCGCCCGGCGCACCGGCCGGATGCGGGACGTCGTGTCCACGCTGCAGGCAGAGCAGGACGCGATCATCCGGTCCGCGCACCGCGGCGTCACCGTCGTGGAGGGCGGTCCCGGCACGGGCAAGACCGTGGTCGCCCTGCACCGCGCCGCCTACGTCCTCGCGGGCTTCGACGAGGCGCGGGCCGACGGCGTGCTCGTGCTGGGCCCGAACTCGCGCTTCCTCGACTACATCGCCGAGGTGCTGCCGTCGCTCGGCGAGAACGACGTGGCGATGAGCACCGCCGACCGCCTCGTCGCCGACGCCCTCGGCCTCGACGTCGACACAGCCCCGGTGGGCCACGAGCTGCGCCGCGCCGCCGGCGACGTGCGGCTGGCCGACGAGCTGGCCGAGACGATCCGCGGCTACCAGGCCCCCGCGGGCACGCTGACCGTGCTGGTCGACGGCGACGCGATCACCATGGACACCCGCGCGCTGACCGAGGCGCGGGCGACCGCCGGCGGCGCCGGCCTGCCGCACAACCAGGCGCGGTCGCTGTTCAAGGACCTCGTCGTGGACTTCGTGTCCGACGAGGTGCAGGCGCGCGCCCGGATCATGCTCGCCAAGCTGGACGAGGACATCGAGGTGCTGACGGGCGGCGTGAACGTCGACAAGGCGGCGGCGAAGGACCTCGAGCGGCTCGGGTTCGCCCCGGACGAGGGCGGCGCCTTCGGGCACGCCGCCGCGGTGGCGGAGCTCGACCCCGGCGCCCTGCGGGCCGAGCTCGCCGACGACCTCGCGCTCGAGCGGGCGGTCGAGGCCGCCTGGCCGCGGCTTGAGGCGGCGGACGTCGTCCTCGACGTGCTGGACCAGCGCCCGGAGCTCACCGTCGACGGCGCCCCCGACGGCACCTGGACCGCGGCCCACCTGCCGCTGCTCGACGAGGCGGAGCATCTGCTCAACGGCCCGCCCGCCCGGACGTACGGGCACGTGGTGGTGGACGAGGCGCAGGAGCTGACACCCATGCAGTGGCGCTCGGTGCTGCGCCGCTGCCCCGGCCGGTCCATGACGGTGGTCGGCGACCTCGCCCAGGCCGGGCCGGCCACCGGCGCGGCGTCCTGGGGCGACGCGCTGGGCAGCGACCTGGCCAGGCGTGCGGACGTGCGCACGCTCACCGTCTGCTACCGCACCACCGCAGAGGTCCTGGCCGCGGCGGCGCCGCTGCTCGCGCAGATCGCCCCCCACCAGGCGCCCGTCGTGGCGGTGCGCAACGGGGACGAGCCGCGCCGGGTGGCGGCGGACGGCGACCTGGTGTCCGCCGTCGTGGCGGAGGCGCGAGCCGAGGCGGAGTCCGACCCGGAGGCGCTCGTCGCCGTCGTGGCCGCCGACGCCGCGGTCGCCCGGACAGCGGCGGCGCTCGACGGCACGGGTGTCCGGGTGGTGCCCGTCTCCCAGGTGCGCGGTCTCGAGTTCGACACCGTGGTGGTGGCCGACCCGGAGGGTATCCGGAACGCCAGGCCGGGTGGCGAGCGCGACCTCTACGTCGCGCTCACCCGCCCGACCCGCCGCCTGGTCATCGTCGAGTAACCCCGCAAGAGGGTTACCAGCTCGTCGGGACCGGGAGACCCTCCTGGTAGCCCGCGGCCGACTGGATGCCCACGACCGCGCGCTCCGAGAACTCGGCGAGCGAGCGCGCGCCCGCGTACGTGCACGAGGACCGCAGGCCCGACGTGATCTCGTCCAGCAGGTCCTCGACGCCCGGCCGGGCCGGGTCGAGGTACATCTTGCCGGTCGAGATGCCCTCCTCGTAGAGCGCCTTGCGGGCGCGCGCGAACGCGGTCCCCGCACCCGAGTTGCGGGCCGCGACCGCGCGCGCCGAGGCCATGCCGAACGAGTCCTTGTAGAGCCGGCCGGTGCCGTCGGACTTCAGGTCGCCGGGCGACTCGTACGTCCCGGCGAACCAGGAGCCCACCATCACCTGCGACGCGCCAGCGGCCAGCGCCAGGGCGACGTCGCGGGGGTGGCGCACGCCGCCGTCGGCCCAGACGTGCTTGCCGAGCTCGCGGGCCGCTGCCGCGCACTCCAGGACCGCGGAGAACTGGGGGCGCCCGACGCCGGTCTGCATGCGCGTGGTGCACATCGCGCCCGGGCCCACGCCGACCTTGAGGATGTCGGCGCCCGCGGCCACGAGGTCGCGCACACCCTCGGCGGTGACGACGTTGCCCGCCACCACCGGCACCCGCGGGTCGACGGACCGGACAGCCTCCAGGGCGGCGAGCATCTTGGTCTGGTGGCCGTGCGCCGTGTCGACGACCAGCACGTCCACGCCCGCCGCGAGCAGGTCCTTGGCCTTCGCGGCGACGTCGCCGTTGATGCCGACGGCGGCCCCGATGCGCAGGGCGCCGGACGCGTCGAGGGCGGGGGAGTAGATCGACGAGCGCAGCGCCCCCTTGCGGGTGAGGATCCCGGCCAGGCGCCCGTCGCGCACCACCGGCGCCAGGTCGAGGCGTGCGGCGTGCAGCACGTCGAACGCGGCCTCCAGCCCGCCCGGGGTGTCCAGGAGGGCGGCGTCCAGCAGGCGGGGCTCGGCGGACATGACCTCCGAGACGCGCGTGAACCGGTCGACGTCCGTGCAGTCCGACTCGGTCACGACGCCGACGGGCCGGTCGTCCTCGACGACGACGGCCGCGCCGTGCGACCGCTTGCCGAGCAGGTTCAGCACGCTGTGCACGGTGTCGTGCGGGGAGACGACCACCGGCGTCTCGATGACGGGGTCCTTGGCCTTCACGTCGGCGACCACGCTCGCCACGATGTCGGCGGGGACGTCCTGCGGGATGATCGCGATCCCGCCGCGCCGGGCGACGGTCTCCGCCATGCGGCGGCCCGCCACCGCGGTCATGTTCGCGACGACGACGGGGATCGTGGTGCCGGTGCCGTCGTCGGACGCGAGGTCGACGTCGAACCGCGACGTGACGTCCGAGCGGGACGGGACGAGGAAGACGTCGCCGTAGGTGAGGTCGGTGGCCGGGCTCTGCTCGGGGAGGAATCGCACGTTCACCAACAGTAAGGTCTTCTGCCCGCCCTGCCTATGAGTCCGGCCACATCGTTGTGGAGGTATCGGAGACAGGCAGGAGACAGGCACGGCAGGCAGCGGTCCCGTGGCACAGTGGAGTGGTCGGCGACCCTTAGAGTGGGGCCCCGATTCCCCTGCTGAGGGGCACGACGAAAGGACGAGCATGGGCCTGCTGAGCGACATACGTTCGCCCGAGGACGTCCGGGCGATGACGCCCGGTCAGATGCCGGAGCTCGCGGAGGAGATCCGTAGATTCCTCGTCGAGAGCGTCTCGCGCACGGGCGGTCACCTCGGCCCGAACCTTGGCGTCGTCGAGCTGACCATCGCCATGCACCGGGTCTTCGACTCGCCGCGTGACTCCATAGTGTTCGACACCGGCCACCAGGCCTACGTGCACAAGCTGCTGACGGGCCGCCACGACTTCTCGGAGCTGCGCAAGCGCGGCGGCATGTCGGGCTACCCGAGCCGCGCCGAGTCGCCCCACGACATCGTCGAGAACTCCCACGCCTCCACCGCGCTCTCCTGGGCGGACGGCATCGCCAAGGCGAACCAGGTGCGCGGCAAGGACGACCACGCGGTGGCGGTCATCGGCGACGGGGCCCTGACGGGCGGCATGGCCTGGGAGGCGCTGAACAACATCGCCGAGAGCCGGGACCGCAGGCTCGTGATCGTCGTCAACGACAACGGCCGGTCCTACTCGCCGACCATCGGCGGGCTCGCGAACCACCTCGACACGCTGCGCACCTCCGGCGGCTACGAGGCCGTCCTCAGCTGGGGCACCCGGGCGCTGCACCGCTCCGGCGCGCCCGGACGCTTCGCCTGGCGCTGGCTGCACGGCCTGAAGAAGGGCCTCAAGGACGTCGTCGCGCCGCAGGGCCTGTTCGAGGACCTCGGCATCAAGTACATCGGCCCTGTCGACGGCCACGACGAGGAGGCCCTGGAGCGCGCGCTCGGCCGCGCCAAGGCGTACGGCCGCCCCGTGATCGTGCACGCCATCACCGAGAAGGGGCGCGGGTACAAGCCCGCCGAGGAGGACATCGCCGACCGGTTCCACGCCGTCGGCGTCATCCACCCCGAGACCGGGCTGCCCGTGGCGCCCAGCCGGTTCGGCTGGACCAAGATCTTCGCCGACGAGATCGTCAAGATCGGCCGCCGCCGGCCCGACGTCGTCGCCATCACCGCCGCCATGCTGCACCCTGTCGGGCTCGCGCCGTTCCAGGAGCAGTTCCCGGAGCGCACCTTCGACGTCGGCATCGCCGAGCAGCACGCGGTGACCTCGGCCGCCGGTATGGCGTTCGCCGGGCTGCACCCCGTCGTCGCCGTGTACGCGACGTTCCTGAACCGGGCGTTCGACCAGGTGCTCATGGACGTCGCCCTGCACAAGGCGGGCGTCACCTTCGTCCTCGACCGCGCCGGCATCACCGGCGACGACGGCGCCAGCCACAACGGCATGTGGGACATGGCGATGCTGCGCATCGTGCCCGGCCTGCGGCTGGCCGCGCCCCGCGACGAGACGACGCTGCGCGCCGCCCTGCGCACCGCCGTCGACGTCGACGACGCGCCCACGGTGGTCCGGTACCCCAAGGGCGCCGTGGGCGACGACATCCCGGCACTCGAGGAGCTCGACGGCGTGGATGTCGTGGGGCGGTTCTCTGCGGCGGGCGGGGAGGCGCGGCGGGTGCTCGTGGTCGGGGTCGGCTCGATGGCCGGCTGTGCCATGGAGACCGGCGAGGCGCTCGCCGCGCACGGCCTGGCGGTCACCGTCGCGTCCCCGACGTGGGTGCTGCCCGTCCCGGAGAACCTGGTCAAGCTGTGCGGCGAGCACGACCTCGTGGTCACGCTCGAGGACGGCGTGGTCGACGGCGGCGTGGGCGACATGCTCGCGCAGCGCGCCGGCGAGCAGGGCATCGCGACACCGCAGGTGCACGTGGGCCTGCCGGTTGCGTTCCTCGACCACGCGAGCCGTGACCACATCGTCACGGCACAGCGTATGACCGCTGCCGACGCCACGCGCGACGCGCTCGCGGCGCTCGCTCGGGTGTGAGGGGCGAGTTGCCCGGGAGACGTGTGAGACTTCCCTGGTGAACGCCACAAATACAGTGACAAGGCGGACCGTCGGCGTCGAAGAGGAACTGATGCTCGTCGGGCACGACGGTGCTCCGATCGCGCGAGCGCAGGACGTGCTCGGCAGCGCGGAGCCGGCCGACGGTCCGCTCGAGCACGAGTTCATGGAAGAGCAGATCGAGACGGCCACGCCGCCGCGCACGACGCTGGAGGAGATCGCCGCCGCGATCCGGGAGGGCCGGGCCGGCGCCCAGACGGCGGCCGAGCGCCACGACGCGCGCGTCGCGGCGCTCGGTACCTCGCCCCTGGCGTTCGCCGGCACGACGGTCGGCAAGCTCCGGTACCAGGCGGCGCGCGCCGCCTTCGGGCTGACCGCCCGGGAGCAGCTCACGAGCGGCTGCCACGTGCACGTCGGAGTGGCCAGCGACGTCGAGGGCGTCGCGGTGCTCGACCGCATCGGGCCCTGGCTGGCCCCGCTGCTGGCGCTGTCCGCGAACTCGCCGTACTGGATGGGCGACGACTCCGGGTACGCGAGCTTCCGTTCGCAGGTCTGGTCCCGCTGGCCCACGGCCGGCCCGACGCGGCTGTTCGGCACGCCGGAGGCGTACCACTCGGCCGTGGAGGGCCTGGTCGCGACGGGCACGATCCTGGACCAGGGCATGGTCTACTTCGACGCCCGTCTGTCGGCGCGCTACCCGACCGTGGAGATCCGGGTGGCCGACGTGTGCCTGTCCGCGGACACGGCGACGCTGATGGCAGGGCTGGCCCGCGGGCTCGTGGAGACCGCGGCGCGCGCGGCGGACTCGCCCGCACCCGACGTCCCGGTCGAGATCCTGCGCACCGCGATCTGGCGGGCGGGTCGGTCGGGCCTGTCCGGCGACCTCGTGGATCCCCGGACCTGGCGGCCGGCCCCCGCGCACGACGTCATCGGGGCGCTGGTGGACCACGTCCGGGACGCTCTGGCCGACATGGGCGACCTCGACACCGTCACCGAGCTGCTGGGTACCCTCTGGTCAGGTGGTGACGGCGCCTCGCGGCAGCGCGCCTGGGCGGCGCAGGCGGACGGCGACCTCGGCGTGGTCGCCCGCCGCGCGGCGGACGCGACCCTGGAGTGAGCCGGCCCGGCCCGGGTGGTTGAGCCTTCCCGGTGGTCGAGCCTGTCGAGACCTGCTCACCAGTAGTTCCCGGCCACGTCCCGTACCGGTTTGCGGGGCTCGTTGACCAGCACGGAGACGTCGCAGCCGAAGAGCTGGGCGAGCACACCGAGCTGATCCAGGGTCCAGGCGGTCTTGCCGCGGAACCGGTCGGAGACGGCCGCGCGGGACAGCCCGACCTCGGCGGCGATCTGCATCTGGCTCAGGCCGCGCCTGGCGGCCTCGAACCGGATCGCCGCCGCGCACACGAGGGCGAGCCCGTCGCGGTACAGGGTCGGGGCGGGCCGCGGCCGGACCTCGGGAGCCACCTCGTCGTCGATGTCCGGGTCCAGGGTGCCGTCGAAGAGTGGGTCCTTCTCCAGCGGGTCGTAGTTGGTGCGTGCCATGGGACCAGCGTGCCGTGCGCACCGGCCTGGCGTCGGGGGTCATCCACAGGGCTGGAGGTCAGGCTCGTTCGGTCGTCGCCGGGCGAGATACACCCCTGTGGCAGGTGCCAGGTCTGCTGAACTGCGTTCACCTCGGCTACGGCGGATCCGGCGGCACCGAACAGTTCAGCTAGGGCGAACTTGGCAGGGCTGAGCTGAACGGAATTCAGCAGGCCTGGCACCCACCACAGAGGTGTACCCGGCCCCGCGGCTCGCCTCGACAGCGGCGGTGCCCCGCCTCGACAGCGGCGGTGCCCCGCCCAGCCAGGCTCACCGGGGCGAAATCAGGTTGCCCCGCCTGGAAAGCGCCTGGAACCGTCGGCGCATGGACCTCGCCAGTGCCTTTCCGCCCTTCGGCCTCCGGGTCGCCTGCGGCGACCTCGAGCTGCGCCTGCCCGACGACGCCGAGCTGTTCCACCTGGCCGACGTCGCGGTGGCCGGTGTCCACCCGCCCGAGCGGAGCCCGTTCGTCTTTCCGTGGAACGTCGGCGAGCCGGACGAGGTGCGGCGGAATGTCCTGCAGTACCACTGGTCGTCGCGCGGCAAGCTCTCGCCGGACGCGTGGGCGCTGGAGCTCGCGGTGTTCCGGGACGGCGAGCCGATCGGCGTCCAGAGCGTGAACGCCACGGACTTCGGCGTGACCCGGTCCGCGGGGACCGGCTCGTGGCTCGGCCTCGTGCACCACGGCCAGGGCATCGGCAAGCGGATGCGGCTGATGGTGCTGCACCTGCTGTTCGAGGGGTTCGACGCCGCCGACGCGCGGACCGAGGCCTTCGACGACAACCCCGAGTCCAACGGGGTGACCCGGTCGCTGGGCTACGCGCCGAACGGCGTCGGCGTGGTGGACAGGAAGGGCGAGGCTGTCACGGAGAACCGGTACCGCATGACCCGCGAGATGTGGGACGCGCGCCCGGAGGTGTACCGGCCCGACGTCACGCTGGAGGGCGTGGCGCCGGTGCGGGCGATGCTGAAGATGGATCCCGCGCCGTAGCGCGTCGGTCGCGGCCCGCTCGCCAGCCGTAGAGCGTCAGCCGTAGATCGTCTCCGTGTACTGGGGGCCGTAGTGCGCCTCGACCTGCGCGAGGGTCTGTTCCGGACGCTCCAGGGTGTGCGCGATGACGGCGCGGCGGGGCACCGTCTCCAGCTCCCAGGTTTCGGGGTCCCACGTCTTGGAGCGCAGGAACGCCTTGGAGCAGTGGTGGAAGACCTCGTCGATGTCGACCTCGAGCGCGAGCACCGGGAGGTTGTGGCGCACCTGGAGGCCGGCGAGGTACGGCGCGTCGCGCACGATGCGCGCCCTACCGTTGATCCGCAGCGTGTCGCCCCGGCCGGGGATCACGAAGATGAGGCCCACGTGCGGGTTGGCCAGCACGTTGAGGAACCCGTCGGTTCGCCGGTTGCCCGGACGCTCCGGGATGGCGATCGTGCGCTCGTCCAGGATGCGCACCAGCGACCCCACCGGGTCACCCTTGGGGGAGACGTCCAGGTTGCCGTCGGCGTCCGACGTCGCGACCAGGCACAGGGGCGAGGCCGCGAGCCACTGCCGGTCCAGGTCGTGCAGTGAGCTGCGCACCTTGCCGGCGGCCGGGCCGAGGGGCGGGGGGATGATCTCGCGGAGCTCCTCGACGGTCGTGACGGGGATCCCGCCGAACCTGCTCGGCCGGTCGCTCTGCTCGTTGGTCATGGCCTCAACATAGGCCGGGCGCCTCGGCCACCACCAGTAAAGACTGTGTACTACGCGAATGGGGCATGTCAGACCATCCGGGTACGCTCGCAGCGCCATGACCGAGCAGACGACCCTCCCCAGCCCACCCGCTGCCCCCGCCGGACCGCCCCGGCCGTGGAAGGCACGAGCGGCCCGCCGCATCGTGGAGCAGGCGCACGGCCTGCTCGACGACGCCCGGCTGCTCACCACCGCTGACGTCGGCCTGCGCGAACGCGTCCGCGACGCCTACACCGCCACCCGCGAGGTGCGCGTCCACGCAGTCCTGCGCACGGTCGGCGTCACGGCCCTCGAGGAGCGGCGCAAGAAGCTGCGCGTCGCCGTCCTGGAGAAGGCCGGGTTCAAGCACGTCACCCAGGTGCTCGTCGCGGGTACCGACCGTCTCGTCGACGCGGGCATCGGCGCGGGCACCGCCAAGCTCGCCACGTCCGCGGCCCGCGAGCTCGCGGACGAGGTCGACGCCGACCTGCGGTTCCGCATCGACGTCGACCCCGACGACCCGTACGCGACGGTCCTCGTCCAGACCCTGTACGCGTTCGGTCTGGCCACCGACGCCCGTCACCGGCACCTGGACGAGGCGCGCCGCGTGACCGCCGTCGTGCCGGAACAGCTGGAGCCCGCGGGCCTTGCCACGAGCCTCTGGCGGCGCCTCGTGGCGCCCGCCGACCGCAAGGCCGCCGCCTTCGCGGCGGTCTCCGCGCTCGCGGACCAGGTCGCGGTCGCGCGGCTGACGGACGACGCGCGGGCGGTGCGCGCCGCCGTCGGGCAGCCGCCGGAGGGTGCGGAGGTGTGGGCGGACTTCGAGGCCCGGTCGGCCGAGTACTACGGGCTGCTCTCGCAGGTCGTGGACCTGGGCGACGACCACGAGGCGGCCGAGGGCGGCCTGCCCGCCGACGTCGTGCGGCGGGTCGAGGCGCAGCCGCTGGACCGCACGCTGCTGCGTGCCAACCTGCGTGGCTACCAGCAGTTCGGTGCCAAGTACGCGCTGGTGCAGCGCCGCACGATCCTCGGCGACGAGATGGGCCTCGGCAAGACCATGCAGTCGATAGCCGTTGCCGCGCACCTCGTGGCCACGGGCGGCACGCACGTGCTGGTGGTCTGCCCGGCGAGCGTCGTCACCAACTGGAAGCGCGAGGTGGAGCAGCACTCCGACCTGACGGCGGTCGTGATGCACGGCAACGACCGGGAGCAGACCGCCGCCGGCTGGCTGGAGCGCGGCGGCGTCGCGATCACGACGTTCGAGGTGCTCGGCAGGCTCGACCTCCCGTACGACCTCAGGCCGGCGCTCCTGGTCGTGGACGAGGCGCACTACGTGAAGAACCCCGAGACGATCCGCGGCCGCGAGGTGCGGCGCTGGGCCGACCGCTCCGACCGCGTCCTGTTCCTGTCCGGCACGCCGATGGAGAACAAGGTCGCCGAGTTCAAGAACATGGTCGGCTACCTGCAGCCCGAGATCGCGGCGCAGCTCGACCCCAACGCGGACCTGTCCGGCGCCAGGGCCTTCCGCCGGATCGTCGCGCCCGCCTACCTGCGCCGCAACCAGGAGGACGTGCTCACCGAGCTGCCCGAGATGGTGCAGGTCGAGGAGTGGGAGCAGTTCGGTCCGGTCGACGGCGCCGCCTACCGTGACGCCGTGCTGGCCGGCAACTTCATGGCGATGCGGCAGGCCGCGTTCACGGTGTCCGACGCCGCCGAGTCCGCGAAGCTCGTCCGGCTGCGTGAGCTGGTCACCGAGGCCGTCGAAGGCGGCCGCCGTGTCATCGTCTTCTCGTACTTCCTGTCGGTCCTGGAACGAGTCATGGACCTGCTCGGCGACCTGGCGGTCGGCCCGCTGAACGGGTCGGTGCCCGTGCACGAGCGGCAGACCATGGTGGACGCGCTCTCCGAACCCGGCGGACCGTCGGTGCTGGTCAGCCAGATCACCGCCGGGGGAGTAGGGCTGAACGTACAGGCCGCGAGCGTCGTCATCTTCTGCGAGCCGCAGGTCAAGCCCACGATCGAGGCGCAGGCCGTCGCCCGCGCGCACCGCATGGGCCAGACGCGCACGGTGCAGGTGCACAGGCTCCTGGTCGAGCAGTCCGTGGACCAGCGGATGATGGAGATCCTCGGCTCCAAGGCGGCGCTGTTCGAGGAGTTCGCCCGCCAGTCCGAGATCACCGACGCCTCGCCGTCGGCCGTGGACGTCGCCGCACCGACCGAGACCTCGCTGTCGCGGACCATCCTCGCCGAGGAGCAGGAGCGCCTGAGCCGCACACCATGAGCGAGCCTCGGCCACCTGTCTGGGTGTGATATCCGGTCCCCACGGGATTGGGGTTCACTGACGTCGTGTCCATGCTGACGTCACCTCCAGGCGCGACGGTCACGTATCCCCTGTCGCCCGGGAGGCTGCTCGCGCCGGCACGACGCATCGTGCCGTTCGTGGGGCGGACCGCCGAGCTCGCGGGACTTCTCGACTGGTGCACCGGCCCGGAGGCCGTAGCGGTCCAGCTGGTCACCGGCCCGCGCGGCGTCGGAAAGACCCGCCTCGCCCGCGAGGCCGCACACCAGATGGCGCACGCCGGCTGGACCTGCCTCGACGTGCCGGACGGCGCGGAACCCGCTGCCCTGCCCGCCGTCCCCGACGGTGCCCCCGCACTCCTGGTGCTCGACGACGCCGAGACGCGCGGGCCGGCGCTCGCGGAGCTCCTGCGGACGGCCGCGCGGGGCCGCAACGGCGCGCTCCGGATCCTGCTGGTCGCGCGCGGCGTCGGCCCGTGGTTCGACCGGCTGACCGCGACGGGCCCGGCGGTCCGTGCGCTGCTCGAGCCGGCGCGCGCCGGTGGCGACCTGGGCGCCGAGGTGCATCCCGGGCAGGTGGACGCGCGACTCGTCACGGCGTTCGTCGAGCCGTACGCGCGGGCCCTCGGGATCCCCGTGCCGCGGGTGGCCGTCGGGTCGGTGCCCGGTGGTGCCCGCATGCTCGACCTGCACGCGGCGGCGCTCTGCGCCGTCCTGCGGTCGCAGGTGCGCGGGCCGCTGAACGTGCTGCCGGTCGACGTGTCCGACGCCCTCGACGAGCTGCTCGAGCACGAGCGCTGGACCTGGTTCCGCTCGGCCGAGGAAGCGGGGCTGCTGGGCGAGGCCGGATTCCTGCCCGAAGCCATCGACTCCCTGGTCGCCGCCGCGACGCTCACCGGCGTGCGCACCGCGGACGCCGCGGAGAACCTCGTGCGGCGCGTGGCGGACGTCGTGCCAGGGGTGCGGCCGGGCGCGGAGGCCGACATCGGGCGGTGGCTCGTGCGGCTGGACCCGCACCGGGCGCTGCCGGGCCGGCTGGTCGACCCGCATCTGCTGGCCGAGCTCACCGACACGCCGCAGCTGCTCGGGGCGTGCCTGACGGGAGCGGCGGCGCCGTCGGCCCGGCGGGCCGCCCTGCGCACCGCAGGCATGGTCGTGGAGCGGCTCGACAGGCGGTCCGCGGGCCTGAGCGACGCGCTCGACCAGCTCGGGGCGGCCCTCGCCGCGCTGCCGGAGGACGGTCACGTGCTGCGTACCGTCTCCGGAGCGCTCCCGCACCCGTCGCTCGCGCTGGGCGAGCTGCGCGCAGAGCTCACGCTCCGCACCCTCGCCGCCACCCCCGACGGCGACCGCGCGCGCCGGGCCGAGGCCCTGCGCGACGTCGGGGTGGCACTCGGCGAGGTGGGCAGGTCCGCCGACGCGGAGCGGTACGAGCGGCAGGCCGTGGCCCTGTTCCGTGGCCTCGTGGAGCAGGAGCCGCACCGGTTCCGGCCGCGCCTGGCCGCTGTGCTCGCGAACCTGGGCGCGACGCTGTCCGACCAGGGGCGGCCGCAGGACGCGCTGCGGTGCGAGGAGGAGGCGGTCGGCCTCCTCCGGCTCGTCGATGCCGACCACCCCGGCGTCGTCACGCTGGACCTGACGACGGCGGTGTCGAACCTCGCCGTCACGCTGGCGGAGCTGGGGAAGCCGTTGTCCGCGCTCGCGCCGAGCCGCGAGGCGGTGGAGCTCTGGCGCGGGCTCGCGGGCCGCAACCCCGACCGGTTCACGCGGGCGCTCGCCCTGTCCCTGATGAACGTGGCTCGTCGGCTGCTGGAGCTCGACAGGGGTGCGGAGGCGCTACCGGTCGCCGAGGAGTCCCTGGAGATCCGCCGGCGGCTGGCCCACGCCGATCCCGACGAGCACCTGTCGGGGCTCGGCGACTCGCTGGAGGTCATGGGCAGCGTGCTCACCGACCAGGGCCGGGGCGTGGAGTCGCTGCGCTACCTCGAGGAGGCGGTCGAGATCCGGCGCCGGACCGCCGAGGAGAACCCTGGCCGCTACCTGGCGGATCTCGCGCACTCGCTCCGGGCGCTGGGCACGCAGCTGTCGAGCCTCGGCAGGCGGGCGGAGGGCGTCGAGCTGCAGCAGGAGGCGGTAGGGGTGCAGCGGCGGCTCGCCGCCGACAACCCCTGCCGGTACGTGCCGGAGCTCGCCGAGGCGCTGTCCGCGCTCGGCGTCACCCAGTCGAGGCTGGACCGTCCGCAGGACGCACTCAACGCGGAGCGCGAGGCGACCAGGACCTGGCGCGAGCTGGTCGGCACCGACCCGCACCGCTACCGCCCCCGGCTCGCGCGGTCGCTGACCAACCTGAGCTCGATCTTCGCCGTCCTCAAGCTCGGTGACGAGGCGGTGGCACCCGCGAGCGAGGCGGTGGCGCTCCTGCGGGACCTCGTCGCGGAGAACGCACCGAAGTACCGGCCGAGCCTCGCGGCGGCGCTGCGCGTGCTGGCGCTCGCGCTGCACGACCAGGGGCGGTTCGCCGAGGCGCGGCAGGCCAGGGGCGAGGCCGAGGAGCTCGGCGGGCTCACGACGGCCTGAGGACGTGCGGGCGGCCGTGTGGCAGGATCCAGCGGTGGCCCTGGATCGAATCGCCCTGATCAGTGACGTTCACGGCAACCTGACCGCGCTCGACGCGGTGCTCGCCGACATCGGGTCCCGCGGGATCGAACGGGTCGTCAATCTCGGCGACTACGTCGGGAAGGGCCCGCGAGGCAGTGCCGTCGTCGACCGGTGCCGGACGGCCTGCGAGGTCAACGTCCGCGGCAACTGGGACGACCATCTGCCGGTATGGGACGACGAGACGTCACGCGCGATGACGTGGTGGCGTGACGAGCTCCGACAGGACCAGCGCGACTGGCTGCGGAACCTTCCGCTGAGCCACGACCTGGTCGTCAGCGGGCGGCACATCAGGTTGTTCCACGCGTCCGCGACCAGCCCGCACGTCCGGGTGCACACCAGCCACACGCCCGAGGAGTTCGACGGGATGTTCACGAACACCGCGATGACCGGCGATGGCGTGCGGCCCTCGATGGTGGGTTACGGGGATATCCATGCGGCGTACGTCGAGGTCAAGAACGGCAGAACCCTTTTTAATGTCGGCAGCGTCGGAAACCCGTTGGACGAGCCCGTTCCGAGCTACACCATTCTCGAGGGCGTGCTCGACGAGCCGGGGCCGGCGCCGTTCGGGCTGCAGATAGTCAGAGTTCCCTACGACGCCGAGAAAGAGATCGCCGCCGCGACCCGTCTGGGAATGCCGGAGACCGAGCCGTATGCGCGCGAGCTCCGGACGGCCGTGTACCGCGGCGCGCACCAGTAGCCGCACCGGGCGGTGACCAGTCGCTACGACGCCGCCGCACCGTCTTTCGTGCCCGAGGGACTCGTTCTTGACGTCGGCTGGGTGTCGGCTGAGGACCCCAGGATTGGTGGCGGTCTGCAGTAGGTCATGAAAGTGCCGGAATGGTCATTTCCCGGTGCGCAGCCAGGCATGCTCCATGTCCGTTATGCCAACCGCACCGGTCGAGAGTTTCCCTCTTTGCCAGGTGCGCGGGAGAAAAGAATCCTCGATTGATATCGAAACTCGCACCGATTCGACTGGACTCCGGCCGCCTGGGCGCGCAAGACTAGCGGTGTGAACGAAATCACATTGGAAGCAGAAGTCAACCGACCGCACCAGGATCTGACGACGCTCGAGGCCGCGCGTCTGCTGGGAGTGTCGAAGCTGCACGTCATCGACCTTCTCGAGGCAGGTGAGATCGATTACCACATGGTCGGCAGCGACCTGATGTTCAACGCAGCGGAGATCGCGTCCTACAAGTCGGACCGCGAGCACCGCGACTCGGAGTCCCTCGTATCCGCATGACCCCCGCGCGGCGGTCGGCGCCCTGGCGCTTCCGCTGACGCAGCGGGTGCGCCTCGCACACCAGCGACGCCGCGCACCCTGACGCCTGAGCGCACGTTCATCACCTTCAGAACGTGCGCTCTTGTCGTGCACGACGTCACACCCAGCTCAGCGGCTCCAGGTCGTGCGAGCTCTCGGTCAGCAGGCCGGCGACGGCCTCGGCGGATACGGGACGCCCGCCCCACGCGTCGACGCCGACGTTGATCTGCCTGCCGCGCCGGCGCCAGGTGTTGTGCACGTGGCCGTGCACCACCCAGGCGCCGCGGTCCGCCGGCCGGTACTCGACGAACCGGTCCTCGCCGTGCGAGTCGCCCTCGTAGGGGAAGTGCGACAGCACGACGTCGTGCCCGCCCACGCTGACCGGTTCGGGCCGGTCGTGGATCTCGGCGAAGCCCGCGTCCAGATACCGCTGCCTCTCCTTGGTCCGACGTCGCTCACGCGCCTCCGGGTCGCCCTTGCGCAGCGCGCGCTCACCCTCCCAGCAGCGGTCGTGGTTTCCGGGCACCAGGAGCTTGCGCCCCGCCAGCCGGCCGATGTGGGCGAGCGACTCGTCGAGCGCACCGAGGGCGACGTCGCCGAGCACCCACACGGTGTCGTCGTCAGTGACTGTCTCGTTCCAGAGCTGGACGAGCCGGGAGTTCATCGCACCGACGCCGGGAAACGGGCGGTCGCAGAACCGGATGATGTTCAGGTGCCCGAAGTGCTGGTCGGACGTGAAGTACGTAGTCATGTCGGAACGCATTCAACAGGCTCCCGTGCCGCCGAGGAAGGGAATTCGGCGGCACGGGGACGTGCTGGATGCTCAGCCTGTGGCGCTCACCGTTCGTGGCGCCACGTGCACAGCCAGCTGTCGGCGGTGTAGCTCTCCTTGCTGACCTTCTTGTCGGCCCATCCGAAGATGATGCCGTCGTGCCGGGTGGCCGTGATGTAGTCGCCCGCCGGGATGGTCATGGTCTCGCTCGGGACCGTGAGCGAGTAGCCGGTGCACTCCGGCTGGTCGCCCTTCGCGTAGTAGCTGCAGTCGTCGCACGCGGCGATGGTGATGACGCCGGTGGCCGGGCCGGTGTAGACCATCTCGAGCTTTTCCGGGCTGTAGTTGTGGACCGTCACGGTGACGGTGCCCTCGGGCTCGGTGCGCGGAGGCAGCTTCACACCCGCCTTCGGGTCCAGCCGTGCGATGCCCGTGGCGATCTGGAGGCGACCGGCGTAACCGGCCTCCTTCGCCCGGGGGTACTCGTCGAGGATGGCGGTCAGGTTGATCTGCGCGCCGAGGTGGTCCTGGGCCTTGAACTGCCGCACCGCGCACTCGAGCAGCCCGGCCGGCACCTGGGTCCGGGCCTTGTCGGCCAGAGCACTGACCTTGCCGGAGTCGAAGCCGGCCAGGAAGCTCGCCGAGTCCCTCGCCTCGGCCGTCTCCGTGCAGCCCTTCTTGCTCGCCAGCTGCTTGATCAGGCCGTCCCGCCACGCCGCCAGGTCGTCGGGCAGGGCGGCTGCCGGATCGCTGGACGTGTGGTCGGTCATCAGCTCGGTCAGCGGTTCTGCCGCGGCGGAGAGCTGGCCTCCCTCGACGGATTCCATACCGCAGCCGTGCAGCGCGCCGGCCAGCTCACCCTCTGCGACCGCCCGCAGCGGGCCGTGTGTCCCTGGTTGGGCGAAGTGCCGCACCACGGTGAGCGCGGTGCACTCCTTGTCGCCCTTTGCCTGCGCGTACAGGTCGTCGATCAGCCCGGGAACCCGCTCCGCGGCCCGCGTGCCCGGGTGCTCCTCAGCCGTCCGCAGATACGTCGTGTACGCGGTGTCGTAGGTCTTCCTGAACGCGCCGAAGGCTGAGCCAACGGATTCCAGGCTCTCCTCCGCCTGGTCCAGGTCGTACGCCAGGTACTGCTCCAGCACCTCCTGCTGCGTCACCACGTACGCGGTGCCCAGGAGGGGAACGATCGCGAGCGTGGCCCACGCGATACGGCCGGCGGCGCGCGGCGTCCACACGGCGTCTCGCGGCGTCTCGCGGCGCGCCCGGCGCCGGGCGAGGAGGGCGGCGTCCAGCGCGAACAGGCCGAGCGCGCCGAGGTAGCCGAGCGCCCACCAGACGGCGATCGGCTCGCGCCCGATCGGCAGCGCGACCCAGGCCAGGCCTGCTGTCGCGGCCAGCGCCACGACCAGGCGCAACCAGGCGCGCAGGTGCAGGTAGCCGAGACCGAGCCCGCTCAGGTTGAGCAGGGCCGCGGTCAGCGGGCGGGCCGGCGGGCGAGGGGCGCCGTCGGTGTCCTGGGGCGTCACGGGCGGCTCCGCTGCCTCGCTCGTGGCGTCGGTGGGCGCTGCGGCGGGCTCCTCGGGGAGGGTCGCCGTCGGCGCGGGTTCAGTGCTCATGAGCCGCGATGCTAGGCGCCCGTTCTGCCCCGAATTGGCAAAAGGGGGTGGTCGAGCCGGGTGAATTGCCCTGATGAGTCCGAACCGTAATGGGCGGCTGTCTTGTCCGCCGGGATGGGCGATGATCGGCGGGTGGACCTCGCCGTCGATCTGAGCCAGCGCACCGGTCGCACCGATGCCATCTACCGCGCGCTGCACACGGCGCTGACGACCGGCCGGATCCCCGCGGAGCAGCGGCTGCCCTCGACGCGGGACCTGGCCCGGGACCTCGGCGTCTCGCGCGCGAGCGTCGCGGAGGCCTACGAGCGGCTCGTCGCCGAGGGGTTCCTGGAGACGCGGCCCGGATCCGGCACGTTCGCGACCGCCGCGGCGGGCGACAGCCCCCGTGTGCGGCACCGCGCGGCGGGCGCCCTGCGCCCCCGGGCCGGCTGGCGCTGGACCCCGCACGCCACGAGCGGCGACGCGGCGGTCCCCGCGCACGACTTCCGGGTGGGCATCCCCGACGCGAGCCTCTTCCCGTTCGACACCTGGCGCCGCCTGCTCGCGGCCGAGTCGCGGTCCGGCGGACCGGCCGCGGGTGCGTACTCCGGCCCCGCCGGCCTGCCCCGGTTCCGGGAGGCGGTCGCCCGGTACGTGGCCGGTTCGCGCGGGGTGCACGCCGAGCCCGACGACGTCATCGCGACGACCGGGGCGCAGCAGGCCCTCGACCTGGTGGCGCGCGTGCTGCTCGAACCGGGGGACGTCGTCGCCATGGAGGACCCCGGCTACCCCGAGGCGCGTGAGCTCTTCGCGCTGCACGGCGTCCGGGTGGTGCCGGTGCCGGTCGACGCCGAGGGGCTCGTCGTGGACGACATCCCGCCCCGGGCCCGCCTGGTCTACACCACGCCCTCGCACCAGTTCCCCTTGGGTATGCCGCTGTCGCTGGCCCGGCGGCGGGCCCTGCTGGCGCACGCGGCGCGCCACGGGACGGCAGTGATCGAGGACGACTACGACAGCGAGTTCCGCCGTGTCCGCCGTCCGCTGGAGTCGTTGCAGGCCCTCGACCGCGACGGGCGCGTGGTGTACGTCGGCACCTTCTCGAAGTCGCTGCTGCCGGGTCTGCGCGTCGGCTATCTCGTGGCGCCCCCGTCGCTGCGGGATGCGCTGCTCGCGGCCCGTCAGCTCACCGACGGCCACGGCGCCGTGCACGTACAGGCGGCGCTCGCGCGCTTCATCGACGACGGCCTGCTCGCCCGGCACGTCCGGAAGGCCTCCGCGCACTACACCGAGCGGCACGAGATCCTGTTGGACGCGCTGGCCGGGCTGCCGGTCGAGCCGGTGCCCTCGGCGGCGGGCCTGCACGTCGCCGCCTACCTGTCCGCCGACGCCCCGCTGGGTTCGCAGGAGCTCGTGGCCCGTGCCCGACGCCGGTCGGTCGCCCTGGACTCGCTCGCCGCCTACGCCGTGGGTCCCCACCGCGACGGGGTGGTGCTCGGGATAGGCGGCGCGGTCACGGGCACTATCCGGCCAGGTATTCGGGTTCTGGAGCAGCTGCTGGCGTGACGGCGGCCGTGGCGCGCGTCCGCCGTCGGCGCCACGTCGCCCAGGCGAGCCCGCCGAGCGCGGCGAGCACCGGGCCGGTCATGTGCGGTCCGGTCATCACGAGGAGCCCGAGCGCGGCCACCAGCGACACCGCAGCGCACCACCAGGCCGCGCCCCGGCGCGGCAGGAGCCGCAGCGCCGCGGCGGTGCCCACCACGTAGAGCAGGGAGAACGTGGCGGTCGCCATGAGAAGGATCGCGTCGGTGGACTGGTGCAGGGCGGCGAGCAGCGCGGTCGTGCCGAGGGCGACAGCGGTGATGAGAGCCAGTGAGCGGCGGGGCGTGCGGCCCGGCGCGGACGCGAGCCACGCCGGGAGTGCGCCGTCGCGGGCCAGGGCGGCGCCCATCCGGCTGCCGCCGGCGAAGTAGACGTTGATGGCCCCGACGGTCAGCAGCACGGCCAGCACCGTGGTGACGGGCCGGGCGCTCTCGCCGAACCCGAGCACCAGCAGGTCCGAGAGCGGTGCCGGACCGGGTGTCGGCCCGAGCACCGCCACCGTCGCGAACGCGACACCCAGGTACAGCACACCCACTGCCGCGACGGCGATCGCGGTGGCCCGCGGGATGTCCCTGGCCGGGTTGCGGTACTCGGCGGACAGCGAGCCCAGGATCTCCCAGCCCGCGAACGCCCAGACCAGCAGGGCCGCGGCGGAGCCGACGGCGCCCCAGCCGTGCGGGGCGAACGGCGTGAGGTGCGCCAGCTGCGCGTGCGGCAGGGCCACGACCACGGCGACGGCCAGCAGGAGCGCGACCACCCCGGCGATGACGAGTTGCGCGGTGCCGGACACCCGCAGGTCGAACCAGTTCATCACCGCGCACACCGCGATGATGGCGACGGTGGTGACCAGCGCGGTCCCCGTGCCGCCGCCGGTGGCGTCGGCGACATAGGCCCCGGCGAAGCCCGCTGCGGCGGGTGCGCCAACGGGGATCGTCGCGTAGAACGCCCACCCGACCATGGTGGACGCCCGCTCGCCGAACGCGAGCCGGGCGTAGGTGGCCACACCGCCGCCGTCGGGGTGACGCGCGCCGAGCGCGGCGAAGGTCGTGGCGAGCGGGATGGACAGGAGCACGAGGGCCGCCCATGCGACCAGGGACGCCGGCCCCGCCACGCCGGCGGCCAGGGCGGGCAGGGAGATGACGCCGGTGCCGAGCATGGCGCCGAGGGTGAGTGCGGCGCCCTGGGGGACGCTGAGTCCGTTGTGCATGGCCCGAGGCTATGCGGCAGGTGGACCGCCGAACGGGCCGATTTCCGGCCGATCGTTCAGGCCAGTCACGGAGTGCGGGCGCGGAGCCGTGGTGCGGTCGCCAGATCACGCAGACGACGCAGGCCCGCGGTGGTCGCGATGACGACCAGCGTGTCGTCGGCGTGCAGGTACCAGCCCTCCGAGGGCTCGATCATGCGGCCGCCACCGCCGCTCGCCTGCGGTTTCGTGCGGATCGCGAGCAGTCGGCTCCGCACAACGCCCTCGGCGTCCTCCTCGTCGCCGTCGAGATCGACGTCGTCGGGATGCATGCGGGCGAGCCGGCTGCCCTCCATGATCACTATCTCGGCGAGCACCAGCACCCGGTCCCGGTACGGGATGGTCGCCTTGACCTCCTGGCCGATCATCGACGCGGCGAACCACGGCGCGGCGAGGAACGAGGAGCTGACCCCCACGGAGTCGGGGATCTCGCGGCGGATGCGCCGTGACAGGTCCTTGTCGTACACGCGCAGGACCGTGCGCAGCGGCGTCGGTGCGTCCTCGGGCCGCGGGATGGAGCGCGCCGCGAAGCCGACGCCGATGGTCGTCGCGCCGCCGCTCGTGACCACCACTATCGCCTGGGCGGTGTCGACGTAGGCCGCGCGCAGGGTCGTCGCCCGGCGGGCGTCGCCGATCACGACGGGGACGTCCCTGGCGCGGGCCACCGCGATACCGCGCGCCGACTCGTCGATGTCGACGGCGACCACGGGCACGCCTCGCCGGTCCAGGGACCTGACGATGCGTGTGCCGAGGTCACCGAGCCCGACGACGACCACGTGGTCCGACATGGCGTGCAGCGGGGAACCGGCGTCGAGCAGGCGCTGGGTCCGCACGACGCCGTCGACCACCACACCGGTGACCCAGGGGATGACGGCGACGCTCACGATCGTCAGGACCACCTGGGTGGCCTTGACGACGGGGTTGGCGTCGTGGTCGGGGTCGCTGCCCGCCAGCGCGGGCAGCACCGCCTCGTACAGCGCGCCGAAGAAGGACGAGCCGGTCGCGAGCTGCATGGTCATCGCACCGAGGAGCACGACCACGAGCAGGACCCCGGCGGCGAGCAGCAGGTTCCAGCCCGACGTGATCGCCAGGGTGCGCAGGTACTCGCCGAACCGGCGTCGCCGGTGCGGGTCCACCTCGTCCTCGTCCGGTTCGAGATCCGCCTTCAGCTCGGGCAGGACGTCGTGCTCCGCGGCGTCTGCCAGGAGCACCTTGGGGGCGAGCCCTGCCAGCTCCTCGTCGTTCGGGAGCGCCGTGACGGTGCCGTCCTCGTCCGTCGCGAACAGGACCATGCGGGTGGGCAGGGACGTCTCCGCGTCCGTCACGGCGACGAGGCGGCGGTGCTGCACCGGGAGCCGGACGAGGCGGCGCAGCGCCGCGGCGACGATCTCCGGCGCCGCGAACGACGACGCCGAGAGCACCGTGCAGCGGTCGCGCTGCAGGTGCCGCCCGAGCGACTCGTCGAAGATCCGGACCACCACGTGCAGCGCGGGCCAGGCCTCGCGGAGCAGGAGCGCCAGGGCGACGTTGCCGCCGTCGTCCTGGTCCACGAGCGCGGCGGCGTGAGCTCGGCCCGCGCCGGCCGCCGTCAGGGCCTTCTCGTCGACCCGGTCGGTCTCGACGAGGTCCACCCGGTCGAGGTCCGCCATCTCCTGGGCGTACCGGGAAGAACGGTCGGGCACGACCACCGTCACGGTGCCCCTGTAGCGCGTGCTGAGCGCTCTGGTCAGGCGAAACGCGAGCGGACCGTCGCCGACCACGACGTAGTGCGCGTGCGTTCCCGGTCCGGCTTCTGTCATGGTCGCAGAGCGTAGCGGGGCCCTCCGACAACGACGCACGAAAGTGTGCGCCGTCGTCGGAGGGCCCGGTTGTGGCTTTCAGGTGTTACATCCTCAGGAGGGGACGTTCGCCACGCCGTCGGGCAGGAACCGCTTGCCCAGGACCTTCTCGCTGTAGCCGGTGCGGTCCAGGTACGGCGTGATACCGCCCGTGTGGAAGCCCCAGCCGGCGCCGAGGATCATCGCGAGGTCGATCTGCTGCGGGCCGGGCACGACACCCTCGTCCAGCATCAGGCCGATCTCGGTGGTCAGGGCGCTGAGCACCGAGTCGAGCACGCCGTCGGCGTCGAGCACGCCGGGCTCACCCGGACGGGCGGGACCGAAGTACTCCTGGATGGCCGGGTCGACCGGCTTGGGGAGGCCCTTGGCCGGGGCATCCAGCACCACGCGGGTGCCCTCCTCGACGATCTTCGCGAGGCCCGGCGACGCCGGGATGCGGTCGCCGAGGTCCTCGCGCAGCGAGGTCAGCACGTGCTGTGCGACGGCCGGGCCCACCAGATCGGTGAGCGCGAAGGTCGGCATCGGGAAGCCGAGGGGTGCGAGCGCCCGGTCCGCCACCTCGACGGGGGTGCCGTTCTCGATCGCGGCCAGGACCTGGCCCATCACGAGCAGCAGCAGCCGGTTCACGATGAAGCCCGGCCGGTCGGCCGACATGATCGCCGTCTTGCGCAGCTTCTTCGTGATGGCGAACGCCGTGGCGAGGGCCTCGTCGGACGTCTTCTCGGCGTTGATCACCTCGACCAGCGGCATCTGGGCCACCGGGTTGAAGAAGTGGATGCCGACCACGCGCTCCGGGTGCTGCAGGTCCGCCGCCATCTCGGTGACGGACAGCGCGGAGGTGTTGGTCGCCAGCACCGTCTCCGGGGAGATGACGCCCTCCAGCTCTGCGAACACCTTCTTCTTGAGGCCCATCACCTCGGTGACGGCCTCGATCACGAAGTCGCACGAGGCGAACTCGCCGATGTCGGTGGTGCCGGACACCGACGCGACGATGCGCTGCGCGGCGTCGGGGGACAGGCGCCCGCGGCCGGCGAGCTTCTCCGCCGTCTCGCGGACGAAGGACAGGCCCTTGTCCACGCGCTCCTGGTCCAGGTCGCGCATGACCACGGGCACGCCGAGGCGCTGCGCGAAGAGGAACGCCATCTGGGCGGCCATCAGGCCGGCGCCCACGACGCCGACCTTGGTGACCGGCCTGGCGAGCTTGGGGTCCGGGGCACCCTGGGGCTTCTTGCCGCCGCCCACGAGGTTGAACGCGTAGATGCTGGCGCGCATCTCGTCGGACATGATCAGGTCCGCCAGCGCCTGGTCCTCGGCCGCGAAGGCCTCGGCCTTGGTGGCGTTCCGGGCTCCGGCGATCAGCTCCAGCGCGCGGTGCGGCGCGGGGCGTGAGGTGCCGACGACCGCGTCGAGCTGGGCCTTGGCAGCAGCGACGACGCCGTCCCACACCGGCTGCGGGTCGAGCTCGCGGCGGGGCACCTCGATCTCACCGGTGACGACCTTGGCCGCCCAGATGATGGACTGCTCCAGGAAGTCGGCCGCCTCGAACAGCTCGTCGACCAGGCCGATCTGCAGGGCCTCGGCCGGCTTGTACGGCTTGTTCGCCGCCGGCCGCGTGAGGATGACCTCGATGGCCTTCTCGACACCGACCAGGCGGGGTACGAGGTAGGCGCCGCCCCAGCCGGGGATGAGGCCGATCCCGGTCTCGGGCAGGCCGAGCGCGGCGGCGTCGGAGGCCACCGTGCGGTAGTCGCAGTTCAGCGCGACCTCGAGGCCGCCGCCCAGCGCGAGTCCGTTGACGAACGCGAAGGTCGGCACGCCGGTGGCCTCGCGCAGGTCGCCGAGGATCGTGTATGCGGCGTGGCCCATGCGGCCCAGCTCGACGGCCTCGGCGTGGTCGTGCACCGAGGTGATGCCCTTGAGGTCGGCGCCGGCGGCGACGAAGTAGGGCTTGCCGGTCACGCCGACGGCGACGATCTCGCCGGCCTCGGCACGGGTGCGGACGACCTCGAGCGCGGCCCTGAGCTCGGCCATGCCGGCCGGCCCGAACGTGTTCGGCTTGGTGTGGTCCAGGCCGTTGTCGAGGGTGACCAGCGCGAGGACGCCGGCGCCGCCGGGCAGCCGCACGTCCCGGACCAGCGAGTGGGTGACGCGCTCCGCGGGAGCGGTGGGGGTCTCAGGCACGGGTCAGTTCTCCTCGTCCGTGTGGCCGGAGTAGTCGGCGTGGTGGGGGTTCTCCCAGATGACGCTGCCGCCCTGGCCCAGACCCACGCACATGGCGGTGAGGCCGTACCGGACCTCGGGGTGCTGCTCGAACTGGCGGGCGAGCTGCGTCATCAGGCGGACGCCGGAGCTGGCCAGGGGGTGGCCCATGGCGAGCGCGCCGCCGTACTGGTTGACGCGGGCGTCGTCGTCGGCGATGCCGTAGTGGTCAAGGAAGGAGAGCACCTGCACCGCGAACGCCTCGTTGAGCTCGAACAGGCCGATGTCGTCGATCGTCAGGCCGGCCGACCTGAGGGCCTTGTCGGTCGAGGGCACGGGGCCGTAGCCCATGATCTCCGGCGGCACGCCGGCGTAGCCGTACGACACCAGGCGCATCTTCGCGGGCAGGCCCAGCTCGGCGGCGACGTCGCCCGAGGCGAGGATGGCGGCGGTCGCGCCGTCCGTCAGCGGGGACGACGTCGCGGGGGTGACCCGGCCGCCCGCGCGGAACGGCGTCTTGAGGCCCTGGATGGACTCGAACGTCGTCTCGGGGCGCGGCAGCTCGTCGGTGGTGGCCAGGCCCCAGCCCTGCTCGGTGGACCGGGTCGCGACCGGCACCAGGTCCGGGTCGATGTTGCCGTTGGCCACTGCCTTGGCGTACTTGGCCTGTGACTCGACGGCGAACCGGTCGGCACGCTCCTTGGTCAGCTGCGGGAACTTGTCGTGCAGGTTCTCCGCGGTGACGCCCATGTTCAGGGACTGGGGGTCCACGAGCTTCTCGGCCACGAAACGGGGGTTGACGTCGGCGTCGAAGCCCATCGGGTGGCGGCCCATGTGCTCGACGCCGCCCGCGATGACGACGTCGGCCGCGCCCATGGCGATGCCGGCCGCCGTGGTGGTCGCGGCCGTCATGGCACCGGCGCACATGCGGTCGATGGCGTAGCCCGGCACGGACTGGGGGAGACCGGCGAGCATGCCTACCGTGCGGCCGAGCGTGAGCCCCTGGTCGCCCTGCTGGGTGGTGGCGGCGATGGCCACCTCGTCGATCCGCTCCGGGGGGAGCTCGGGGTGGCGGCGCAGCAGCTCGCGCACCACCTTCACGATCAGGTCGTCGGCACGCGTCTCTGCGTAGATGCCGTCGGGCTTGGCCTTGCCGAAGGGCGTGCGGGCGCCGTCGACAAAGACGACGTCGCGTACCGCACGGCGGGCACGCGGTGTTTCCGGGGCTGCGGTCATCAGCAGAACTCCTGGGGGTTTTCGGGACGGCGACGTCCTATGAGCGACGCCGCTGGATCGAGATACACGCTACCGCGAGTACCGGTAAAAAGCACGTAAGACGTGAGACCGGGTCCGGGTGAGCGTGAAACCGAGTCTCGCACACCAAAAACCCCGCTGAGTGCTGGATATTTGCGGGCTCAGACGTGCATGAGCCACAAATACCCAGCACTCAGCGGGGGTGGGGTCGGGTGGGGCTGGGTCAGCCGTTGCCGCGGAGCTTGCGGACTACCTTCTTCGCCGTCGGCAGGGCGCTGTTCCAGGTGGTGTACCAGCGCGAGAACGCGACGTCGATCGAGCCGACCAGCTCGTCGGTGTGCTTGGCGAAGCTCTTCTTGAAGTCGCTGATGCCGTCGTTGAGCAGACCGTTCATGTCGTACCGCACGAGGCCCTGCTCGCGGGCGATCTCGATGGTGCGCCAGTAGGTCGGCGCGGTCGCCGTGGCCTTGCGGCCCGCGTCGGTGCCGCCGCCGTACAGCAGGAACGAGGTGCTCGCGGAGTTGACGCACCACGCGAAGCACGCCGGTACGTCGTCGACATAGGTGGCCACCAGCACCGACTTGTCGCCGAGCGACCGGTTGATGTCGAGGTAGTACTCGTCGGAGTGGATCGCGAAGCCCGCACGCTCGGCGGTCTCCTTGTAGACGTCGAGCACGCGCAGGACCTCCGCGTCCTCCGTCACCCGGCGGATGTCGAGGCCGAGGCGGGCACCCTTGCGGATCTCGTACCGCGTGGACTTGCGCATGTCGCCGAGCAGCTCGTCGGCAGGCCTGGTGAGGTCGAGGATCAGCGTGCTCGGGATCAGGATGTGGTTCGACGCGTGCCGCCGTCCGGCCAGGTCCAGCTGCGTACCCGCAGGCCAGTCCGGCTCGATGGTGATGCCCACGCCGCCCACGTTCTCGCGCGCCCACTCGACCACCGTGTTGGTCACGGCGTTGCGGGTGGCGGTGTCGCCGACCCCGAAGACTGCCTGCGCCGTCTCGCCGTCGTGGTGCGCCACGACGGGCCCGCGCGGCACGTAGGAGAGCGCCTTGAACTGGGCAGGCAAGGGCCGCACCAGCAGCTGCGCCAGGCCGACGGTGGTGCCGTCCTCGGTCACCCGGAGCCGGTGCGCGCGCCAGTTGCCGGCGGCCTTCACCTCGCCCCATCCCCACAGCTGGAGCGGGTGTCCGCCGAGGGCGAGCACCTCGCGGTCCCAGGTCGAAGGTTCGGTGACTACGTCGACGGCGAGCGTGATGGGCTCCGACAGGGCTGGCATGGGGACGACTCTACTGGGGAGAGGGTGACGCTTTCACACCCGGATCGCGTGCTGCCTCGGCGAATGCCCGCTCCAGGGCGCCGGCCAGCAGCCGGAGCTGCCACTCGCGGGCCCCTCGGCCGCGCAGGAACTCGGCGATGCCCGCTGCGTCGGCGGGTACCGGTGGCGTCCAGCACAGGCGGCGCAGCGCGTCGGGCTGCAGCAGGTTCTCGACCGGGACGTTCAGCTCCTCGGACAACGCGGTCATGAGCTCGCGCGCGGCCGTGAGGCGCCGGGCGGCGGTGGTGTCCCGGTCACCCCACGTGCGTGGCGGCGGAGGGCCGTCGGAACGCGGCCCGCGCACCGAGGGCAGCTCCGCGTCGGGCAGGGCGCGCGCCTCGTCGATCGCCTTCTGCCAGTACGCGGCCCGGCGCTTGGTGCCCTTGCCCGCGAACTCCGGCAGGGCGACGAGCTGGCCGGCGGTCTTCGGCATGGCCTTCGCCGCCGCGACGATCGCCCGGTCGGGCAGGACCCGGCCCGGCGAGATGTCGCGCGCCTGGGCGCTCGCGTCCCGCGCGATCCACATCGCCCGGACGGCGGCGACCTGGCGCGGGTTGCGCAGCACGTGCATGCCGGAGGTGCGGCGCCAGGGATCGACCCGCGGCGGCGGCGGGGGAGCCGTGCGCACCGCCTCGAACTCCTGTGCCGCCCACTCGGTCTTGCCCGCGGCCTCGAGCCGTTCGGCGAGGCGGTCGCGCAGCTCGACGAGCACCTCGACGTCGAGGGCTGCGTACCGCAGCCAGTCCTCCGGCAGCGGTCGGGTGGACCAGTCGACCGCCGAGTGCTCCTTGGCCAGCCCGAGGCCCAGCACCTCCGCGACGACGGCGGCGAGCCCCACGCGCTCCATCCCGAGCAGGCGCGCGGCGAGCTCGGTGTCGAAGACCCGCGCGGGACGCAGCCCGTGCTCGGCGAACCCCGGCAGGTCCTGCGAGGCGGCGTGCAGCACGAACTCGGCGTCGCCGACGGCCTCGCCGAGCGGCGAGAGGTCGGGGACGCCCACCGGGTCGATCAGCGCGGTGCCCGCACCCTCCCGCCGTACCTGGACGAGATAGGTGGCCTGGCCGTACCGGTACCCGGAGGCGCGCTCGGCGTCGGCCGCTACCGGCCCGGAGCCCGCGGCGAACGCCTCGACGACCCGTGCGAAAGCCCCCTGTGTCGCCACGACGTCCGGCAGCCCGTCGGCGGGCTCGGTCAGTGGGGTGACAGGTGCCGGAACGGGCGTCGATGTCTCCGCAGGGAGTCCTCGCTCCGTGGTGGTCATGGACCTACCGTATGGCGTTGCTTCGATCGGTCGGTAAAACGCCTGGTGAGCGCTGCGACACCCTCGGGGAGCGGAGGCACACCCGCTGCCATGGTGAGCAGCGTCGCCCACGCGCTCAGATGGGTGCCGAGCCGCGTGTCGAGCGGCGTCCACGACGCGCGGATCTCGAGGTCCACCGCGTCGGGAGTGCCCTCCAGCGCGCCGTAGCTGTGCGAGAGCACGCGGGTGACCGTGCCGCCGTCGGCCACCGTGTCCGTGCCGCGCACGAGCCCGGCGGACTCGAGGGCCTCGCCCACCCAGGACCAGGCGACGTCGGCCAGCATGGGGTCCGCCGCCATCTCCGGCTCGAGCGAGGCGCGCACCAGGGTCACCACCCGGAACGTGCCGTGCCAAGCCTCCTGGCCCGCCGGGTCGTGCAGCACGACGAAGCGGCCGGTGGCCAGTGGCTCCTCCGCGTGGTCGTGCTCGCCGGAACGGTCCCGGCCTGCGGGGACCGGCGGGGCGCCGGGCAGCAGGTCGCCCGAGAGCGCGACGCTGAACGGGGCGACCCGGCGCGGGGCCGGGATCTCCGTGAGGCGCACCTCTGAGCGCAAGGCCTGACGCCGCAGGTCGGCGAGAGCCGCTGCGAAGTCGACGGGGACGCCGGTGGGCGGGCCGCTGGTCACCACTTCACGGTACGTCCGTACCGCATTCTCCACGCGGAGGCGCGCGGCGGTCGCCGGAACGTGATCTGCCCGCCCGGCGGACGGCGCGGCGCTACCGGGACCCCGGCCCACTAGGCTGGACGCGGGTCGCGGCACGCCTCGCGCGTACGCCGGCCCGTACCCACTTCTTAAGGAGCAAGAACGTGTCAGGCACAGCACAGATCGGCGTCACCGGGCTGGCGGTGATGGGTCGCAACCTCGCGCGGAACTTCGCACGTCACGGCTACACGGTGGCGGTCCACAACCGCTCGTACGCCAAGACCGAGTCCCTGGTGGCGGAGCACGGCAGCGACGGCGAGTTCGTGCCGAGCGAGACGCTCGCCGACTTCGTCGCGTCGCTCGAGCGCCCGCGCAAGGTAGTCATCATGGTCAAGGCCGGCGGTCCCACGGACGCCGTCATCGACGAGCTGGTGCCCCTCCTGGAGGAGGGCGACATCGTGGTCGACGCCGGCAACGCGCACTTCCCGGACACGATCCGGCGTGAGGCGGCCCTCAAGGAGCACGGCCTGCACTTCGTGGGTACCGGTGTGTCCGGCGGCGAGGAGGGCGCGCTGAACGGCCCGTCCATCATGCCGGGCGGCACGCCCGAGTCGTACAAGTCGCTCGGCCCCATCCTGGAGGACATCTCCGCGAAGGTGGACGGCGTTCCCTGCTGCACCTACGTGGGCTCCGACGGCGCCGGCCACTTCGTCAAGATGGTGCACAACGGCATCGAGTACGCCGACATGCAGCTCATCGCCGAGGCATACGACCTGCTGCGCCAGGGGCTGGGTGCTTCAGCAGCCGAGATCGGCCAGATCTTCGCGCAGTGGAACACGGGCGACCTGGAGTCGTTCCTCATCGAGATCACCGCCGACGTCCTGCAGCACGTGGACGCCGAGACCGGCCAGGCGTTCGTCGACATCGTCCTGGACCAGGCCGAGCAGAAGGGCACCGGCCGCTGGACCGTGCAGAACGGCCTGGACCTGGGCGTGCCCATCACCGGCATCGCCGAGGCCACCTTCGCCCGCGCGCTGTCCGGGTCGGTGCCGCAGCGTGCCGCGGGTCGCGCGGCGCTGCCCGCCCACACCCAGGAGTGGGAGGTCAAGGACCGGGACGCGTTCATCGAGGACGTCCGCCAGGCCCTGTTCGCCTCCAAGGTCGTCGCCTACTCGCAGGGCTTCGACCAGATCGCGGCGGCCGCCGCCGAGTACGGCTGGGCGATCGACCGTGGCGCCATGGCCCGCATCTGGCGTGGCGGCTGCATCATCCGCGCCCGGTTCCTCAACCGGATCACCGAGGCCTACGAGCGCGAGGCGGACCTGCCGCTGCTGCTCGCCGACCCGTACTTCACCGACGCCGTCGCGAGCGGTCTGCCCGCCTGGCGCCGCGTGGTGGCCGGTGCGGCGCAGAACGGCGTGCCCACGCCGGCGTTCTCGTCCTCGCTCGCGTACTACGACGGCGTCCGCGCCGAGCGGCTGCCCGCAGCGCTCGTGCAGGCGCAGCGCGACTTCTTCGGCGCGCACACCTACAAGCGGGTCGACCGCGAGGGCACGTTCCACACCGAGTGGTCCGGCGACCGCACGGAGGCCGAGGCGTGAGGGGTTTCCCCGCGGACAAGGGGCTCGTGGGCGGCGGCGGGGAGGTTCCCGTCCCTGACCTGATGGTGGTGGGGATCGGCGGCGACGTCGGCATGTACGCCCTCGCTCGCGCGTTCCACGAGCAGTACGGCACCCATTCCGTGGTGCTGTCGAAGGTCGCCACCCGTGCCATGCAGGACTCGGCGATCGTCGACAACGTGGTGGTGCCGCACATCGACGACGTGGACGTGCTCCTGCCGACCCTCGAGGGCTTGGCGCAGCAGCACCGGGACAAGGTGCTGGTCCTGCTGACCAACGCGGACTGGCACGTGCGCACGCTCATCGTGCACCGGGAGCGCCTGGAGGCCGCCGGCTACGTGCTGGCGTACCCGTCGCTGCCGGTCCTGGAGCAGGTGAGCAGCAAGGAGGGCTTCGCGCAGGTCTGCGACCAGCTCGGCATCCCCACGCCGCGCACCGTCGCGGTCGACATCGCCAAGGTCGTGGCCGACGGCGGGCGGGCCGCCGTGGCCGCCCTCGAGGTGGACCTGCAGTACCCGGTGGTGGGCAAGCCGTCCAACAGCGCCGAGTGGTACTACGTGGACTTCCCCGGCAAGAAGAAGATCCACCACATCGACTCCCGCGCGGAGCTCGACGTGATCCTGGGTCACCTCGCCGACGCGAAGTTCCCCGGCACGTTCCTGGTGCAGGAGTTCATCCCGGGCGACGAGACGCAGATGCGGTCGCTGACCGCCTACCGCGACACGTCGGGCGAGGTGACGCTGCTGGCGACCGGCCGGGTGCTCCTGGAGGAGCACACGCCCGGCACGCTGGGTATCCCGGCCGCCATCCTGGTGGAGGCGTACGACGACGCGATGGAAGCGGCCACCCGGTTCCTGGACGCGACGAACTACGTGGGGTTCGCGAACTTCGACTACAAGCTGGACCCGCGCACGGGCCGGCACGTGTACTTCGAGGTGAACCCCCGCATCGGTCGGAACAACTACTACGTCACCGCGGGGGGCGCCAACGTGGCCCGCGTGCTCGTGGAGGACTGGGTGCTGCGCCGGCCGATCCGCCCCGTGCGGGCCGTGCGCGACGTGCTGTACACGGTCGTGCCGTTCGGCCTGCTGTCCAAGTACGTCCTCGACCCGGAGCTCAAGACCCGGATCAAGGCGCTCAAGGCCAGCGGCGACGTGATCAACCCCCTGAAGTACGACCGTGACTCCGGCCTCAAGCGCCGGCTCATCGTCGAGGCGATCACGCAGAACTACCGCCGCAAGTACGCGCAGTACTACCCGGAGCCGACGTCGACGGGGTACTGACCCCTCCGCTGTCGCGTCACCGTCTCGGACGCCCAGGCCACCCCGGTGGCCTGGGCGTCCGGCGTTTCCGGAGGCGCCGCCACCGATGGGTAGTTCTGCCCGGTTTCAACCTTGTGCGTTGCGCCAGACATCGGGACACTGTGTGCGCACTTGCCGGATATTTCTGGCATAAATCGTGAGAGAGGTTTCACCCCGATGTCGTTCATCGAGTCCATCAAGACCGTGCTGTCCAACTACGCGGTCTTCAACGGGCGCGCGCGTCGTTCCGAGTACTGGTGGTACACCCTGGCCGTGACGATCGTCTCGACGATCCTCTACGTCATCTTCATCGTGCCGGGCCTCAGCGAGTACACGGCCGCCACCATGGATGCCGCCATGGCCGGAAGCACCACCGTCCCGGCGATGCCCGGATCCCTGACCGCCGGCTACGCCGTGCTCTCCCTCTTCAACCTCGCCCTGCTGCTGCCGGGCCTCGGCGTCACCGTCCGGCGTCTGCACGACACGGACCGCTCCGGCTTCTGGATCTTCCTCGCCCTGGTCCCCATCGTCGGCGGGATCATCCTGATCGTGTGGGAGGCGACCGCCGGTACCCCGGGCCCGAACCGCTTCGGCCCGGACCCCAAGGCCGTGGCGCAGCCCGCCGCCGCCTGACACCGCCTCCTGAACTAGTCTGAACCGGTGAACAGCACCCGTCCCGTCCTCGTCGTCGGGGCGAGCGGATTCGTCGGCAGCCGGGTCGCACGCGGCCTGGCTGCCGACGGCCGCGCGGTGCTCGCCGTGGCGCGTCACGCGCTGCCCGAGCGGGTCACCGTCCAGCCCAGCGTGATCCCCGTGCTCGGCGCGGACCCGACCGCCCAGGCGGACGCCGTCCGCGAGGCCTGCGCCCGGGCCGGCGTCCCCCTGCCCGGCGCGGTGGTCGCCTCCATCGGCGGCTGGCAGAAGGGCCCCGACCTGCTCGACCTGGACCCGGCCGAGTGGTCCGCCACGCTGGCGTCCCACCTCACCGCGCACCTCGACGCCGCACGCGCGCTCGCGCCGCTGCTCGGACCGGGCGACCCGTACGTGGTGCTCAACGGCGCGGCCTCCCGCGAGGCCATGGCCGGGTCCGGTGCCGTCAGCGTCACCGGAGCCGGCCTCGCGATGCTGGTCCAGGTGCTGCGACTGGAGGCCCAGCGGGCCGACGCCGTCCCGCCCGTCCGCTTCCACGAGCTCGTCATCGACCACGCCGTCGCCGGCGACGACCGCAACGAGGACCCGGCCCAGACCAGGGCCCCCGCCCAGGTGGTGCGGGCCCTCGGTGAGCTGCTGGACGACCCCGGCGCACCCGCCGTCCTGCACGTGTGACGTTGCTCTCGCGGCACGCCCCACGTGCCGCCCCGCCGGTAATCTCTTGCTTCGTGACAACCACCGCCACCGTCAGCAGCCAGACCGCGACGACCGCCCTGTGCGCCGTCCGACCGCAGGTCCCTGTCGACAGGCTCGTCACAGATCTCGTGCCGCCGCGACACTTCGCGAACGCCCGCTTCGCGACCTACCGCGCCAACCCGGCGCACCCCAGCCAGGGCCGCGCGCTCGCCCGGCTCCAGGAGATCGCCGCGGAGATCACCGCTCCCCGGCGCGGCCTGTTCACCCGCCGCAAGGCGGCGGCGCCGGCGGTCTACCTCGACGGCGGCTTCGGCGTCGGCAAGACCCACCTGCTCACCTCGCTCGCCCACGCCGTCAGCGAGGCGCTCGGCGCCGACAAGGCCGCCTACGGCACCTTCGTCGAGTACACCAACCTCGTCGGCGCGCTCGGGTTCCTCCCGACCGTCGAGGCGCTCGCCGCCAAGAAGCTGGTCTGCATCGACGAGTTCGAGCTCGACGACGCCGGCGACACGACCATCATGTCCCGCCTCATGCGGGAGCTCGCGGACCGGGGCGTTGCGCTCGCCGCGACGTCGAACACGCTGCCCGACGCGCTCGGCGAGGGCCGGTTCGCCGCCCAGGACTTCCAGCGCGAGATCAAGGCGCTGTCCGACCGCTTCGAGACCCTGCGGGTCGACGGCCCGGACTACCGCCACCGCGAGGTCGTCACCGACTCGGAGCCGCTGACCGAGGCAGAGGTCGTCGGCGCGGCGGACCGGCCGGGCGGCACGCTCGACGCGTTCGACGACCTGCTGGCGCACCTCGCGACCGTGCACCCCAGCCGGTACGGCGCGCTGCTCGACGGCGTCTCCGTCGTCGCGCTGACCGGTGTGCACCCCGTGACGGCCCAGGAGGTGGCGCTGCGCCTCGTGGTGCTCGTGGACCGCCTCTACGACCGGGACGTGCCGGTGCTGCTCGGTGGGTCCGCGGACACCCGCGGCCTGTTCACCGAGGAGATGCTCGCCGGCGGGTACCGCAAGAAGTACTACCGGGCGCTGTCCCGCCTGGGCGCGCTGGCCGAAGAGGGACGCAAGCTCCTCTGACGCCTCGGGCTATTCGTCCGAGCGCAGCCGGCGGCCCGCGCGAAGCACCGTCGCCCGGGCCAGCTCGTCGAGGGAGTCCACGAGCACGACGCCGGGCAGGAGGTGCGGCGGGGTCGCCTCCGCCGCGACCGACAGCTCGGTGCACCCCAGCACCACCGCGGCGGCCCCGCGGCGGCGCAGGTCGGCGATGACGCCGTCCAGGGCCGTCAGGTCACCCCCGCGGCCCGCCTTGACACCGTCGTAGACCAGCGACGTCACGGCCGCCTGGCCCGCGACGTCCGGGACCAGGGTCTTGATACCGCGCGCGCCGAAGGCGTCGGCGTAGACACCCGACGCGACGGTCCCCTCCGTCGCGAGGAGGCCGACCGCCTCCGGTCGCGGCCCGCTGAACCGGCCGGTCCAGGTGTCGCGCGCGAGCACCGCGGACACCGTCACGTCCACCGCTGACAGCAGCGGGACCCGCGTCGCCGCGGCGATCGCGCCGGCGAACGCGTGCGCCGTGTTGCACGGCAGCACGAGGAAGCCTGCCCCCGCCCCGGCGAGCCGCCGCGCGTCGGCGGCGAGCACCGGCCCGGGATCGTCGGGCGACCGTCCCAGCACGAACGCCGTCCGGTCCGGGACGGTGGCGTGCTGCAGCACCATCATGTCCACGTGGTCCTGGTCGCGTGCGGCGTCGGTCAGCCGGACCACGCGCTCCATGTACAGGATCGTCGCGAGCGGGCCGACCCCGCCCAGCACGCCGACGAAGCCGGCGAAACCGCCGTCCCGCTCCGCTCCTGTGTCCATGTCTGTGTCTGTGTCTGTGTCCATGCCTGTGTCCATGCCTGTATCTGTGTCGAGGTAGCCGGCACCCGACATGCCGACGTCAGGCAACGTCCTGCTCCGCCGACGGGAACGTGTCCCCGAACCCGGGCTGCGCGGGCGCCCCGCCCGGCTCCTGCAGCGGGTGGTGCTGCGCGAACTTGCGCACCTGGTTCAGCTCGGCGAGGCGTACCCAGGTGTCGCGGCGCGGCGACAGGTCCCGCCGGTACTTGAGCGGGTGCACCACGCGGGCGCCGCGCACGGCGGCGCGCAGCGCGTCGTCCTGCACGTACCTGTCCAGCAGGAAGCCCGGGACTATCCGGTACAGCACCTCGAGAGGCTCCGCGACGTCCGGCCACTGCCCTCCGAGATGGTCCGCCACCCAGTAGGCGGCAGGGTTCAGCCCGCTCGCCGTCAGGTAGAAGTTGGACCGCCCCGTGCGCGGGTTCAGCTCCAGGAAGTGCCCGACGCCGGTACGCGGGTCCACCTTCACGTCGAAGTTCGCGAACCCCGTCCAGCCCAGGTGCTCCACGAGCCGGCGGGCGTCGGCCTCGACCTGCGGGAGCCGCCCGGTGAGGATCGCGGCAGGGTTCCCGAGCGTCCCCGGCGTGTGCTCCTCGAGCAGCACGTGACCACCCCAGGCCATGCGCACCGCGCCCGCACGGTCGGAGTAGGTGGTCATGATCCGCATCTGCGCGTCGTCGCCCGGCACGTACTCCTGGATGATCATCGGGCGGCGGTAGTCCGCGTCCCCTGCCGCCTGCAGGAGCGCACCCAGCTCGGCGCGGTCCTGCACCAGGTGCACCTTCGCCTTGCCGGGAAACGACACGTGGTGCCACGCGGCGTTGTCGCCGGGCTTGGCGATCACCGGGAAGCGCAGGTCGAGGTCGCCGACCGGCTCGCCGCCGGCCCGCACCTCGGTGCGCGGGTGGGGGATCCCGAGCTCGTGGCAGAGCGCGGAGAACCGCTGCTTGTCCATCACGTGGTCGAGCAGCTCGACCGACGGGTAGGGGACCAGCGCCACGTCCTCCAGGAGCGCGCGCTGCTGTGCGAGCGCCTGCACGTACCAGTCCACGCAGGTGAGCGCGATGACCGGCCCCTCGACCGTCGCGGCGACCCGGCGGATCACCTCGACCATGACGGCGGGGTCGTCGAGGCGCGGCTCCACGACGTTGTCGATGATTCCGGAGTGCGCGACGTTGGGCGTCGGGCGGATGGACACGACTGTCGACCTGACGCCGTAGCGCTCGTGAAAGGCGCGGGCGAGGCTGTAGGCGCCGGCGTCTCCACCGAGGATGACAGGGTGCACCGCTGCGTGGTTCCTCATGTCACGTAAAACGGGCGGCGAGCGGAGAAGGTTGTGGCCCGGAGCGGGTGAAGCGCAGGTCAGCTCGCCGCGAGGCGGGCCTTCTCGGCCTCGATGGAGAAGTCGGCCGGCGGCCAGCCCAGGTCCAGCGACCGCAGGGCGCCCGTCAGCAGCTCGGTGGCCGCGAGGCGTGCGTACCACTTCCGGTCCGCCGGCACGACGTACCACGGCGCCACCTCGGTGGAGGTGCGGTCGAGCATCTCCTGGTACGCCGCCAGATACTCCGGGAGCTTGGCGCGGACGTCGATGTCCCCCGGGTTGTACTTCCAGTGCTTGTCGGGCCGTTCGAGCCGCTCGGCCAGGCGCTCCTTCTGCTCGTCCGCCGACACCATGAGGGCCACCTTCACGATCAGGGTGCCCGACGCCGCCACCTCCGCCTCGAACTCGTTGAGCTCCTGGAAGTGCTTGCGCCAGGTCTCCGGTGGTTCGAGGTGGTTGACCCGGACCACGAGCACCTGCTCGTGGTGCGACCGGTCGAAGACCCCGAGATAGCCGGGGCGGGGGAGCGCCTTGCGGACCCGCCAGAGGTAGTCGTGCTGCTGCTCCTCCTCGGTCGGGACGCCGAACCCCCTGTGCTGCACGCCCTGCGGGTCCACCATGCCGACGACGTGGCGCACGATCCCGCCCTTGCCCGCGGTGTCGAGGCCCTGCAGGACCAGCAGCACCGACCGGTCGCCGTCGGTGCGGCCGTGCGCGAAGAGGCGTTCCTGCAGCTCGGCGAGCTCCGGCCCGCGCGCAGCCATCAGCTTCTCGCCGTCCGCCTTCTTGCCGGCCCAGCCGGGCGTGGCCGACGGGTCCAGGGCGGTCAGATCGGTCCCGCGCACCCAGCGCAGGGCGTCGTCCGCCGGGGTCTTCCACAGCTTCTCGGGCTTCTTCGCCATCGGTGCTGCCTCCTTCGCGGGACCGGCAGGCGCCGGTGCCAGGGGATCAGGCTCGCAGGTCAGCTCTCCGCACGCAGCACGGCGGTCATCCGGGGCGGCACCGTGAGGGTGTCGCCGACCAGACGCGTTGCACCCGGCTCCCAGGCCGCCGCGAGCTTGAACGCCCCGGGCAGCGGCGCCTTGCCCGCCCCCTCGGCGGGCCGCAGCAGGCTCCCCAGGCGCAGCGCGGCGAGGCCGTGGCCGGTGTTGAGCACGAACGCCAGGCTGCCGCGCAGCACCGCGATGACCGACCGGTCCGCGGTGGAGCGGATCTCCAGCGGCAGGTCCAGCTCCTCGCTGATGTCGTGCCGGATGGAGATCAGGTCGCGCGCCCAGCGCACCAGGCGCCGCTCGTTCTCGTTGCGGGGGACCACGGGCGCGTGCACGGTGTCGAGCACCAGCGGGTTGCCCGCGAGGATCACGGTGGCGAGCACGCTGGAGCGGATGTCGACGTCGTCCACCCCGAGGAGGGCCGTGGCGGGGCTCTCCTCGCCCGCCCACGGAACCGTGAGCTGCGCGGCGGGGAGCCGGGTGATGTCCTCGACCACGCTCGCGCCGGCCCGGACCCGGGTGCGGCGCCCGCTGCTCTGGCTGTTCTGGCGGGTGGCGCGGCGCACCGACGGGTGCACGAGGTCGGCGAGCATCTGCAGCGCCTGGATGTCCTCGGTCTTGCCCGGCCCGGACAGGATGCGCAGCAGGATGGTGGTCAGCCGGTCGCTCCGGCCGGGCCCGTCCACGAGCAGGCTGAAGCGCCGGTCGAGCTGTTCGCCCATCCCGACGACGTAGTCCGCGAGCTCCCCGAGGAACGGGGTGGGGGAGCGGTCGACCAGGGCGTCGACGTCGAGCACCAGGCCGTCCACGTGGTACTCGCGCAGCCAGTGCCGCGCGTCGTCGACGAGGAAGTCGCGCGGACCCCGGCTGCCGCTGCCGTCGAGGTTGATGCGGTCGCCCACGAAGTCGGTGCGGACCGTCGGCGCGGACGGGACCTTGCCCGCCCGCGTGCCGATGCTCGGCACCTGTCCCGTGCGGAGCTGGATGGGCCCCGTGCGCGGGCGGTCCAGGGGCACCTGGCCGGTCCGGGGGCGCATCGCCTGCAGGGCGTGCTCGCCCGCGTCGCCGACGTCGGAGCGCGGTGGTCGCGGCCGGCCGCCGCCGCTCAGGTACGGGCCGTAGGCCTCCAGCCCGAGCTCTTCCGCGACCGCCCAGCGGTAGGGGATGTCCAGCACGACGGCGAGGCCGACGGCGTGCGCGGCGTCGATGAAGCGCTGCAGCGCACGCGGGCCGCCGTAGGGCTCGTGCACCGAGTACAGGCGCACACCGCGCGTCGGCCCGACGGCGGGGTCGAACGCGGCGACCGGCGCGAGCTCCACGCCGTGCGCCCCGAGCTCGGCGACGGTGGGCAGCAGCGCAGCGGCGGCGTCGAGCGTGCCCTCCGGGGTGAACGTCTCGACGTCCACGTGCATGAGGATGCTCGTGGAGAGGTCGGGCGGCGACCACGAGCCGTCGGTCCACTCGAACGCCGGGTCGAAGACCCTGGTGGGCCCGTGGATGCCCTGCGGCAGCCACACGCTCCGCGGGTCGGGCAGCAGCGGGCCGCCGTCGACCGAGTAGCCGTAGTCGGTGCCGTGCCCGAGCACGCTGTCGGCACCCCAGTACCCGGGCTCGCCGGCGCCGACGAGGCGCAGCGGCATGTGCTCCGGCTCGTCCTGCGGGTCGTAGGGCACGAGCACTTCGATGACACGCGCACGCGGGGCCCACACCACCGGCCTCGGCCCGGGAACGGGCATGTCAGGCCCTGGTCGGGGCGGTGGTGTGGTTCCCCCGGTTCCACTCCTCGGTCCGGTCACGGCCGACAGCCTAGCCCGGTGTTCGGCTCGGGCGGGTCAGCACCACGACGCTGCGTCCCGTCACGGTCAGTCCGGTACCGGCGTCCAGCACGGTTCCGGGCTCCGCGCTGCCGTCGGTGTCCAGCACGACCGTCCAGGCCTTTCCGTAGGCACCGGGCGGCAGAGTGAAGTCCAGGGCCCCGGAATGGGCGTTGAGCAGCAGCAGGAACGAGTCGTCGACCACCCGCTCGCCGCGCCCGCCGGTCTCGGAGATCGCGTCGCCGTTCAGGAACACCGCGACCGTCCTGGCGTACGACTGGTGCCAGTCCGTGTCGTCCATCCGCGCGCCCGTGAGGTCGAGCCACTCGACGTCCCCGAGCGCGTCCGTGCCGCTGCCGTCGAAGAACCGGCGGCGGTGCAGGATCGGGTGGTCGCGGCGCAGCCGGACGGCCTTCCGGGCGAACTCCAGCAGCGCCGCACTCTCGTCGTCGAGCCCCTCGGGTCCGCCCCAGTCCATCCAGGAGAGCTCGTTGTCCTGGCAGTAGACGTTGTTGTTGCCCTGCTGGGTGCGACCGAGCTCGTCACCGTGCGCGATCATCGGCACGCCCTGGCTCAGCATGAGCGTGACCAGCAGGTTGCGGCGCTGCCGGGCGCGCAGCTCCCGGATCTCCGGGTCGTCGGTGGGTCCCTCGACGCCGCAGTTCCACGACCGGTTGTGGCTCTCGCCGTCCTGGTTGTCCTCCCCGTTGGCGTCGTTGTGCTTCTCGTTGTACGACGTGAGGTCGGCGAGCGTGAAGCCGTCATGGGCCGTGACGAAGTTGATGGACGCGCTGGGCATGCGGCCGCTGTGCTCGTACAGGTCGCTCGACCCCGTCAGGCGGGAGGCGAACTCCGGCAGCGTCGACGGCTCCCCGCGCCAGAAGTCGCGCACGGTGTCGCGGTAGCGGCCGTTCCACTCGGTCCACAGGGACGGGAACCCGCCCACCTGGTACCCGCCGTCGCCCAGGTCCCAGGGCTCGGCGATCAGCTTGACCTGGGAGATCACCGGGTCCTGGTGCACGATGTCGAAGAAGGCGCTCAGCCGGTCGACCTCGTGGAACTGGCGGGCCAGCGTGGCCGCCAGGTCGAAGCGGAACCCGTCGACGTGCATCTCCTCGACCCAGTAGCGCAGCGAGTCCATGATGAGCTGCAGCACGGCGGGGGAGCGCATGAGCAGCGAGTTGCCGGTGCCCGTGGTGTCGAAGTAGTGCGCCTCGTCGCCGTCGACCAGCCGGTAGTAGGCGGCGTTGTCGATGCCGCGGAAGCTCAGGGTCGGCCCCAGCTGGTTGCCCTCGGCGGTGTGGTTGTAGACGACGTCGAGCAGCACCTCGATGCCCGCCTGGTGCATCGCCTTGACCATGGCCTTGAACTCCATGACCTGCTCGCCACGCGAGCCGTAGGCCGCGAACCCGTTGTGCGGGGCGAAGAACCCGATGGTGTTGTAGCCCCAGTAGTTCGTCAGGCCCTTGGCCGCGAGCGACGGGTCGGTGACGAACTGGTGCACCGGCATCAGCTCGATCGCCGTGACGCCCAGCTTGGTCAGGTGCTCGATGACCGCGGGGTGGGCCAGCCCCGCGTACGTGCCGCGCAGCTCGTCGGGGACGTCGGGGTGGCGCATCGTGAGGCCCTTGACGTGCGCCTCGTAGATCACCGTCTCGTGGTACGGCGTGGCCGGCGGGCGGTCGTGGCCCCAGTCGAAGAACGGGTTGACCACCACCGAGACCATCGTGTGGCCCAGCGAGTCGGAAGCCTCCGGCGTGGTGCCCGTCGTGGTCTGCTCCACGTCGTCGAACGAGTACGAGAACAGGGACGGGTCGTCGTCGAGGTCGCCGTCCACCGCCTTGGCGTACGGGTCGAGCAGGAGCTTCGCCGGATTGCAGCGGTGGCCCGACGCAGGGTCGTACGGCCCGTGCACGCGGTACCCGTACCGCGTGCCGGGGCCGACGCCGGGCAGGTAGACGTGCCACACGTGCGCATCGGTCTCGGTGACGGCGACGCGGGTCTCGGTGTCGTCGTCGGCCAGGAGGCACAGCTCCACCTTCTCGGCGACCGACGAGTAGAGCGCGAAGTTGGTACCCGTACCGTCGAACGTCGCGCCGAGGGGGTAGGGGCGCCCAGGCCAGGTTTGCATCCGATGATCATCACACCCCGGCGGCGCAGGTGGGGGGAGATCTGCGTGCCGGGCGTGCCGTCGCGGTGGAGGCTTGGCAAGGATTGGAAATACTGTGCCAAGCGGATGTGCGACCGGACCGATTTCTGCGAGAATGTGTTCATGATCACGGGGGAACCCCAGCCCGCCACCGAGCCCGCCGACTCAGGTCCGACCGATCTGGTCGACGAGTCGAACGCCTTCTACGCACGTATCGCGCCGCCGGCCGTCCGCCGCGCCGCAACCCGCCGGGGCCTGCTCGGCGGAGGAGACGCCTCCAAGGCGCCGCGCAACCTGGCCGACTGCGCCCTCGACCCGATCTCCGGATCCTCGAGCGGCGTGTCCTGGGACGACCCGGAGGAGCTCTGACGGGCCCCGCCCACCGGTAGCCCCGTCAGCGGGGCAGCCGTCCAGGGCCCACGGGGATGAGGCGGGGCATGCCCGCCGGCGCTACCTGGCTCAGGGCCAGGTAGCGCGCCTCTGCCCTGTGCAGGCGGATGTGCTCGTCGAGCGACCACTGCGGCCCGTTGGTCAGCGTCATGCCGCAGGAGCAGTCGATCTCCTCGCGGTCGCCGGGCAGGTGCCGCACGAGACCCACGGTGACGTGGGAGGCGCGGGCATCTGCCTTGGCCCGGTGCATGGCAGCGCTGACGGGCGCGTGTTCGCTCACGCCCCCAGGCTAAGCGTTGAGTGCGTGGTATCTGCCCTCTCGAGCGCTCCGAGAGGGCAGGTACCCAGCACTCAACGGACGCGGTCGAGGGCCTGCAGGACGTCGTCCAGGAGGTCCGTCACGTCCTCCAGGCCGACCGACAGGCGCACGATCGACGGCGACACCTCGGCCTCGGTGCCGCGCACCGAGGCGTGCGTCATCTCGCTCGGGTAGTTGACCAGCGACTCGACGCCGCCGAGCGACTCGGCGAGCAGGAAGACCCGGGTCGATTCGGCGAACGTGCGTGCGGCGTGCTCCCCGCCCGCCAGCTCCAGCGAGATCATGCCGCCGAAGCGCGACATCTGGTGCGCGGCGGTCTTGTGGCCCGGGTGGTCGGGCAGGCCGGGGTAGAGCACGCGCGCCACCGCGGGGTGCTCGACCAGGCGCTCCGCGAGGGTCTGGGCGGTCTCGGAGTGGCGCTGCATCCGCACGGAGAGGGTCTTGATGCCCCGCGTGGTCAGGAACGCGTCGAACGGGCTGGACACCGCGCCCGCGGCGAACTGCACGTAGCGCACCTGCTCGGCGAGCTCCTCGCCCCCGTTCGCCACGACCACCGCCCCGCCGACGACGTCGGAGTGCCCGCCGAGGTACTTGGTCGTGGAGTGCACCACGACGTCGGCACCGAGGTCGAGCGGGCGCTGGAGGGCGGGCGACGCGAACGTGTTGTCGACGACCAGGAGCAGGCCCGCCTCCCGGGCGAGGCCGGCGAGCGCGGGGATGTCGCTGATCTTCATCAGCGGGTTCGACGGCGTCTCGACCCACAGCATCTTGGACTCGGGCCGGATCGCGGCACGTACGGCGTCGAGGTCGGCGGTGTCCACCGTCGTGTGCTGGATGCCTGCCTTGCCGTGGATGGTGCGGACGAGCCGGTGCGTGCCGCCGTAGACGTCGTTCGGCACGAGCACGTGGTCCCCGGGCGCGAGCACGGCCCGCAGCAGCGCGTCCTCGGCGGCGAGGCCGGACGCGAACGAGATGCCCTGGGCGCCGCCCTCGATGGCCGCGAGCTGCTCCTCCAGCGAGGTCCGGGTCGGGTTGCCCCCGCGGGAGTACTCGTACCCGCCGCGCAGCCCGCCGATGCCGTCCTGCACGTAGGTGGAGGTGACGTGGATCGCCGGGATCGCGTCGCCGGTCGTCGGGTCGGGGTGCTGTCCCGCGTGGATCGCGAGGGTGTCAAAGCGGTTGGGTCGGACGTCGGTCATGGTGCTCTCTCTTCGAAGGTTCACTGCTGCGAGCTGATGCAGGGGGAGGGGCGGGCCCTGGCGGGCGGCGCGGTGGGTCAGACGGCGAGGTAGTCGAGCAGGTCCGAGCGCGACACCACGCCGAGCGCCTTGCCGCCGTCGGTCACGAGCAGGGCGCCGTCGGTCGCGAGCGCCGTGCGCAGCGCCCCGACGGGCTCGTTGACGCCGACGAGCGGCAGCGGCCTGCCGATGAGCCCGCCCACCTCGTCGGAGAGGTTGACCTTGCCGGCGAACACGCCGTCGAGCAGGTCGTCCTCGTGCACGGCGCCGGCCACCTCGCCGAGCACGACCGGCGGTTCGGCGGCGAGCACGAGGAGCTGCGAGACGCCGGTGCGCGTCATCCGGTCGATGGCGTCCCGGACGGTGTCGGTCCGGTACACGTAGACCAGCGGCGGGGTGCGGTCCGCCTTCGCGGCCAGGACGTCGGCGACCGTGTGGTCCTCGATCGCGGGCGAGAACCCGTAGGACCGCATCCAGGTGTCGTCGAAGATCTTGGCGAGGTAGCCGCGGCCGCCGTCGGGCAGGAGAACCACCACGACGTCGTCCGGCCCGAGGTCGCGGGCGGCGCGCAGGGCCGCGACAACCGCCATACCGCTGGAACCGCCCACCAGGATGCCCTCCTCGCGCGCCAGGCGCCGGGTCATCGCGAACGACTCGGCGTCGTCCACGGCGATGATCTCGTGGGGCACGGTGGGGTCGTAGGCGGTCGGCCAGAAGTCCTCACCGACGCCCTCGACCAGGTACGGGCGGCCGGTGCCGCCCGAGTACACGGAGCCCTCGGGGTCGGCGCCGATGATGCGCACCGCGCCGTCGGACACCTCGCGCAGGTACCGGCCCGTGCCGGTGATCGTGCCGCCGGTGCCGACGCCCGCGACGAAGTGGGTCACCTTGCCCTCGGTGTCCCGCCAGATCTCGGGCCCGGTCGTCTCGTAGTGGGAGCGCGGGCCGTTCGGGTTGGAGTACTGGTCGGGCTTGAACGCGCCGGGGATCTCACGCACCAGCCGGTCGCTCACCGAGTAGTACGACTCGGGGCTGTCGGGTGCGACCGCCGTCGGCGTGACGACCACCTCGGCGCCGTACGCCGTGAGCACGTCGCGCTTGTCCTTGCCCACCTTGTCGGGCAGCACGAAGACGCACCGGTAACCGCGCTGCTGGGCGACCAGCGCGAGGCCCACCCCGGTGTTGCCGGAGGTCGGCTCGACGATGGTGCCGCCGGGCCGGAGCTTGCCCTCCCGCTCGGCCGCCTCGATGATGCGGCCGGCGATGCGGTCCTTGGACGACCCGCCGGGGTTGAGGTACTCGAGCTTGACCAGCACGGTCGCGCTGGTGACGCCCTCGGTCACCCGGTGGAGCCGGACGAGGGGCGTGTTGCCGACGAGGTCTACTACAGAATTGGCGTACTGCACCTGTTTTTCTTCCTGTTGCTGGGCGCGCGACGATACGCGCGGACGACGGATGGGTCCGGGGTCAGCGACAGCAACAGGTGAGCGGTGCAAGCACACGACAACTGTAGGGGTACGAGCCGCTCAGTGCGAGTGCGCGATGCCCAGCTCGTGCATGCGTTCGTGCTCCTCGCGCTCCTTGATGCGCTGCGCGATGCGCTCCTGGACCTCCGCGCGGCGCAGCGGAGGCACCGTCTTGGGCGGCTGACGGCGTTCCGGCAGCGCGTCGAGCAGGCGCGTCACGATCTCCGCGATCTCCTGCGTGGCCTGCTCGACCGGCTCTCGTGTGGCGTCACTCACCTTGGTCACGCCCGTGACCTTGCGCACGAACTGCAGCGCGGCGGCGGTGATCTCCTCGTCGGTGGCGGCCGGTTCGAGGCCGCGTAGCGTCGTGATGTTTCGGCACATGCTCCGACCGTACGCCGGGCGGCGTCCGCGGGGGAGGGGGCGGGATGGGTAAGCCTTGGCGGGACCGGCCGACCGTGCGGCAGGGTAGGGGCATGCAACCTTCTGCCGACACCGCGCCCGGTGCCACGCTCGGGGTCCGGCCCGCGACCACCGTGCGCGAGGCCGCCGCCGAGGACTGGCCGGACCTCTGGCCGATCGTGCGCGAGGTCGTGCGCGCCGCCGACACGTTCTCCTACGACCCCACCATGACCGAGGCGCAGGCCCGGGCGGCCTGGCTGGATGCCCCGGTGCGGGTGGTCGTCGCGGTGCGCGACGGCGTCGTGGTCGGCACCGCGAACATGTATCCCAACCGGCCGGGCCCGGGCAGCCACATCGCCTCGGGCAGCATCATGGTCGACCGGGCCGTGCGCGGCACCGGCGCAGGCCGGGCGCTCGTCGAGGACATGATCGCCTGGGCTCGCCGCGACGGGTATGCCGCCATCCAGTTCAACGCCGTGGTCGACACCAACGCGGGCGCCGTCCACCTGTACGAGAGCCTCGGCTTCGTGACCCTCGGCATCGCGCCCGGCGCGTTCCGGCACCCCGAGCTGGGCGATGTCGGGCTGCGGATCATGTGGCTCGAGCTGCGTGGACCGGCCGGCCGGGCCGCGACCGGGGAGGTCGGTGCGTGATGCGGTACTCCGTGAACATCCCGAACTTCGGCGACTTCGCCGATCCCCGCACCGTCGCGACCGTGGCACGTGCCGCCGAGGACGCCGGCTGGGACGGCCTGTTCGTCTGGGACCACGTGGTGCACAGCAAGGAGATGCGCCGCGGCCTGCCGTTCGGCGACCCGTGGATGCTCCTGACCGCCGCGGCGCTCGCGACGTCGCGACTCCGGCTGGGCACCCTCGTGACCCCGGTGGCCCGTCGACGCCCCGAACAGCTCGCCCGGCAGGTGGCGACGCTCGACGCCGTCAGCGGCGGCCGCGTCATCTTCGGCGCGGGCCTCGGCGGGCCGGTCGAGGACGAGTTCGGCAGCTTCGGCGACGAGACCGACCCGGTGGTGCTCGCCGAGAAGCTGGACGAGGGGCTCGACCTGCTCGCGCGCTACTGGGCGGGGGAGCGCGTCGACCACGCCGGTACGCACTACGTCGTGCGGGACGTGGAGCTGCTCCCCGCGACCGTCCAGCAGCCCCGGCCGCCGGTCTGGGTGGGCGGGTTCTGGCCCAACCGCCGCCCGTTCCGCCGGGCCGCGCAGTGGGACGGCGTGGTCCCGCTGTTCGCGTCCGGGCACGGTGTCCCGCCGACGCCGGACGAGGTCCGCGCGGTCGCGGCGTACGTCGCGGGGCACCGCACGTCGGAGGGCCCGTACGACGTCGTCACGGGTGGGCGTACGACGCCGGAGGCGGCGGCCGACGTCGTCGGGCCGCTGGCCGAGGCCGGGGCGACCTGGTGGGACGAGCGCGGGCTGTACGCGTCGCCCGACCTGTACTCGAGCGCCGCCGTGCTGCGGCGCGTGGAGGCCGGGCCGCCGCGGCCCTGAGCCTGGGCCCGGTCTCGGCCCCGGTCCCGGCCGGTCGTCAGCCGTTCGGCTGCGCGCCGCTGCTCCAGCGGGCGATGTCCTCGTCGGTCACCTCCACCGGACCGGTGCCCGGCTGGGTGACCCGGATGTGGTTGCCGAACGGGTCGCGCAGGGCGCAGTCGATCCCGTACGGCTGCTCGACCGGCTCCTCGGTGAACTCGACGCCCTTGGCACTGAGCTCGGCGTACGTGCGGTGGCAGTCGTCGGTGGTGAGGATGCACGCGACGCCGAGCGCGCCCTTGGTGACCAGGTCCCGGACCTGGGCCGTGACCTCCTCGCTCAGCGAGGGCGGCCCGGGCACCTCGAGGAGCAGGTGGCGGTCGGGGTCGGCCGGCAGGGCGATCGTCAGCCAGCGCATGAAGCCCATGTCGACGTCATTGGTGACCTCGAACCCGAGCTTGCCGACGTAGAAGTCGAGGGCTTCGTCCTGGTCGAGGACGTACACGGAGGTGATGGAGATGTTCTTGAACATGCCGGTCACGCTACGGCGCTCCCCGGGCGGCGCGCTTCTCCGAAACTGCTCGGCCTGAGACGGCCTGGTCAGAGGGGCGCAGCCAGCTCTTCGTGAAGCAGACGGGAGCCGCGACCGGTCGCGTCCGCCGCCGGTACTCCGTCGGCGAGACACCGACGATGTCGCTGAAGGTGCGGCTGAAGGTTCCGAGGCTGTTGAACCCGACCATGAGCGCGACGTCGGTCACGGGGTGCGCGGAATCGCGCAGCAGCGCCATCGCCCGCTCGATGCGCCGCCGCTGCAGGTAGCGGTGCGGCGTCTCGCCGAACGCGGCCCGGAAGCTGCGGCTGAAGTGCGACGGCGAGACGTGGGCGATGCGGGCCAGCGTCGGCACGTCGAGCGGCCGGCCGTAGTCGCGGTCGATGGCGTCCCGGGCACGCAGCAGCCGGCGGTTCTCCTGCTCGCGCGGGGACATCGCCTGGCCCGCGCGCGGGCGGCTCACCGTGCTGGACGTCACGCGGTCAGCCTACGGCGCGGACGGTGCGTCGCCCAGGAACACGGCGTACCCGTCCAGCAGGCGGGCCAGGCCGAACTCGAAGAGCGAGTCGAGGGTCAGGTCGATGTCGGTCGACGTCGCCGCCGAGATCTGGGGGAAGCGGCGCGGGTCCGCGACGGCACGGAGGTCCGGGAGGGCCCTGTCCGTCCATTCCTCGTCGGTCAGGCCTGAGTCCTGCTGGGCCAGCAAGGCCGGCTCGATGCTGACGCCGACCCCCCGCGCGAGCTGGACCACGGAGACCGCGAGGTGCATCCGGGTGTCGAGGTCGAGGGGCCGCCCGGGTATCGCGTCGAACGCCGCGAGCAGGGCCTCGGTGTGGGCCATGCCGTGCGGCAGCACCTGCGGGCGCGTCATGGACATCACGTGCGCGGCCCACGGGTGGCGCTGGAACGCGCTCCACATCGTGCGGGCGCACGTCTCGGCGCGGGCACGCCAGTGGCGGGGCAGCGGCTCAGGAAGGGGCGACTCGGCGTAGACGGCGTCGAGCATGCGGGTGAGCAGCTCGTCGCGGCTTCGGACATGGCGGTAGAGCGACATCGTCGGGATGCCGAGATCGGTCGCGATGCGCCGCATCGAGAGCCCGCCCAGCCCTTCGGTGTCGGCCACGGCCATGGCGGCGCGGACGACGTCGCCGCCCGTGGGTAGCCGTCGGGCGGGTGACCCGGCAGGTCTGCTCGTCCCCGCGTTCGCGCCCGCGGCGACCACCGTGCCGACGCCCCGTCGCACCTCCACCAGCCCGTCGCGGCGCAGGGCGCCGAGCACCCGGCTGGCGGTGGCCATGGCGACGCCGTGCTCGGCGACGATGCGCCGCGTGGACGGGACCAGGTCGCCCGCGGCGAGCGCGCCGGACCGGATCCGGGCCCGGATCTCGTCGGCGATCCGTTCGGAGGTGGTGGTCATCCCGGCTCCCTGTACTAGTGCACCTCGCGGGCGTCGGCGGTGCTCTGCCGGGCGCGGCACCGATGCCGCGACCGGTGCACTATCTGCTGCACTACCGGACGATTCACCAAGCATAGGGCGGCTCGTACGGTGTACGAGTCAGCAGCACGAACGACCCCTCAGGAGCAGCCATGACCCACGTACTCGTCTCCGGCGCCGGCGTCGCCGGACCTGCCCTCGCCTTCTGGCTCCGCCGGTACGGCTTCGACGTCACCGTCGTCGAGCGCGCCCCCGCACCCCGGCCGGGCGGCCAGGGTGTCGACGTGCGCGGCGCGGGCCGCACCGTCCTGGACCGGATGGGCCTCACCGGCCAGGTGCGGGGCGCGCACACAGGCGTGCGCGGGATCGCCTACCTCGATGCCCGGGGCCGGCGCACGGTGGAGATGTCCGCCGAGCAGTTCGGCCACTCGGGCGGCGTGATCGCCGACCTCGAGATCCTGCGCGGTGACCTCATGCGGATCCTCCTGGACGCCACCGAGGGCGTCGAGTACCTGTTCGACGACAGCATCACGGCGCTCGACCAGCTTCCCGACGCCGTGGCGGTCACCTTCGAGCGGTCCGCGCCGCGGCGCTTCGACGTCGTGGTCGGCGCGGACGGCGTCCACTCCGTGACGCGGCGCCTCGCCTTCGGCGGAAGGTGGCGGTCCGTCGACGGCGGGTACCACGGCGCGGTGTTCACCGTCGACGGCGGGCAGCAGCCCGGCCCGTGGGGGCTCGACGGCTGGGAGCTCCTGTACCCGATGCCGGCAGGCAACGGCGTCCAGGGCCGGAACATCCTGCTGTACCCGGCGCACGGCGGGGTGCGCGGCATGGTCAACTTCGCCGGCCCTCCGATCGGCTACGACCGGCGCGACATCGCCGCGCAGAAGCGGATCGTCGCCGACGTCCTGGCCGGTGCGGGCTGGGAGGTGCCGCGCCTCATGGACGCGATGTGGCGCGCGGAGGACTTCTACCTCGACCGGCACGTCCGGATCGAGATGCCGTCGTGGCACCAGGGCCGGGTGGCACTCCTGGGTGACGCCTGCACGGCGGGGTCGGTCGGGATGGGCACCTCGCTGGCGCTGGTCGGGGCCTACGTGCTGGCGGGCGAGCTCGCCCGGGCCGACGGCGACCCTGGGCCGGCCTTCGCCGCCTACGAGGCGCTGATGCGGCCGTACGCGCAGGCCAACATGAAGCAGCTCCCGGGCGGGACCAGGGCCTTCCTGCCGTCGACGGCGCTCGCGATCCGGACGCGCGCGGCGGTGATGGGGGCGCTGCTGAGGACCCCGCTCGCCGGCCTGATGATGGGGGGCATCGACAAGTCGGTGGACGCGATCGACCTCCCGGACTACGCGACGCTTGACCGCGGAGTCATCAAGTGATTTAGTCACTTCCATGACTCAAGGTAGAGCCTCGTTCTCGGAGCAGCTGGCGGACGACATCGTCGAGCTGATCCGCTCCGAGAGCCTCGGACCCGGCGACGTGCTGGAGCCCTCCCGCGACCTGGCCAAGCGGTTCTCCGTCACCACGCCCACCGTCCGGGAGGCCCTGCGGCGGCTCGAGGCCACCGGCGTGGTCGAGCTGCGGCACGGCTCCGGCACGTACATCGGGCCGGGCCTCGAACGGTCGGTCCTGGCCAACCCGCACCGCCCGCACATCACCAGGGCCTCGGTGATCGAGCTCGTCCAGGCCCGCCTGGTCATCGAGCCCGGCATCGCGGCGCTCGCCGCGAGCGCCCGCGACGCCGCGGGGCTGCAGCGCCTGGAGGCCGCCACGGCGACGGCGCTGCAGCCCCCGGTGCACGGGTTCCGCCCGGCGCTCAACTTCCACGTGGAGCTGGCGGCGGCGTCGGGCAACGGGCTGCTGCGCGAGACGGTGGAGGCGCTGCTGCACGTGCGGGCCCCCGAGCAGACGGAGATCCGGTTCCGGTACGACGACCGTCAGCGGGACCACACGGAGCACCTGGCGATCCTGGGGGCGGTGCGCGACGGCGACGGCGCGGCCGCCGAACGGCTCACCCGGGAGCACCTGACGACCATCCGGGAGTCGCTGGAGGCGGCGGACTTCGGCGGGGACGCGTCGTGAGGGCGCCGGTCCGCCTGGCGGAGATGACGACGCGGGAGGCCGCCGACGCCGCGGCGCTCGGCACGATCGTGCTGATCCCCGCCGGTGCGCTGGAGCAGCACGGGCCGGGCATGGCGCTCGGGACCGACCTGTTCCGCGCGGAGGCAGTGGTGGATCGGGTCGCCGCGAACCTGGCCGGCCGGGTGGTGGTGGGCCCGTCGCTCCCGCTGGGGGTGTCGCCGCACCACATGGCGTTCGCCGGCACGGTGACGCTGACGACGGGGACGTTCGCCGCCGTCGTGCGGGAGTACGTGACGAGCCTGCACACCCACGGCTGGACGCGGTTCCTGGTGGTGACCGGGCACGGCGGCAACAACGCGACGCTGACGACCGTGGCGCAGGACCTGCTGGTCTCGCACCCCGGGGTCCAGCTCGCCTGGTCGCCCCTGACCTCGCTGGCCGGCGACGCGGTGGCCGCGATGGACCCGAGCGCCGTCCACGGGCACTCCGGCGAGGCCGAGACGGCGCAGATGCTGCACATCGCACCGCACCTGGTGCACACCGACCGGCTGGTGCCGGGCACCACCACCCCGGACCAGCTCGATGCCGTCTCCCGGACTGCGCGCCACCACGCGCAGCCGGCGCTCACCCTCCCGTACGACCGGCTCAGCCCCAACGGCGTGCTCGGCGACCCGCGCCGCGCCACCGCCGAGGACGGCGCGGCGATCGTGAAGGCCATGGTCGGCCGCATCACGACGTTCCTCGAGGAGTGGCTGGCCGCATAGCCGGCCCCTCGCACCCGCTGAACCGAACCCCACGACGCACCTGGCCCGCCAGGTGTCCATCCCGTCATGCCCGGACACGGGCATCAAGAAAGGACTCGCATGTCAACGACGACAGCATCATCCGCCCCCGCAGGCGCCGGGGGAGCCCGACGGCGGTCAGGCCGGCGCGCCGCGCTCCTGGTCGCGCTGGGGCTCGCGGTCTCCGGCCTCGCCGGTTCGCTCGGGGCCACCACGGCCTCCGCCGTACCCGCGCTGCCCGACGCCGCGACGCCGCCGTCCGCCGTCGCGCACGTGGGCAGGGCGACCTCCGCCGGATGCGGGACCGACCCGGGCCAGGCGCCTGGCACCAGCGTGCTGCGCACGCTCACGAGCGACGGCCGCGAGCGGACCGTGCAGCTGCACCTGCCCGACGGGTACCGCAGCGACCGCGCCTGGCCGGTCGTGCTCGTGTTCCACGGTCGCGGCAACACCGGCGCGGGGACCGAGGCGTTCTCGGGGCTCGACGCCCTGCCGGCGATCGTGGCCTACGGCAACGGCGTGGTCGGCACGGGCGACGGCGACCGGCAGGCCTGGGAGGGCGCGCCCTACTCGGCGCCCGGGGTCGACGACATCGCCTACACGAACGACCTGCTGGACACCCTGGAGTCGGACCTGTGCGTCGACACGCGGCGCGTGTACGCGACCGGCAAGTCCAACGGCGCCGGCTTCACCGGGATCCTCGCCTGCGAGCTGTCGGACCGGATCGCGGCGATCGCGCCCGTGGCCGCCGCCTTCTACGGGACCGGCCACCCGACCTGCGTCCCGGAGCGTCCGGTCCCGGTGATCGAGTTCCACGGCACCGCTGACGCCACCATCCCGTACGACGGCGACGCCGACCGCGGCCTCCCGGCGATCCAGGACTGGGCAGGCGGCTGGGCCGAGCGGAACGGGTGCGCCACCAGGCCGCGCGTCGAGGAGACCGCCGCCGACGTGACGACCTACCGCTGGACCCGGTGCGACCGCGGCGCCGACGTCACGCACGTCGCGGTGCTCGGTGGCGGCCACACCTGGCCGGGGGAGGACAGCTACTCCGGCGGCGGCTACGCGACGCACAGCATCGAGGCCCACGAGGTCATGTGGGAGTTCCTGCACGACGAGCGCCTGCCGGTCCGGTTCCTGGCCGAGCGCGCCGGACAGGGGGCGGCATCGTGACCACCACGTCCACGCCCGGCACCGCCGGGACACCCGGAACCTCGGGTCCCGAGCCGGACCGCCTGCCCCGTGTGCTGCGCGCGCTCGCCGTCGTCGAGCGCCTCGGCAACGCCCTGCCGCACCCGTTCTGGCTGTTCTGGATCCTCGCGGCGATCCTCGGCGTGACCAGCGCCGCGCTCGCGGCAGCGGGCGTCTCCGTGGTCTCCCCGGCAGACGGCGAGGAGGTGGTGGTCCAGAACCTGCTCAGCGGCGAGGGCCTGGCCATGGCCGTCTCCACGGCCGTCGACAACTTCGCCACGTTCGGCCCGATGGGCACCATCGTCGCCGTGATCATGGGCGTCGCCATCGCGGAGCGCACCGGCTTCCTGTCGGCGGCCATGAAGGTCTCCGTCTCCCGCGTGCCCGTCGGGTGGGTCGTGTTCGCCGTCGCGTTCGCCGGCACCGTCTCGCACGTCGCGAGCGCCGCCGCCTACATCATCCTGGTGCCGCTCGGCGGGCTCGCGTTCCGGGCGGTCGGCAAGTCGCCGATCCTCGGCGTCGTCGTCGCCTACACGTCCATCGCCTCCGGGTACGACGCGAGCCCCGTACCGACGCCGAACGACGCCATCTTCGCGGGCATCACCACGGAGGCCGCGCGGATCATCGACCCGAACGCCTACGTCTCGCCGGTCAGCAACTGGTACTTCAACATCGCGTCGTCGCTGCTGCTCGCGATCGTGATTACGCTGGTCACCAACCTGGTGCTGGCCAAGCGGCCCGACCTGGACGCCGACCCCGACGCCGACCTGGACGACGTCGAGGGCCTGGAGCTGTCGCCGCGCGACCGGTCCGCGCTGCGCGCCGCGATGCTCAGCGGCCTCGTCGCCATGCTGGCGGTCGTCGCGGTGGTGCTGCCGCCGTCGTCCCCGCTGCGTGGCGAGGGCGGGAGCCTCACCGAGTCACCGCTCCTGGACGGGATCGCCGCGATCGTGGCCGTGCTGTTCGCGCTGGTCGGCATCGTGTACGGCTGGCGGTCCGGCGCGATCACCCAGGCAGCCGACGTGCCGCGGCTCATGGCCGAGGGCGTGCGCCAGATGGCACCAGTGCTGGTGCTGTTCTTCGCCATCGCGCAGTTCCTCGCGTACTTCGACTGGACGCACATCGGCGACGTCATCGCCGTCAACTCCGCGGAGGCCCTGGAGTCCACGGGCGTACCGATCTGGGCGGTGTTCCTCGCGATCCTCGCACTGCTGTCCCTGGTCAACGTGCTCGTGACCAGCGGCTCGGCGATGTGGGCGCTCGCGGCACCGATCGTGGTGCCGATGCTCATGCTGCTGGACGTGCCAGCGGAGACCACCCAGGCGCTGTTCCGCATCGCCGACTCCGGGTCGACGGCGATCACGCCCATGAGCCCGTACTTCATCATGGCGCTCGGCTTCCTCCAGCGATATCGCAAGAGCGCCGGGATCGGCACCCTCGCGTCCTACACGCTGCCGCTGGCCGTGTGCATGACGCTGGCATGGACTTGCCTGTTCTTCGCCTGGTGGGCGCTCGGCATCCCGCTGGGCCCGGGGGCGCCGGTGCGGTGACGCGGGCCGCGGCTCGCTCCTGTGGCCCCGTCGTCGAGCGCGACGGCGGGGCCACAGCCAGGATGAGTGGTGATGAACGCGATCCTGCTGCTGCCGCTCGGCATAGTCCTGCTCAACGTCTTCGCGCTCGCCCTGGTGCTCCTGCGCGCGCCCCTGTTCCGGCTGCCGGTGTACTGGCCGATGGTGCTCAACGTCGGGCTGTCCGTCGCGCCGGCGGTGGTGCTCGGGATCGGGCTGCTGCTGGTGCTGGCGGTCATCACGTTCGCCCCGAACCAGGCACTCATGCTCACCGTGATCGCGGTGGTGCTCGTGGTGTGGGTGCTGCTGCTGCCGAACGCGGCCTACCTGGTGACCGAGCTGAACTTCTCCCACCGGAGGCCCACCAACGATCCGGCACCGCTCTGGTACGACATCGTGATGGTGCTGTCCCTGGCGCTGTCCGGCGTGCTGAACATGCTGATGAACGTGCTGCTGGTGCAGTTCGCGTACGTGCTGATCATGCGGCCCAACGACGACGACCCGTACCGCCAGCCCGACTCCTGGGTGCTGGTGGCGGTCGCACTCGTGCTCGTGAGCGTCGGTATCTACCTGGGCCGCTACATCCGGTTCAACTCCTGGGACCTGCTGCACCCGGGGTCGTTCGTACGCAAGCTCGCTGAACACCTCCGGGTGCCGGCGCACCTGCGGACGCTGGCCGGCTTCGTCGTCGTGCACACGCTGTTCTTCGGGCTGACGTACCTGCTCGTGGTCGCACCCGTGGTGCTGATGGTGGCCGCCGTCAGCCGGTGAGCCGACGGCGGCCACGACCGGCCGCGTCAGCCGCAGTTGCGCCAGCCGGTCACGAAGCTGTCGTACAGGCTCCCGCTCGAGATCTCGCCCTTGACCTTGACGCAGTGCCCGTTCGTGTCGTTCCGGTACGACGCGCCGGCGTACGAGGCGTAGGTGCCGAAGTCGTAGGAGTTCCGGTCACCGCTGTCCAGCACCCTGTTGTTGTTGTCGTCCACCCACAGGGAGACCCCCGTGGGCACGCTGCCCGCCAGGTAGTTGTAGGTGACGACGCAGTTCTGACCGCCGCTCACCGACGAGTACCAGAGCTCGGTGCGCCCGAGGGACGTGCCGCCGTCGCTGAGGTACCAGGTCTCCAGCTTGGTGCCGGAGCACGACGACTTGATGGGACCGTAGGACTCGGCGCTCGCGGGCGTCGCCAGGAGCGTGACTGCGGCAAGGGCACTGATCACTACGGCTACGGGTCGTCTGAACCTCATGGTTGTCTCCTTTGAGCGGACCTGGTTCGGGCTTGCCACGGCGTGACGTGCCCCCTTGGGACAAGAAGAGCGAGCGCCACGCGGACCAGTACACGGAGCGCCGCCTACGATGCGAGACGTGACAGCGTCGCGCCGGAAGAACCACCAGATCGCCGTGCTGGTGCTGGAGGGCGCCAAGCCGCTCGACGTCGGCATCCCCGCGCAGGTGTTCTCGAACCGGCCGAGCATGCCCTACGAGGTGCGGGTCTGCGGTGCCGCGCCTGGGCTCGTCACCGGCGGCGACGGCCTCTCGTACCACGTGGCCGAGGGGCTCGACGCGCTCGAACGTGCCGACACCGTGTTCGTCCCGGGCTACCGGACGCCGGCTGCCGCCGACCCGCCGGCCGTCGTCGTCGACGCGCTCAAGGCCGCACACGCCCGCGGGGCCCGGCTCGCGGCGATCTCGACCGGGGCGTTCGCCCTGGCCGCGACCGGGCTGCTCGACGGCAAGCGGGCGACCACCCACTGGCACTACACGAGGGCGCTGCGCGAACGCCACCCCCGGGTGCAGGTCGACGAGAACGTGCTGTTCGTCGACGAGGGCGGCGTGCTCACCTCGGCGGGTGCGGCGTCCGGCATCGACCTGTGCCTGCACCTGGTGCGGCGCGACCACGGCGTCGGGCTGTCCAACCACGTCGCCCGCAGGCTGGTGGCCGCGCCGTACCGCAGCGGGGGACAGGCGCAGTACGTGCCGCGCAGCGTCCCCGAACCGCTCGGCGACCTGTTCGCGAGCACCCGCGAGTGGGTCCTGGAGCACCTGGCCGAACCGCTGACCCTGGAGGCGCTCGCACGCAACGCGCGGGTCTCGGCGCGCACGTTCTCGCGGCGGTTCGTGGAGGACACCGGGTATACGCCCATGCAGTGGGTGCTCCGGGCGCGGGTGGACCTGGCGCGCGAGCTGCTGGAGCGCAGCGACCTGAGCGTGGAGCAGATCGCGCACCGCGTGGGGCTGGGCACCGCGGCCAACCTGCGCCTGCACTTCCACCGCATCCTCGGCACGTCCCCGACGGAGTACCGGCACACGTTCTCGGCGTGAGCGAGCAGGTGGGTCGAGGAGTGGCGAGATCCTTGCGGGTGGTGGCGTTATGTCTGGCGTGATGCTTGCGCACCATGGCGTTCCAGCCGCTTTCGACGTCGTGCCGGCAGGCAGAGCATGGAGGCATGACACGCATCGCCATCAACGGCTTCGGCCGCATCGGACGTAACTCCCTCCGCGCCCTGCTCGAGCGCGACAGCGACCTCGAGGTGGTCGCGATCAACGACCTCACCGCCCCGGACGCGCTCGCCCACCTGCTCAAGTACGACAGCGCGCTCGGCCGTCTCGGCCGTTCCGTGGAGGTCGACGGCGACGAGCTCGTCGTCGACGGACGCCGCATCAAGGTGCTCGGCGAGCGCGAGCCCGCCAAGCTGCCGTGGGCGGAGCTCGGCGTCGACATCGTGCTGGAGGCCACGGGCCGGTTCACCTCCGCCGACGCCGCCCGCGCGCACCTCGACGCCGGTGCCCGGCGGGTGCTGGTCAGCGCCCCCTCGGCCGGTGCCGACGTCACGCTCGCCTACGGCGTGAACACCGATGTCTACGACCCGGCCAAGCATGTGATCGTCTCGAACGCCTCGTGCACCACGAACGCGCTGGCCCCGCTGGCCGCCGTCCTGGACGACCTGGCAGGCATCGAGCACGGCTTCATGACCACCGTGCACGCCTACACCCAGGAGCAGAACCTGCAGGACGGGCCGCACCGCGACCTGCGCAGGGCCCGCGCCGCCGCCGTCAACATCGCGCCCACGACGACGGGCGCGGCCAAGGCGATCGGCCTCGTGCTGCCGAACCTGAACGGCAAGCTGTCCGGCGACTCGATCCGCGTGCCCGTGCCGGTCGGCTCCCTGGTGGAGCTCAACACGACGGTCGAGCGCGAGGTCACCCGCGACGACGTCCTCGCGGCGTACCGCACCGCGGCCGACGGCAGGCTCAAGGGCATCCTCGACTACTCCGACGAGCCGCTGGTCTCCAGCGACATCACGGGGGAGGCGGCGTCCGCCATCTTCGACGCCGCGCTGGTCCGCGTCGACGGCAAGCACGTCAAGGTGGTGGCCTGGTACGACAACGAGTGGGGCTTCTCCAACCGCGTGATCGACACGCTGGAGCTGCTCGCACGCGCCTGACCGGCGTGATGAGGACGGTCGGTAGAACGTCAGGTGATCGGTAGCTCGGACAACCGATCACCTACGTTCTGCCGACCACCGTGCGCGCGTCACCGGGACGCGACCTCACCGATCCAGCGCTTCTGCCGCCGGGTCTCCACGGCGCGCGGGTGGTAGTGCGCGCGCACCCAGGCCACGGCGTCGTCGGCCGGGACACCGCTCATGACCGCGAGGACCGCGAGCGCGGTGCCCGTACGCCCGATCCCGCCGCCGCAGGCGATCTCCACGCGTTCGGACGCCGCCCGCGTGTGCGCCTCGCGCAGCGCGGTCACCGCCTGCTCGGTCGAGTCGGGCAGGCGGAAGTCGCGCCACCGGACCCACCGGTACTCCCAGCCGGGCACCTGCGGGTCGCGGCCGAGCACGTAGACGGCGAAGTCCGGGGCGGGCGAGTCCCGCCGCGGACGGCGCAGCCCCGTGCCCCGGACGCGGCGGCCGTCGGGCAGCTCGACGACGCCGTCGGTCAGGTCCCACTGGTTCATCGCCCCAGGTTAGTGAGCCGCCTACCGACGAGTGTCCGGCGCCGGTCCGGTTTCTGCTTGTAGCGTTGTCCGGCCGACGCCGCGGCGAAAGGAGCACCGGATGCTGAGCGGTCTGCCGTATCTCTCTGCTGGTAGCGGGCCGCCGTTGGTGGTCCTGCTCTTTACCCCGCAGGCGGCCAACCCGAGGGGTGTCGCGCGCTGGTCGACGATGCGGATGCTCCGGCGGTTCACGGAGCACTTCACCGTCTACGTCGTCAACCGTCCGCCGGGGCTGCCGTCGACGACGACGATGGCCGACCTCGCAGCCGTCTACGCGGCAGCGATCAGTGCCACCTTCGAGGACCGGGTGCACGTGCTGGCCATCTCGACGGGCGGATCGATCGCCCTCCAGCTGGCCGCCGACCATCCCGACCTGGTCGACCGCCTCGTCCTGGGCGGCACCGCCTGCACCCTCGGACCCGTCGGCAGACGAGCCCAGCGTGGCTACATCGAGCGCGCGCGCCAGGGCAGGCGGCCGAGCCCGGCGCTGGCCGAGGTCGTCACGGAGTCGGACGTCGGCCGGAGGCTGCTCGCGGGCCTGCTCTGGCTGTCGGACGGGGGCCGCGAGGACCACACCGACGCCGTCACCGTGCTCAACGCCGAGGACGGCTTCGACCTACGTGGACGACTGCACGACGTCAAGGCGCCCACGCTGCTGATCCAGGGCGAGAAGGACCTCGTCTACCCGGTGGAGCTCGCCCGGCAGACCGTCGACGGCCTCCCTGACGCCCGGCTCGTCGTCTACGCGGGCCGGAGTCACAGCGGCACGTTCAACGACAAGCGCTTCGCCCGCGACGCGCTCGTCTTCCTGATCTGATCGCGCCTCGCCGATGAGTCCGGGGCCGGCCCGGCGTCGGTCAGGTAACGGAATCAGGCAGTCGAATCCTTTGAGGGAGACAACGATGGGCAAGGTCCTCACGCACATGACGATGTCCCTGGACGGCTTCATCGCGGAGCCGGACGACCAGATCGGGGAGCTTTTCGAGTGGTACGACGGCGGTGACGTCAGCGTGCCGAGCGCGAACAAGGACGTCACGTTCAACGTCGACGAGGCCAGCGCTGCCATGCTGCGCGACCTGGTCACGGAGGCGGGTGCACTGATCTCGGGGCGGCGGCTGTTCGACATCACCGACGGCTGGGGTGACAACCACCCGGCCGGTGCTCCCGTCGTCGTGGTCACGCACCGCGCTCCGGAGGACGCGCACCGGTGGCCACGGACCACGTTCGTCGACGACGTCGGCGCGGCCGTCACGCGGGCGCGGGAGATCGCCGGCGACAAGAACGTGACCATAGCGAGCGCGAACGTGGCCCAGCAGGCACTCACGCTGGGCCTGGTGGACGAGGTGTGCGTCAGCCTCGTGCCCGTGCTGTTCGGCGAGGGCATCCCGTACTTCGCGAACCTGGGCGGGCACCACCTCCTGGAGGACCCGGTGGTGGTCCAGGGACGCCGTGCCCTGCACCTGCGGTACCCCGTGCGGCGCTGACGAGCCCGACCGTGCGTGCCAGGATGAGTGGCATGGCGACGAGCTCCCGCATCCAGGCAGTCGAGCGCGCGACCGGCAGAAGCTGGGACGATTGGCTCGAGTACATGGCGCGGATCGGCGCCCCTGAGCTGACCCACCACCAGATCGCCACCGCGGTCATCGGGGAGCTCGACGGCAAGGTCGACAACCTCGGGTGGTGGGCGCAGTCGACCGCGGTCGCGTACGAGCAGTACATCGGCCGGCGCATTCCCGGTCAGCGGCCCGACGGCACCTTCCAGACGAGCGTCAGCAAGTCGACGTCGCTCGGCATGGAGGCTCTCATGGAGGCCTGGACGCGGTTCGCCGCCGGCAACCCGGACGTGGACGCGCTCGTCGAGGGCGAGGTCCGGGTCAGCGGTACGGAGAACCGCATCACCTGGCGTGCCAAGGCCCGCGAGGGCGAGTCCGTCATCGTCATCAGCGAGCCCAAGAAGAACGGGACCGCCTCGCTCGTCGTGCAGCACCTCGGGTCGCTGACGCCCGAGCGCAACGAAGAGGCCAAGGAGCTCTGGCGGACCATCATCTCCGGGTTCGTGGCCGGTCTCTGAGCCACTGGCCGGTCGAGCTCATCTCGCCGGTCGAGCCGGGTCGTTGGTCGAGCTTGTCGGGACCCTGCCCCGACAAGCTCGACCAACGAATCCGCTCGACCAACGAGGTACCTAGAAGGTCCAGCGCTGCGTCTCCGCACCGGAGCAGGTGCGGATCTCGAGCCGCTGGCCGTCCCGCAGGGGAGCGCCACCGGCCGCCGTCAGGCACTTGCCCGACTGGGGGTTCACGACCGCCCGGGAGGCGGACTGATAGGTCCAGTTCTGCGCACCGGTCCCGTTGCAGGTCCACAGCTGCACGACGGCGCCGTCGGCCGTGCTGCCGCCCGAGATGTCCATGCACTTGCCGAGCGCGCTCAGCGTGGAGCCCGACCGGGCCCAGGTCTGGGCGGCGTTGCCGCTGCAGTTGACGATCTGGAGCGGGTTGCCGTCGGCAGGGTCGGCCCAGGGGACGTCGATGCACATGCCGTTGGCGGCCCGCACCGGCCCCGTGCCTGCAGGGAGGGCCGAGGAGCCGCCGTCGCCCCCGCCGCCGTCGGACCCGGCGATGGGCGTGGCCGCACCCTGGAACGGGTCGAGCTGGATGTAGGCGGCGGACGGGTTGCCGTCGTGCACCAGGGACTCCTGCGCCAGGACGTCGTCGAACGCGAAGCCGTAGGCCTTGCCGTTGGCCATCTGCTGGTGGATGTACTTGGAGTAGTAGTCGGTGACGGACTCCTGGTAGAAGCCCGAGGTGCTGGTGCCGGGCTGCGTGGTCGTCGTCAGCAGCGTCGAGCGGTGGAAGCCGGCGCACAGCGTGCGGGCGATGGCTCCGATGTCGTTGTTCGGGGCGGCCAGATCCTTGTAGCAGCCGAAGACGGAGTCGCTCGACGGCTTGCGGAACTCCGTGACGTACGCGCCCGAGGCGTTGGTGAACCGCATGACGCCGTTCACCACCCGGCCCGTGAACCGGGCAGCCGGGTCGTAGGAGTAGGGCGCGACGATCAGGTTCTCGCCTGAGTACTTGGCCCAGACCCGGTCGATGTAGCTGCCCAGGATGTTCGCGTCGATCTGCCCGGTCCCGATGGCGTGCCCGGGAGCGAGGACCCGGAGCAGGGAGCCGTCGGGGGCACGCTGCGCGAGGTTGTTCCAGCCGGGTGTGCCGGCCAGGGCGTTGACGACGTTCTGGTAGCCGTCGGGCTTGAGCATCCCGGTGCTGATCACCGTGCCGTCCGCCTTGCGCAGGCCCGTCTGGTACGGGGCCGACAGGAAGTCGACCTGGGTGCTGTTGATCCAGAGGCCGGAGTCGTTGAGCGTGAACTCGGTCCAGCTGAACAGCTTGTTGCGGTTCGGGTCGCTCGGGTTCTGAACTGCGGGCTGGACCAGGCGGCCGTCGTTCACGACCTTGAACGAGAGCTTGCTGCCGTAGGAGAAGTACACCCGGCCGGACATCTTGGGCAGCTGGATGGTCTTCGACTGCCCGTCTGCCGGGCCGGCGATGGAGGCGTCGGGTGCGTCGACCGGCGTCCCGCCCACGGTGGGCCAGGGGTGGAACGCGCCTCCGGCGTCGGACCAGCCGAGCCGGCCCGTGTGCGGGTCACCCAGGACGTAGATGAAGACCTGGTCGCCGCGGCCGGAGTCGTTGGTGATGGTCAGGGGGATCGTCGCGGGGACCGCAGTGGCGGCTACGGGCTGGGTGACCACGAGTGCGGTTGCGGTGATGGCGAGCACGCCGAACGCAGCTATCGCGTTCACCAGCCTGCGGAGGCTGGGCCTTCGAGTGCGTGACCGTGTTCGTGACATGGGTAGGTCTCCTTGTTCCGGTGGTACTTCGTTGTACTTACGGGACTGTCAGCAACAGAGCGGATATTAGTGAGGATTCCTGACTATGTCACTAGTCGGGCGCGATCTCGTGAGTCGACGGCGGTCCGGTTAGCCTCGATCGAAGTGGACTCCGGCCGATCGAGACCGGCTGGAGATGCATGTCTACGACGCCGGACACATGCTGCTGGAGACCCACTGGCCGGAGTGCGCGGCGGTGATGGCGGCGTTCGTCGACGGCGTGACGGCCGGAGCGTCTCGCGGCTGACGGCGGCGGGATGCGGACGCGACACCGACGAGCGGGGCGGGCGCCTGCCCGCCCCGCTCGAACTCGTTCAGTGGCCGGCGCCGAGCTCGACCAGGAGGACCCCGGCCGCGATCATGACGATTCCCGCGGCCATGACCTTCGTGAAGGGCTCCTCGAACAGGTACTTGCTCGCGACCGCGGTGAGCGCGACGCCGGAGGCGGCCCAGATGCCGTAGGCCACACCGATGCCCATCCCGAGGTTGAGGACCAGGGTGAGGGCGGTGAACGCCATCAGGTACCCGGCCACGACAACGACGTACCAGCGTTTGCGGCCTTCCATCGCGGCCTTCAGCGACAGCGCGGCCGACACCTCCGTGACGATGGCGACCGCCAGGAACACCCAGGCCATCACGCGCTCACCGCCTGCTGCTCGCGGGCGGCGGCTCGCTGGGACCCGAGCTCGATCGTGACGACGCCGCCCATGATCAGCGCGATGCCGACGCCCATGAGCGGCGTCAGCGGTTCACCGAAGAGGGCGGCTCCGAGGATTGCCGTGAGTGCCACCCCGAGGGCGCCCCAGATGCCGTAGGCGACGCCCAGCGCCATCCCTTCCCGCAGCGCCAGGGCCAGGAAGACGAAGGCGGCCAGGAAGCCGACCGCGACCAGGGCATACCAGGCGGGCTGGTCGATCGCGGCCTTGAGCGAGAGCGAGCCGGTGACTTCGCTGCCGATCGCTCCGGCGAGCAGCAGCCATGGTTTCAGGTTCATGCGATGCCTTCCAGGAGGTTCAGGGCGAGCTCGCGCATGTGGTCTCGCGATTCGCCTTCGGGTGGGAACGCGCAGAGCGCTTCGGCGAACCAGGTCCCCTCGGCGATGAGACGGACGGCGACGAGTCGTGCCCGCACATCCGGCGGAAGGTCGTCCGGCACCTCGAGCCAAGGGCGCATCCGCTCGACCCAGCGGGTGGTGAGCTGGTCGCGCAGCCGCGGGTCGGCGAACATGACGAGGTCGCTCTGGTCGACCTCGCAGGCCAGCGCCCAGTCGAGGTAGGCGCGGACGCGGGCACCGGGCGCGACCGTATCGACCGGCCCGGGCAGGCGCGTGGCCAGGTCGCGTTCCCACTCGTCGACCACCCGGTCGAGCAGGGCGACCATCAGGGCCTCCTTGGTGGGGAAGTGGTACATCACGCCCGGTTTGGTCAGCCCTGCCTTCCGTGCGGCCGACTCCAGGGAGACGGTGGAGCCGTCCTGGAGCATGGCCAGGGCGCCGTCGAGGATCTGCGTCTTCGAGCTCATGTCGCCACTTTACCAACCGGAAGGTTGGTGAGCGCAAGCGGGTTGGGGGAACCGGCTTGCGGTTCGAGCGCGGGTGGCAGGTGAGGGGTGCGGCAGGCAACGCGAAAGGCCCCCCGGTCAGCGTTTCCGCTGATCGGAGGGCCTTCTGTCACGGTGGGCGATACTGGGATCGAACCAGTGACCTCTTCGGTGTGAACGAAGCGCGCTACCCCTGCGCCAATCGCCCGTGCTGCTCACCCGCTAGGGCGTGCGTGGACGATATTAGCCTGGTTCGAGCGCGGATGCGAAATCCAATCGCCAGCTCGGGTCAGGGATCGAGCCGCTCCCGCATGTTCCGCTCGAACAGGTCGCGCGCGGCACTCGACAGCTCGCCGATCTGCAGGTCGACGCCGTCCAGCCACACCGTCGGCTGCACGTTCCGCACCGAACCGGTCAGCAGCATCTGCGCCTCGCCGGCCGCCACCCGGTCGAGCACCGCGAACGGCAGCTCGCCGTCCTTGGCCTCGCGCACGGGCAGCCCCGCCTCGGCACCCCACTCGAGCAGCAGCTCGCGCGTGATCCCGGCCAGGCAGCCCACGCTGAGCGGGGGCGTGACGAGCTCGCCGTCGATCTCCAGGAACACGTTCGAGCCGGTGCCCTCGCACAGCAGACCCTGCGTGTTCGCGAACACCGACTCGTCGGCGCCCTTCTTGATCGCGTCGGCGAGCGCTACGACGTTCTCCGCGTAGGACGTCGTCTTCAGGCCCGCGACCGCGCTGTTCTCGTTGCGGGTCCAGGGGGAGCGCGCGGCTCGCCCGGTCGGCACGACGACGGCGGGGGTCGCCGCGACGACCACCGTCTGCGGCCCGTCGGACCGCCCGGAGCCGAGCGGGCCGACGCCGTCGGTCACGGTGATGCGCAGGCGCCCGGCGTCGGGTGCGTCGGCGAGGACTGCGTCGACGCCGCTGCGCACCCAACGCAGGTCGAGGGGCGCCATGCCCATGCCCGCCGCCGAGCGTTCCAGCCGTGCGAGATGTCGCGTCAGTGCGAACGCGTGGCCGTCGAGTACCGCGCAGGTCTCGAAGACGCCGTCGCCGACAGTGATGCCGTGGTCCACCGCGCTGAGCGCGGCCTCGTCGGGCGCGACCATGCGCCCCTCTGCCCAGATGACCGTCATGACGCCCAGTCTGTCACCGGCGCAGGGTCACGTGCGTGACCTCGGGCGTGTGCCGCACGGAGGTGGAGCTGAACTCGATGGGCGGCACGCCGTCGAACACGCGGGTGCCCGAGCCGAGCGTGAACGGCACGACGTGCAGCCGCAGCTCGTCGACGTGGCCGGCGGCGAGGTACTCGTTGAGTGTCGTCGCGCCGCCGGTGATGGAGATGTCGCGGTCGCCGGCGGCGGCCCGGGCCTGCTCCAGGGCGCTCTGCACGCCGTCGGTGACGAAGTGGAACGTGGTGCCGCCCTCCATCGGGATCGGGTCGCGTGCGTGGTGGGTGAGGACGAAGACGGGTGCGTGGTACGGAGGGTTGTCGCCCCACCAGCCCTTCCAGTCCGGGTCCAGCGGCCCGCGGCCGGCGGTGAACATGTTGCGCCCCATGATGTACGCGCCGGCGCCCACGATGGCGTCCACCTCGGCCTTGTGCGCGTCCCCGTGCTCGAACATCCAGGTGTGCAGTCGTTCGCCCGCGAGCGGCCCGAACGGGTGCTCCAACGACTGGTCGTGCCCGGCGGAGTAGCCGTCGAGCGAAACTGCCCGGTCTGCTTTGACGATTCCCATGCCCGGTACGACGACGGACGCCCCGAGAACTCATCGGTCGGTGCGCCCCCGGTGTCCTACCGCCGGGCGAGCTGCTCGATCTCCGCTACCGCGTTGTCGCCGAGCCGGCTCAGCTCGTTGCCCATCGAGCCGGCGATGTGGGGCGTGAGCAGCACGTTCGGCAGGCTCCACAGCGGATGGTCCGCCGGCAGCGGTTCCGGCTCGGTGACGTCGAGGACCGCGTCGATCCGGCCGGTGGTCAGCTCGGCGACGAGCGCGTCCGTGTCCACCAGGGCCCCGCGTGCGGTGTTGATCAGCGTGGCGCCATCGGGCAGGAGAGCGAGCCGGCGCGCGTCGATCATCCGCCGGGTCTCCGGGACGTCGGGCGCGTGGACCGAGACCACCGTGCATGTGGCCATCAGCTCGTCGAGCTCGACCTTGCGCACGCCGAGGTCGCGGGCGTCGTCGTCGGTCAGGTAAGGGTCGAAGACCGACACGGCCAGGTCGAAGGGGCGCAGCAGCTCGATGGTCTGCCGGCCGATGCACGAGGCGCCCACGATGCCCACCCGGCGGCCGTGGTTACCCGCCTCCGGGAACGCCTGCTCCCGGTCGATGAACGCGCGCCGCTCGGCGTAGAGCCGGGCGGAGGGCAGCGTCTGCTTGCCCGCCATCAGGATGAGCGCGAGCGTGAGCTCGGCCACCGGCCGCCCGTTCGCGGCTCGGGCGTCGGTCAGCGTCATCCGGCGCTCGGGGGCCGCGGGGCCGAGCAGCCCGGCCGCGCTGCCGCCCGTGTGCACGACGGCGCGCAGCCGGGGCGCCGTCGCCATCACGGCGTCGGTGAGGTAGCCGGCGCCCCAGCCGGTGACGAGCACGTCGCAGTGCTCCAGCGCCTTCGCCCCGTCCGGCGTGGTGAGGTCCTCGAGCACCTCCGGCCACACCTGGGCCACCGCCGCGAGCCGGGCGTGGGCCGCGGCGTCGAAGAGCCGTTCCGCGAGCGCCGCGGGGCGCATGGTGAGCACGACGTTGAGTGGTTCCATCTCTACCTCCTGGTCCGACGAGCAGGATAACGTTGTCCCGTGACGCAGGGAAGGCCCGCGGCGCGGCAGTGCCGGAAATGAGACGGCTGCTTGACACCCGGGGGCAGGCCGCTAACCTGAGAACGTTTTCCTGTGTCGATCCCGACGCAGCTCAAGGACGAGTACTTCTCAAAGGGGAGAGCCATGACCAGAACACGCGCCCGCTGGGCGACCGCCGGGCTTGCCGTCACGGCACTGACCGGCCTGAGCGCCTGCTCGGCCGGCGACGCGCCCGGCACAGGCACGCCGGACGCGGCGGCCGGCCCGGTCACCATCGAGGTCTGGGGCTGGAACGCCGAGACCGGCCAGCAGATCGTCGACGCGTTCAACGAGGCGCAGGACGACGTCACGGTGGAGTATGTGCTGCAGGCCAGCAACGTCGCCACGCAGACGAACTTCCAGAACGCCATGGAGGCCGGCTCCGGCGTCCCGTGCCTTGTGCAGGGCTTCGCGCCGCTGACGACGATGGTCGTCAACGGGTGGGCGCAGGACATCACCGAGCAGGTGGAGGGCTCCGCCGACCTGTACAACGAGGGCGCGCTCGCCGCGGCCCAGGTCGACGGCAAGTACTACGGCCTGCCGTCCGGGTCGGACGGCCAGTTCTACATCGTGAACCAGGAGCCGTTCGAGAAGTACGACGTCGAGGTGCCGACCACCTGGGACGAGTTCGTCGAAGCAGGCCGCGAGCTGGGGGCCCACGGCGTCGACATCACGAACCTGGCCGGCGAGGACCCGAGCAGCCTGATGAACCTGGCCCAGCAGGCGGGCGCCGAGTGGTTCGCCATCGACGGCGACCAGTGGGTCGTCAACTTCACCGACGACGGCACGCTGGCCGCGGCCGACGTGTTCCAGCAGCTCATCGACGAGGACCTGGTCTCGAACCAGACCTACATGGACAAGCCGGCACTGCTCGAGTACTTCGACTCGGGCAAGATGGCGTCGGTGACCACGCAGTGGTGGTCGCTCAGCGGCTACCAGGTCGGCTTCACCGACTCGGCGGGCGACTGGGCGGCGCACCCGATCCCGCAGTTCGCGGACGCGGCGGAGCCGGTGACCCCCGGGCGCACGCTTCCCTCGTTCGTCCCGGAGGGTTGCGAGAACCCCGACGCGGTCATGGCCTACACGGACTGGCTCACGACCCCCGAGGCCGTCGAGGCCGGCCGGAACGAGGAGACGGGTGCCGTCAGCTTCCCGACGCAGATCCAGGACCCGTCCCCCTACGTGGAAGAGGTCATCCCGAAGGACTTCTTCGCCGACGAGAAGGCCGCGGGCGAAGAGATCGTCGCGGCCCAGGAGCAGGTGATCGGCAAGTTCGAGCTCGGCCCGAACTACGACGCCTGGTTCCCCGAGCTCCAGGACCAGTGGGGCAAGGCCGTCGCGGGCAAGATCACGCTCGAGGAGGCCCTGACCGCGGTCGAGGAGTTCGTCGCCTCGGACCTGGAGAGCAAGGACATCTCCTACACCGTCGCCGATTGAGCCACTGCTCCACGAGGGGAGGACGCCGATGTCCGTCAACACGCAAGACCACCACACCACCGCGCGCGAGCCGGTCCCCGGCTCGCCACCCGGCGGGCGTCCCAGGAGCGGCTCCTCTCCTCGTGGGCACACCCCGCCGGGGCGCGCCCCACGCTGGAACTGGCGCACCGCGCAGGCCGTCAAGGGCGCCTCGCTCACGTTTCCGTTCCTGGCGGGCTTCGCACTGTTCGTGCTCGTGCCGGTCGCGATGGCCCTGCGGGAGAGCGTCTACACCACGAAGTCCACGGGCGGCCTGGGCTTCGGCGGCCAGACCGTGTCCTTCGCCGGCCTGGACAACTTCGCCGCCGGCCTCGTCGACGGCTCCTTCTGGACTGGGATGCTCAGGGTGTTCCTGTACGCCCTGGTCGTGGTCCCGCTGACCCAGGTGCTCAGCCTTGCCCTGGCCCTCCTGCTCGACGCCGCGCGCCGCCGTGCCGCCGCCCGGTTCCGGATCGCGCTGCTGCTGCCCTACATGGTGCCGGGCGTCGTCGGCACGATGGTCTGGATCTTCCAGTACAGCCCGACGGTCGGGCCGCTGACCCCGGTCTTCGAGGCTGTCGGGCTCGACGTCAACTTCTTCTCCAGCTCGATGGTCTGGGTGTCGATGGGCAACCTCGCGGTCTGGGGCTCGCTCGGGTTCACGATGCTGATCCTCTACGGCGCGCTCCAGGCGGTGCCGCACGAGATCTTCGAGGCGGCACGGCTCGACGGCGCGTCCGAGCTGCGGATCGCCTGGTCCATCAAGGTCCCGTTCGTCCGCGGGTCGCTGGTGCTGACGTCGCTGCTCTCCATCATCGGCACGCTGCAGCTGTTCGACCAGCCGCTGCTGTTCCGGGCGGTCACCCCGGAGACCATCACGCGGGACTTCACCCCGGCCATGATGATCTACGACCAGGCGTTCAAGGTGGGCAACCTCAACTACGCCACGGCTCTGTCGGTCATCCTCGCCCTTGTCGTCGGCGTCGCCTCCGCGATCATCTACCGCTTCATCAACAGGGAAGAGCCATGAGCGACACGACACCGGTGCCCGACGCCGTCGTCGGCGAGACCGTGCGCAAGCCACGCCGCCGTCGTCGACGGGTCGACGAGAACTCTTCCGTGGCGGAAGCCCGCGGCTCCTCCCGCTGGGTGGTCCTCGGCGTGCTGGTCGCCCTCACGCTGTACGCCGTCGGGCCGCTGTGGTGGCTGCTCGTCGCGGCGACCAAGAACCAGCGCGACCTGTACACCACCAACGGGCTCTGGTTCAGCGAGTTCAACCTGTGGCAGAACCTGGGCGACCTGTTCACCTACCAGGACGGGATCTTCGTGCGGTGGGTGTGGAACACCATCGTGTACGCGGGGCTCGGTTCGCTCGGGCTGACGCTGGTCGCGCTCGCGGCCGGCTACGGCATCGCCAAGTACAAGTACCGCGGGCGTGGGCTGACGATGGGTCTGATCATCGCGTCGTTCCTGATCCCGGGCTCGCTGATGATCGTGCCGAGCTTCATCCTCTTCGTGAAGCTGGGCATGTACGACACCATCTGGGCGATGATCCTGCCCGGCATGTTCGGGTCGTTCTCCGTCTACCTGGCCAAGGTGTACGCGGAGGGCGCGGTGCCGTCCGAGCTCATGGAGGCCGCCCGCATCGACGGCGCGGGGGAGTACCGGATCTTCTTCTCCATGGGCCTGCGGATGCTGTCCACGGCAGGCGCGACGATCTTCCTGCTGCACTTCGTGGCCTCGTGGAACACGTTCATGTGGCCGCTGGTGTTCCTCAAGGGCGTCGAGAAGTGGCCCGTGATGCTCGGCATGTACTCCTGGCTGTCGCGGGGGACCGACAGCACCGTCGACCTCACCAGCCTGGTCCTGACGGGATCGCTCGTCTCGACGATCCCGATGGTGGTGCTCATGATCGCGATGCAGCGCTACTGGCGCTCGGGCGTCACGCTCGGGAGCCTCAAGTAGTGGCCGGGTCAGCCTTTCGGCGGGGCCGTCGACTCGCGCACCACCAGCTGTGGCGTGCTGACCGACGACGCCACACCCTCCTCGCCGTCGACCACCTGGGCCAGGAGGCCGAACGCCCGGGCGCCGAGATCCTCGAAGTCCTGGTCCACGGTGGTCAGGGACGGCCGCCACAGGGCCACCAGCGGCTGGTCGTCGAAGCCGACCACCGAGATGTCTCCGGGGACGTCGAGGCCCCGGTCGGACAGGGCCCGCATCAGGCCCAGCGCGATGTCGTCGTTGGCGCAGAAGACCGCCGTGACGTCGCTCATCCCGGCGATCCGCTCGCCCCACCGGTAGCCGGCGCTCGCGTCCCACTCCGCCCGCATGATCTGCGGGACCGGGACGCCGGCGGCGGCCAGGGCCGCGCGCCAGCCTTCGGTGCGGCCCGAGTGCTTGCCCTCGGTGGGACCGGCGATGTGGTGGACGGTCTTGTGGCCGAGGTGGAGCAGGTACTCGGTCGCCTGGCGGCCCGCCGTGCGCTCGTCGATCAGCGCCGCCGGGACGTGGCCGGTGCGGCGCGAGCCGCCGCCGGCGACCACCACGGGCAGCCCTTCGGGCAGCGCCCTGGCGGCGTTGATGCCCGCGCGGTCGAACTCGAGCACGATCACGCCCGCCGTCGGCTGCGCGAGCGTGAGGTCGATGGCGGCGCGCACGTGCTCGTCGTCGCCGGACTCCACGACAGTGATCGACACCGTCATGCCGGCCCGGCGGGCCGCCGTCTCGACGCCCTGCAGCGTGCGGGCGTAGCCGTAGTTGGCGGTCGCCCCCGCGAGCACGGAGACGAGCGTGCGCCGGCCGGAGCGCATCGAGCGGGCCGCGCCGTTCGGGCGGTACCCGAGCGTCTGGATCGCTTCGGTCACGCGCTGAGCGAGCTCTGGTGCCACGTACTTCGAGCCGTTGAGGACCCGGGAGACGGTGGGGACCGAGACCTCCGCCGCCTTGGCGACATCGGCGAGGACAGGGGCTCGGTACGACTTCGGACTGGCCATGAGCCGAGCATACGGCAGCTGATAACGTTTTCCCCACCTGAGGAGATCTGAGTGCCTACCCAGCCGCGCGCCCCACGGGGCGTCATCGCGCCAGGAAAGCTCTTCGTCGACGACCAGGGCGCCGTCGCCCAGCTGCACGGCGTCGGCATCCAGCGGTTCGGCGACCTGTTCTACGCCTGGGGCGAGGACAAGACGAACGCAGGCACGTTCGGGGGAGTGGCCTGCTACTCGTCGCCCGACCTCGCGACCTGGACCGCGCACGGGCACGCCCTGCCCGTCTCGCCCGACGTCCCCGACCTCGCCCCCGGGCGCGTGATCGAGCGCCCCAAGGTGCTGCGCAACCCCGCCGGGACGTACGTGATGTTCCTGCACGTCGAGTCCGCCGACTACGCCTACGCCCGCGTGGGCTGGGCCGTGGCCGACAAGCCCGAGGGTCCGTACACCTACCTGCGCAGCGAGCGCCCGCTCGGCCACATCAGCCGCGACATCGGCGTCTTCGCGGACGACGACGGCACCGGGTACCTGCTGTCCGAGGACCGGGAGCACGGCCTGCACGTCTACCGGCTCACTGCCGACTACCTGGCGGTTGAGGAGATCGTGTCGACCACGCTCACGCCGCCGAGCGACCACCCGGCGGGCCCGCACGGCTACGAGTCGCCTGCCCTGGTGAAGGTGGACGGCCTGTACTACCTGTTCGGGTCCGACCTGACGGGCTGGTCCACGAACGACAACAAGGTGGCGACGGCGCCGTCGCCCGCCGGGCCGTGGAGCGACTGGGCGGACTTCGCGCCCCCGGGCACTGCCACGTTCGACTCGCAGACCTCCACGATCGTCACCGTGCAGGGTTCCCTGACCACCAGCCACGTCTACGTGGGCGACCGGTGGGACCGGGACGACCTGTACCACTCCGCGCCCGTCTGGCTGCCCGTGCGGATCGCCGACGGCGCCGCCCGGCTCGAGTGGCGCGACACCTGGACCATCGACCCCACGACGGGAGTGATCGCATGACCGTGACCCTTCCGGGCCTCGAGGACGACACCGAGCAGCGGATCGAGTGGGGCAACGACGTCGTCCGCGTGGCGATAGCGCACGGCCCGCATACCGCGCCGCGGCTCGTGGCGCTGTGGCACGTGGACGAGGGGCGGCCGGACCTGACGGGACTGCGCCGCTCCGCGCTCCCCGTGCTGGAGGTCGCTGTGCTGGGTGACGGCCGCTCCGGCACGTCCGGCAAGCGGCACGTGGACGGCGCCGCGGCGCAGCGGATGCGGCTCGTCGGCACGGAGGAGGAGGCGGCCGAGGGTCCGGAGGGCGGACCCGTCCGGCGTCTCCTGCTGCACCTGGACGACGCCGAGTCGGGCCTGCGCGCCACCGTGCACTACGAGCTCGCCGACACGATCCCCGTGCTGCGGACCTGGGCGGAGCTGTCGGCCGACCGCGAGCTGGTGCTCGACCACGTCACCACCGGCGTCGTCTCCGGGCTCGGCCACGCGGCCCGCTGGGAGACCGAGCTTGCGGTGTGGGAGGCGGCCAACCCCTGGAGCGGCGAGTTCCGCTGGCGCCGGTCCACGCTCGCCGAACGCGGCCTGTACGACGTCGGCATGGTGCGGTTCGGCCAGGTCGGCTCGAAGAACCGGATCAGCCTCACCTCGACCGGTGCCTGGTCCACCTCCGAGCACCTGCCCATGGGTCTGGTCGAGGACACCCGCACCGGTCGACTGCTGGCCTGGCAGGTCGAGACCAGCGGCGCCTGGCACACCGAGCTCGGCGACCGGTACGACGACGTCTACCTCGCCGCCATGGGCCCGACCGCGCACGAGCACCAGTGGGCCGACCGGCTCGCACCAGGCTCGTCGTTCCTGAGCGTCCCGGTGAGTCTCGCGGTCGTCCCCGGTGCGGCGGCCGGAGTCGAGGCGACCCTGGATGCCATGGGCGCCGCGCTCACCGCGCACCGCCGTCGGACCCGGCGGCCCCACCCCGACCACGACACCCTGCCCGTCGTCTACAACGACTTCCTGAACACCCTGATGTCCGACCCGACCACCGACCGCGAGCTGCCGCTCATCGAGGCCGCCGCGGACCTCGGCGCCGAGTACTACGTGATCGACGCCGGCTGGTACGACGACGAGAACGGCGGCTGGTGGGACTCCGTCGGCCAGTGGGAACCCTCGACCACCCGGTTCCCCGACGGCGGTCTCGGCGGCCTCATCGACCGGATCCGCGATCACGGCATGCGGCCCGGCCTCTGGCTCGAACCCGAGGTCGTCGGCGTACGCAGCCCCGTCGCGCACACCCTCCCCGAGGAGGCGTTCTTCCAGCGCCACGGCCACCGCGTCGCGGAATGGGGGCGCTACCAGCTCGACCTGCGCCATCCCGCCGCACGCGAACACCTCGACTCGGTGGTCGACCGGCTTATCAGCACCTTCGGGCTCGCCTACCTCAAGCTCGACCACAACGTCGACATCGGCCCCGGGACCGACGCCGGCACCGGCGAGGCCCCCGGAACCGGGCTCCTGGAGCACGGCCGCGCCTTCCTCGACTGGGCGGGCGCCGTCATGGACCGCCACCCCGGCCTGGTCATCGAGGCCTGCGCGGCCGGCGGATCGCGCACCGACGCGGCCACCGGCAGCGTCTTCCCCGTCCAGTCCGTCACCGACCAGCAGGACTACCGGGCCACCCCGCCCATCGCAGCCGCCGCGCCCCTCGCCCTCCCGCCCGAGCAGGCAGGGGTCTGGGCCTGCGTCGACGGCACCATGGACCGCGAACAGCTCGCCTTCTCCCTGGTCACGGCACTGCTCGGTCGTGTGCACCTGACCGGCCGCGTCGACACGCTCGACGCCGACCAGCGCACCGTCGTCCGGGAGGCGCTCGCGGCCTACCGGGCGGTGCGCTCCGCCGTCGGCCGGTCGATGCCGGTGTGGCCGCTCGGCCTGCCGGGCTGGCGCGACCCCTGGATCGTCCAGGGTGCGCGCGACGGCGACCACCTCTACCTCGCGGTCTGGCGCCGGGGCGCCTCGGACGACGGTGCGCCGGACACCTTGCGGGTGCCGCTGCCCGGCCGGGCAGCGGACGAGGCGGTGGAGGTGCTGTACCCGCGCTGGGGCGGCGAGTCGGTGGTCGTGGCCGACGACGGGCAGGCGCTCGAGCTCAAGCTCCCTGGCCTGACCTCGGCGCGCCTGCTGCGCGTCCGGGTGGCCTCGTGAGCGGCGCGGTGGCTGGTCCGGTCCGGACGGCGGTCAATCCAGTGGTGCGCGGCTTCGCCCCGGACCCGTCGGTGATCCGCGTGGGGGACTGGTACTACCTCGCGACCAGCTCGTTCGAGTGGTTCCCCACCATTCCGCTGTACCGCTCGCGGAACCTCGCGGACTGGGAGCCCGCCGGGGCGGTCGACACCGCCGTCCCCGGCCGGTCGCTGCTCGGGGTGCCCGACTCGGGCGGGATCTGGGCGCCCGCCCTGAGCCACGCGGACGGGGTGTTCTGGGTCGTGTACTCGATCGTCCGCTCGGTCGGCACGCGGCACTTCGACCTGGAGACCTACCTCTGCACGGCGCCCGCGGTCGGCGGCCCGTGGTCGGAGCCCGTGCGCCTGCCCGGCCACGGGTTCGACCCGTCGCTGCTGCACCACGAGGGGCGGCACTACCTGCTGAACCTGCAGAACGACTCGCGCGTCGGCGGACGGCGGTTCGACGGGATAGTGCTCACCGAGCTGGAGGTCCCGCCGGCCGACGGCGGGCCGGACCTTTCTTCCGTGCGTGCCGTGGGCCCGGCTCGGCTGCTGCTGCAGCGGGACAACCTGGTCGAGGGACCCAAGATCACCGTCAAGGACGGCTGGTTCTACCTGCTGCTCGCCGAGGGCGGGACCGGCGTCGAACACGGGGTGCTGGTCGCGCGGAGCCGGTCGCTGACCGGGCCCTACGAGGTGGACGACGTTCCGCTGCTCACCTCTCGGGACGACCCGGCGGTCCCGCTGCAGAAGGCCGGGCACGGCGAGCTGGTCCAGGCGGCGTGGGGCGAGTGGTACCTGACGCACCTGGCATCCCGGCCGCTGCAGACACCGGCCGGGCCGCGGAACACGCTCGGCCGCGAGACGGCGGTGCAGCGGATCGTCTGGACGGACGGCTGGCCGCGGCTTGCGCAGGGCGGCTGGCACCCGGCGACCGAGGTGGAGGTGCCGGAGGTGGCTGCTGCTGGTCTCGAAACGCCCGGCCGGCGGGACGGCGTCGACCCACGGGGCGGTCTCGACGTCGCGCCCTTGTGGCCCTGGTCGACGCTGCGGGAGCCCGCGGGGGAGTGGGTGGAGCCCGTGCCAGGCCGGCCGGGCACGCTCCGGCTGCGCGGCCGGCAGTCCGCCGAGTCGCTGTGGGAGCAGTCGCTGCTGGCCCGGCGGCTGACCGAGCACCACGCCGAGGTCGAGGTCACGGTCGACGCCGACCCCACGACGTTCACCCGGTCCGCGGGGCTGGTGCTCTGGTACGGCACGACGTCGCACTACCAGCTCCACGTGACCTGGGCCGAACCCGAGGGCGAGCCCCAGGCAGGGCAGCAGTGGGCAGGGGGCCAGGGCCGGCGCGTGCTGGTCCTGACTCACGGCCACCCGGACGGCGCGCGGGTGCTGGACACCGTCGACGTAGCGGACGGCCCGGTCCGCTTGCGCGCCCAGATCGACGGTGCCACGGCGCGGCTGTGGTCGGCGAGCGTCGACGGGCCGTGGACGCGGGTCGGGCCGGACGTGGACTTCAGCGAGCTGTCCGACGACTTCGGCCCGCGCCTGCGGTTCACCGGCGCGCTGGTGGGGATCAGCGCGGTCGACCTCGTCGAGGGCGCCTTCACCGCAGACTTCTCGGACTGGGCCCTGCGGGCCTTCCCACGCCCGGAGTGGACCGGACCGGCTGGCCTGAGCTGACGTCTCGTCGAGCATGCAGTTGCTGCCAGTCCGACGCCGGATCTGGCAGCAACTGCATGCTGACGAACCTCGGTCCGATCGGCCGGCCCTGTGCCGACCCTCGTGGTGCCGGGTCGACGCACCAACCCCTTGTGCTGTCCGGTACGTCGGGATAACGTATTCCCGGGATAACGATATCCCGACTCACAACGAGGTGACGACGGTGCGGCCACGGGCCGCGCTCGGCCCGCAGAGCTGCGGCCGTGGAGGGAACACGATGAGGCAACGCACATCCAGGCTGCGCTCGAGAGCCACCGCACTCCTCGCCATGGCGGCCGTCGTGGTCGCCGGCCTGGTCCCGGCGTCCGCCGCGGTGGCCGACGACGTCGGCGGCGACGCTCCGCTCCCGGCCGGCTGGACCGCCGGCCAGCCGGTCGAGATCCGCAGGACGGTGAGCGACGCCGGGTTCGCCCACCCCGGCGTCGGCCTGACCGCGGACAATCTCGAGAACATGCGGACCCAGGTGCTCGCAGACGTCGAGCCGTGGGCCAGCTACTACGACGCGATGACGCAGACCAGGTACGCGGCGCTGGACTTCCGGGCCTCGATCCAGGGCCCGACCGACGACCAGCCGACCGCCACCGCGTACGACACCGCGAGCATGCGCAGCCGCCAGCACGCCGACAGCATCGGCGCGATGACGCAGGCCCTGATGTACGTCGTGACGGGCGACGAGAGGTATCGAGCCAACGCGCTGCACGTGATCCGCACGTGGTCCAGCCTCGACCCGGCCAGGTACAAGTACTTCCCCGACGCCCACATCCACACCGGCGTTCCGCTCTACCAGACCCTGGTCGCCGCCGAGATCATCCGTTCCACCGAGCCGGCACAGGACGAGCTCGACGGTTACGACCTGCGCTGGACCGAACGCGACCAGCAGCGGATCGAGGACAACCTCGTCCGCCCGGTGCTCGACACGTTCCTCTACTCCCAGAACCGCCTGTGGAACCAGCACCTGTACGGCGTGATCGGCATGGTGTCCGCGGCGATCTTCCTCGACGACGCCGAGCTGTATGCCGAACGCGTCGAGTGGTTCACCGTCAACGCGGGCTACGAGAGCGAGCACACGATCAACGGCGGCGACGTCAACGGCTCGCTGGCCTCGCTCTTCCGCGTCATCGACTCCGACGACCCGCTCAACCCGTACGGCAAGGACTTCGTCCAGCACCTGGAGATGGGCCGCGACCAGGCGCACGCCGAGGGCGACGTCGACCTCCTGGCAGCCCTCGCCCGGATCGTGCACAACCAGGGCACCGAGATCGACCCCGCCGACGGGACGGTCTCGACCGCGCCGGACGCCGTCAGCCCGTACGAGTTCCTGGACAACCGGATCCTCGAAGGAGGCGACGTCTTCGCCGCCTACATGATGGGCGAGGAGCCGCCGTACATCGACACCTCCGGCGGGTCGGGCAAGCTCTCCGAGGCCTACCGCGGCCGCCTGCGTGAGCCGCTCAACGAGCTGTACTACCAGTACGAGTACGTCGCGGGCGTGGACGTCGAGGCAGAAGCACCATTCGTCGCCGAGCTGCACGAGCACGGCGACGGGCCGCTGTACCGCTACGGCACCGGGGTCTCGAACTTCTGGAACGAGGCCGGCTCGGATTACACCGGCGCCGAGTACTGGGTGGCGTTCCCGCCGGAACTCGCTGAGGACAACGTGACCGTGCCGTCGGCCGGCGACGGTCCGGAGCTCCCGCTGGAGCGGTTCGGCCACACCCTCGGCAGGGGCGCCAAGCAGCGCATCGACGACGCCGGCGAGAGCTTCGTCCGGCTGGACGCCAGGAGGGACGACGCCGAGGTGGCCGTGCGCCGCGTGGTCTACCCCGACCGCAGCCGCACCGCGCTCGTCGGGGTGCGCCTCCGCACCCAGGGCACCGCGGCCCTCGAGGTCTCGAGGACCGCGCACGGCGAGCCGTTCACCACCGTCCGGCTCCCCGATACGCACGGGCGGTGGCGGTACGTCTGGTTCGACGTCGCCTCGGCCAAGGTGCCGAACGCCGGGGCCAACCTCGTGGTGCTCCGTGCGACCGGAGGCCGCACCCACGTCGACGTCGAGAGCCTGCTCGCCGACGCCAACGGGACGCTCGCCCCGCCCATCTTCGGCGACGGCGCGGCGCTGGACGCCGTTGCGGTGGCCGGGGAGCCCTACACCAGGGACCTTCGTGTGACGGATCCCGACGGCGGCTTCTCGCTGACGCTCCAGGATGCACCCCGCGGCGCGAAGGTCTCCGCGGACGGCACGTTCACGTGGACGCCGGACGGCAGGCGGCGCGGCGAGGACCTCGTCGTCGTCGCCTCCGACGACGAGGCAGACACCGCACTGCCCGTGTCGCTCACCGTCGCGCCGGACCGGGCGGGCGCGGTGGACGCGCTCCTGGACGGGCTGACGGAACCGGAGGCCTACACGACTGCGAGCTGGACGCCGGTCGCCTCGGCGCGAGCCGCTGCGCTGGACGCCGTCGACGGCTCTGGCCCAGCGGAGTTCGGCGCCCTGCTCGAGGACCTGCGGCTCGCTGTCGCCGACCTGGAGCTGCTCGGCCCGCGCCTGCCGGACGGCACGCTCGACTTCTCCCGCATCGTCACGTCGGCCCAGCTCACGCCGAACACCCTCCTGGCGCTGACTGACGGGGACAGCCAGTCCACCTGGGGCGACCTGCGGGTGCCGAGCGTCGTGCTCGACCTCGGTCCGGGCTACCGCGTCCGGGTCGACGGCTTCGGGTTCCTCGCCCGGGACACGTTCCCCAACCGGGCCGAGGGCACCAACGTCTACGGGTCGTCCGACGGCGAGGCCTGGACGCTGCTGACCGAGCACCCCAACGCGGGCGACGACACGAACATCGAGCAGGTCGCGGTGCGCGCGGCGGAGCGCGACAAGGAGTTCCGGTACCTCAAGCTCCAGATCGACGAGCCCGGCGCGCCGACCGACCCGGCGTACCCGGCCGTCATCTGGACCCTCGCGGACTTCCGGATCGACGGCGAACGGACCGAGGCGGACCTCGATCTGCTGCTCGCCGAGGCGGAGGCCGCCGACCTGTCGGGCTGGTCCCGTGGCTCGGCGGTCCTGTTCACCCGGGAGATCGAGGCGGTCCGCACCGCCGCGGTTCCGGGAGCGGACGACAAGGCGCTCGCGCAGCGGGTCCTCAAGGCCTGGGACCTGCTCGAACGGCCGACGCCGGAACTCGCCTCCGTCGCGCGTGAGTGGGTCACCGCGAGCACGCCGTCGTGGGACGGGCGCCTGGACGCGGCAGCCAACGGCTGGGCGATGTTCGACGGCGACCCGGCCACCTTCACCGACACGAAGCAGGCCAGCGGCTGGGTCCAGGTCGTTCCCGGCGACGGCACCGTCTTCCACGTCGAGTCCGTGCGGTACCTGCCCCGGTCCACCCACGTGAGCCGCGCCGAGGGGATCCAGCTCCAGGGATCCACCGACGGCGGCCGGACCTGGCAGACGTTCGCCACCATCAAGGGCGCGACGGCGGGCTGGAACCAGGTCGACCTGTCCGAGCCCGTCGACACGGGCGCGATCCGTGTCCTGGCCACCTCCGGCAGCACCAACCTGGCTGAGGTCGCGCTCGTCACCAGCACGGTGGACACCTCGGGGCTCGACCTGTACCTGGCTGAGACCGCGGACCTGGTCGCCGCAGACTGGACGGCGTCGTCCTGGGAGCGGCTCGACGCCGCCCGCGAGGCGGGGCTCGCGCTCCGCTCGGCAGGCGCTGCCCCCGACCAGGAGGAGGTGGACGCCACCACCGACGAGCTCGCCGCGGCCGTTGCCGCGCTCGAGGCGGGCTGAGCTCCGGCCAGCCGGCACCTATGTCCGTTGTCAATGACGACAGAACGGAAACCACGATGACCGCACGTGAAGAACACCCGAACACCGGGGCGGACGGCGCCTCGCGCCGGGCCTTCCTCGCCGGATCCTCCCTGGCGGTGCTGGCCGGCCTCTCCGGCAGCGCGCTGGCGGCGACGTCGGCGTCCGCCGCACCGGCGAGCCCCGCCGTCGTGCTCGCCACCCACCCGGGCATGCAGCACTCGGCGGCCCAGCTGACCGCCGCCCGTAACCGCGTCGCCGCAGGCGCCCAGCCGTGGACCGCGGGGTGGGGCCGCCTCGTCGCGAACGGGCGGTCCGCCGCGACGTGGCAGCCGCGCCCGCTCGCCGACGTGATCCGGGGCGGGACCGGCGAGAACTACGCGCAGATGTACCCCGACATCCACGCGGCCTACCAGAACGCGCTGCGGTGGCACGTCTCGGGCTCCGATGCGCACGGCGCGGCGGCGTCGCGGATCCTCAACGCCTGGTCCGGCACCATGCGGACGCTGGGCGGCAACGCGGACCGGTACCTGGCCGCCGGCCTCTACGGGTACCAGTTCGCCAATGCGGCCGAACTCGTACGCAACCGTTCGGACTTCGACCGCGGGCGGTTCGCGAACATGCTGCTGGGCATCTTCCACCCGATGAACGAGCAGTTCCTCACCAGCCACAACAACGCGGTGATCACCAACTACTGGGCCAACTGGGACCTGTGCACCATGAACTCGGTGCTGGCGATCGGGATCTTCACCGACCGTGCGGACCTGGTCCAGCGCGCGGTGGACTACTTCGAGGACGGTGCAGGGAACGGCTCGATCCGGCACGCGGTGCCCTTCGTGCATGACGTCGACGGCGGACTTGGGCAGTGGCAGGAGGCGGGCCGCGACCAGGGGCACACCATGATGGGCATCGGCCAGATGGGCGCCTTCTGCGAGATGGCCTGGAACCAGGGCATCGACTGCTACGGGTACGACAACAACCGGTTCCTCAAGGGCGCGCAGTACGTCGCCAAGTACAACCTCGGGAACGACGTCCCGTTCACCGACTACACGTGGCAGTCCGGGCCGAACACGACCCCGCCGCACGTCGGCTGGTCGACCCACACCCAGGTCAGCTCCGCCAGCCGGGGGCAGCTGCGGCCCGTGTGGGCGTCGGTCCTCGCGCACTACAGCGGGCGGAAGGGCCTGGAGGCGGGCTGGGTGCGTCAGATGGCGGAGCGCGTGCGTCCCGAGGGCGGTGGCGGCGACTACGGCTCGACGTCGGGCGGGTACGACCAGCTCGGGTTCGGCACGCTGATGTACTGATCCGCCGCCGTCACCGGGGCTCCGACGCCAGCGCGACCAGCCGCTCCGCCTTGAGCTCGGTCTCGTGCCACTCCGCGGTCGGGTCGGAGCCCCAGGTGATGCCGGCGCCGGTGCCGAAGCGGAGCACGCCGCCGCTCCCGTCGTCGGCCCACCAGAACGTGCGGATGCCGACGGCGAGGGAGGCCTCGCCGTCGGCCACCCAGCCCACCGCGCCGCAGTACGGGCCGCGGGGGACGGGCTCCAGCTCGCGGATGATCCGCAGCGCGCTCGACTTCGGCGCGCCCGAGACCGAGCCGGGCGGGAACGTGCCGGCCAGCAGGCGGCGCCACAGCGCGCCGGAGCGGACGACGTCGTCCGACAGCGTGCCGCGCACGCGCGAGACCAGGTGCACCAGGCCCGGATGCTCCTCGACCTCCAGCAGCGAGGTGACCGCGACGGTGCCGGGGCGGCACACGGTCTGCAGGTCGTTGCGCACGAGGTCCGTGATCATGACGTTCTCGGCGCGGTCCTTCTCGGTGAGCCCGTCGGGAGTGCGGGCGGTGCCCTTGATCGGGCCGGACTCGACGACGGTCCCGGTCCCTGGCTCGTGCCGCACGGACAGGTAGAGCTCGGGGGAGGCGCTCACCACCCACACCGGATCCAGGCCGGTGGCAGCGGGCACGTGGACGGCAGCGGCATGCGGCGCCGGGTTCCCCGCGGCGAGCCGGGCGGCGAGCGCCCGGGCGTCGGGTTCGTCGCCCGCCTGCCCGACGGCGAGGGGTGCGGACAGCACCCGGCAGATGTTGGCCTGGTAGACGTCGCCTTCGCGGACGTGCTCGCGCACCCGGGAGACGGCGGCCTCGTAGCCGGCCTGGTCCATCGAGGAGGTCCAGGCGTCGGCCGGGGGACCGGTCCAGGTGGTGGCGGGTGGTGCTCCGGCGTCGTGCACGGTGGCGAACCGCCAGGCGCGGGCCTGTCCCGCTGGCCGGGCTCCTGATTCTGAGGCTGCCTCGAAGTCGGCGACGACGAACCAGGTGCCCGTCGCGAGCCGTTCGGGCTCGGCCAGGATGTCGATGCACTCGACCGCGTCCGTCGCGACGCGTCCGGCGAAGCTTGCCCATCCGGTGTCTCCGGTCACGTCGGACAGCGGCGCTGGGGAAGTTCGGCGGGACGGAACCGGGCGAATCGTGCGGTTTGCGGGCGGATGGGCCGGGCTGGGGGACACGGGACAACCGTACGGCGGTGCGACCGATTGGACGGTTAGCCCTCCGGTCGATTAATGTTCAGAACGCCGGAACACCGGGGGAAACCCCAGGATGCCCGGCATCGCGGATGTAGCTCAGTGGTAGAGCATCACCTTGCCAAGGTGAGGGTCGCGGGTTCAAGTCCCGTCATCCGCTCGGAAAAACGCCGCTCTCGTAGATCTTCGGCTGATGAGAGCACGCCAAGGTTGTAGTTTTGGCCGGGCGGTGGGTTGGCCGAGTGGCGAGGCAGCGGTCTGCAAAGCCGTATACACGGGTTCGAATCCCGTACCCACCTCGCACAGCAGCATGGGCGATTGGCGCAGCGGTAGCGCGCTTCCCTGACACGGAAGAGGTCACTGGTTCGATCCCAGTATCGCCCACCATGCACGACAGGCCCTCTGGCTGGCGGAGACGCTGACCAGAGGGCCTTCGCATGTCACCTATTCGTGTCGAACCGGTCTGTGGCGGCCAGTACGGGGTCCGCTGATGTCCATGCGCCCGTGGGTGAGCGCACCAGGAATGCCCGCGAGGCCAGGGCTCCAGGAGCCGCCGAGGACCATTCCCTGCTCGATGGCGAGGTGCCCACCGACGCCCGGGAGCCGAGGTTCCCCAGGCTGTGCCCTCAAAGGGGGCGCGACCTCGCCCACAGCTCTTCCGCCACGCTTCCCGGTCTGAACCCGAAGTGCTCCAGCAACGCCGTGGCCTCGGGAAAGTTCGCCGCGATCGCGTCAGGGGTGTGCGCGTCGCTGCCGAAACTGACCGTCTTACCGCCTTCTTCGACCCACCACTGCGGGATCCACGGCCAGAGTCGTCGCGTGTTCATCTCGAGGGCTCGTCCGCTCTCGGCGATCGACCGCATCGCGGCTCTGAACCCTTCCTCGAACGGGCGCGGATCGAACGGCCCGACAGCTTCGGTAGGCCAGGACCGGGCCGCGTAGTCGATGTGCGTGAAGACCTCGAACACGTCCGACCCGCGCACCATGACGGGGATCTGCTCCAGATAGGCACGCATGACGACCGCCGGGTCGTGCTCGCGGAAGAGCGTCCTCGGTTCCGCGACACCTCCGCCGAGGTCGAGGGTGTGCAGCGAGCCGAGGACACGGTCGATCAGGCTCAGGTCGATGATCCCCGCGGCCTGAGCGTCGAACAGGTGCGGCTGCCCGAACTCCACTCCGGTGCAGATCCGGAGATCGGGGAAGTCGTGGCGCATGCGGTCGATGGCGTCGAAGTAGCCATCCGCGTCGAGCGGGGCGAAGTCGACGCGGCCCGCATCGTTGAGGAGGCCCTGCTGGTGCGGCATCAGGTCCTCGGGCTCGGCGCGCCACGTATCCGGAATGTCGAGGTGCTCGGTGAAGAAGAGCGCCGGCAGCCCGATCTTCACGGCCTGGGCGCAGGTGGCGCGCATGCGTCCGACGGCGTGAGACTGCGGGCCGCCGGTGTCCCACGACCACTCACTGTGAACGTGGCTGTCAGCCGGCAATGTCATGAGCCGATGCTGCCATCGAGCGTCCCGGCATCAGAAGAGGACGTCAGGCTGGGCCTCCGGCGTGGGCCCGGGTCTTGTGACCGGCGCCGTCCGCGCTGTAAGTAGCGCATCATCTTCGGCGCGGTTCAGGGCCCAGCCCTGGAGCAGACCGGTGTCCAGCAAGACGATCCCACCAGGCGTGGACAGGTACATGTCGCGTCCGATCCGGCACACGACTTCACCGTTGATCGTGGCTCCGGCCTGCAAGGGGCCGATCTCGTGGTCGGCGGCGATTCCGCCGTCGGGCAACCCGTACGCGGGGGTGTGATCCACCGGGCCGGCGGTGCTGCGGCTCTGACCGGGCGGCCAATCCAGACCTGCGGCTCGTTCGGCGACGGCGGCAAGCGCTGCCGCGCGGGCCGACGCCGTTCCAGGGGCCAGCCGGGCGCCACGCTTGCGGGCGGTGTGGACCTGCTGGGGTACGCCGAGCGCGGTGGTAAGCAGTGCCTCGCAGCGTCTGGCGGACAGCAGCGTCCCGGCCGACAGGATCATCGAGGACAGCGCGCCCTGTTCCAGCAGCCGGGCTGGGCCGCGCTCGGTCGCGCTGATCCCGACCTTGACCACGCTCCCGTGGTGGGCGAGATAGACGCAGAACTCGCGCGGGTCGTCCAGGACGGTGTCGGTCGCCACCGACCGGGTGCGGGCTATCGCTGCGCAGGAGTCGCACTGCCCCGACTTCGCACCCGGGTCGATCGGTGCGCGGGCGGTGCAGGGCACTCGACGACCGTCCCACCACAGCCCGGTACAGCGCCGGTCCGGTCCGACCGTGAACGACAGGCGTGCTCCGAGATCAACAGCACTGGCCCGTACGTCGCCGGTCGGCGAGAACCACTCCAGTGCCGCACCGGCCTCGGTCCAGGCGAGCCCGGTAGGCCGCCACGCGGGGGCGGGGGTGTCGGTCACGAGGGCCTCCGATCAGTACGTGCCGGCCCAGAGCTTCCTTGCGCGGTTGGCGAGCGTCTTGGGAGTCAGCTGTTCTCGTACTCCGAGGAGGTAGCCGACCTCGGACTCCGTGCGGAGGTTCTTTCGATCGAGTCGTACCCCCGTCCACCATGCAGTGCCGACCACCGCCACGGTCTCGAGGCTCGCTGCGATCACCGGCTGGTCCAGCAAGTTGGTGGCGGCCGTGACGCCAGCCGGAGCCGCGAAGGAGCTCGCCGTCAGCATGGTTCGGGTCGTGGGTAAGCGGAGCAGCGCCAACCCGCGCTCGAGGTCCTGCAGGGGCTTCTTGATGTGCTTCTCGACATGCTCGTTGAACGTCTCGAGCCGACGGTGGTCTACCGGAAGCGATGCGATCTGAGCGAGTTCATCGGCCTGCTTGGCAACGTGGGCACGGAAGGTCTCCAACTCACCCTGCAGCTTTTCCCGGCATTCCAAGATCTTGTCGGGCGAAACCAGTGACAGGTCTGCAGGGGCAGCTGCTTGTACGGAGAGCGCGACGTAGCGGTCGAGACCTTCTCGCGACTGCGGCCGAGACGCCGTTCCCATCAGGAGCTGGAGGGCCTCCGTGACGTCGCGATGCGGTACACCGGACCGCAGATCGTCCTGGTCGGTGATCGGCTGAAAGTTGCCGTGCTCGCTGAACCGGCCAACGAGCGCTGTCATGTACGCGCCGGCCACGGCGGGGTGCAAGCCGATCCACGTCTCGGCCGCAACATGGTTGTACCCGAGCTCCGACCAGGTTGGGTCGTGCTCGCTGTGGATCGCCAGCCTGTCCTTCCGGCCGCGTACCGCCAGCCCATGGTCCACCAGCATCTCCACGGCCCCATGGGGGAACTTGTCGAGGTGCACCCATCCCAGATGTTGGTGCTCCGGCGTGACGAGCAAGCCGCGCCCGGTGTCGTGGTCCACGTGCGCCGGGCCGTCGCCGGGGACGACACGGTAGCGAGTGGCCAGCTCGTCTGCATTGGCCCAAAGGGCCTGGAGGAGGTCGAGCCCGGCGGTCGCGAGGAGGGCCTGTGGGTTCTCGCTGCGCAGTACTTCAGCCTGAGCGAAGGCGCGCGCCGTCGGGGAATCATGGGTCTGATGGCCTCGGGGCACCAGCCGCCCCACAGTCGGCCAGTAGAGCGCCGCCGTCTTGAGCCAGTTGTCGTCGCGGATGTGGATGTAGGGGAAGTACAAGCCGTGCGCCTGCACGATGTCTCCTCGATGCTTGAGTCGGTCCTGGCCAGGTGGCTTGCAAGATCGATGTCCCGAGTCTGCCGCGTAGGATCTCCAACGATATGACCAGGCGCAACGGTGAGGGTGAAGGCGTGGCCGACGGGGCCGTTCCCGCGGTGACAAAGGGCCGCTTCGAGAGCATCGAAGAGGCCTGGTCGGTCCTGGAACCGGTCATGCGCGCCATCGCGTCCGCCGTCGGCGACCATTGCGAGGTCGTGCTGCACGATCTGAGCCAGCGCGACCTGAACCACACGATCTACGCGATCGTCAACGGTCATGTCACCGGGCGGAAGGTCGGCGGGCCGTCCACGAACCTCGGCCTCGAGGTGATGCGCGACGAGGACGCCGAGCACGATGAGTTCGGTTACCCGGGTCGGACGGCGGACGGGCGCGAGCTGCACTCGTCGTCCGTCTACTACCGCGACGCGTCGGGACGGATCATCGCCGCGCTGTGCATCAACATCGACCTGACGCCGTTGCAGACGGCGCAGAACGTCATCAGCGCCCTGCTGCCGTCGGCCGCACCGGAGAAACGTGACCGCGAGCTCCATACGCACGACATCGCGAGCCTGCTCGACACGATGATCGCCGACGCCGTCTCGGCGGTCGGCCGTCCGGTGGCGATGATGGACAAGTCCGACCGGATCGCCGTGCTGCGCACCCTCGACGAGCTGGGCGCCTTCCATGTCAAGCGTTCGGTCGAGACGGTGGCGAAGCGCCTGGGGATCTCCAAGGTCACCGCCTACGCCTACCTCGACCAGATGCGGTCGGAGCGGGGCTGACCTCGCCGGCTCCGCGCCGGCCGCTCAGACTTTTACCTTAACGAAACGTTCGCGGCATAGACGTTGTGTTCAGAAGTCGACATCATCGTCCGATGACGACAACGCCGCTGACCCGCACGCAGAAGCGCACCATCGCCGGTGGCGCGATCGGCACGCTCATGGAGTACTACGACTACTACCTGTACGGCCTGGCCTCGGCCGCGATCTTTCCCGCGGTGTTCTTCACCGGTGAGGACCCGATCGTCGCGCAGCTCTCGTCGTTCGCGACGTTCGCCGTCGGCTTCTTCCTCCGCCCTGTCGGCGGCCTGGTGTTCGGCCACATCGGTGACCGCGTCGGTCGCAAGACCACGCTGATGATCACCGTCGTCGGCATGGGCATCGCCACCGCCGGCATCGGGCTCATCCCGCCGGAGGCGTCGATCGGCATCGTGGCGCCGCTGCTGCTGATCTTCTTCCGCATGTGCCAGGGCTTCTTCGTCGGTGGCGAGATGGGCGGCGCGGCGACGATGGTCGTCGAGCACGCCCCGGTCGGCAGGCGCGGTATGTACGGCGCGTTCCTGATCAGCGGCGCGGGCATCGCGAACGTGGCGTCCGCCGGCCTGATGGCCGGCCTGGGCCTCGGCCCGGAGTCCTGGTTCATGACCTGGGGCTGGCGTATCCCGTTCGTCCTCGGCCTCGTGCTCGCCATCATCGCGATCGTGCTGCGCAGCAAGCTCGAGGAGTCGGAGGAGTTCAAGGACACCAAGCAGGCTCAGGCGAGTGCGGGCGTGAAGAGCAACCCGATCGCCGAGGTCTTCCGGCACCCGAAGAACGCGATCATGGGCATCCTCATCGGCCTGCCGCAGAGCATCGCGGGGTACGTGGTCCTCACGTTCGGCATCGCCTACATGGTGAACCAGAACGACATCCCGGCCTGGCAGGGCTTCGCGGGAACGATGATCGTCGGCCTCCTGCAGATCGTCGTCGCCCCGGCGTACGGCGCGCTGTCCGACCGGATCGGCCGCCGGAAGGTGTACATCGCGGGCTGCGTCGGCTTCGCGGTGCTGGTCTGGCCGACGTTCCTGCTGTTCGACACGAGCAACCTGCTCCTGATCTGGGCCGGCATGATCCTCGGCTTCGTGATCCCCGGCGTGGCCATGCAGGCGACGCTGCAGACCATGCTGGCCGAGATGTTCGACCCGGAGGCCCGCACCACCGGCGTGAACATCGGGTACCAGATCTCCAACACCCTCGGCGGCGGGCTCGCACCCTTCATCTGCACCGCGCTCGTCGCGTTGGTGGGCGGCCAGATCTGGCCCGTGATTGTGTACTGCGCAGTGATCTGCCTGATCGGCGCGATCGCGACCGCCACCGCGACCATCAGTACCGACGGCTCGCGCCTGCACGAGCTGAGGACCGCACCGGTCGCGGCCGACGCGTGACGTCCGGGGGAACCGGGCCCAGCCCCGAAGTTGGCTCAGCCATCGGCCCCCGGCGGCGCGTCCAGCACCGTGGGGATGTACTCCAGCAGCTGGAGCTGCCCGTCGAACAGGTGGTTGTTGACCAGCTCGAGCCTGACGTCCGGGTACCCGTCGAAGATGCGTTCCTTGCCGTTGGCGCCCGTGATGACGGGGAAGACCACCACCCGGAACCGGTCGACGAGGCCGGCCCTGAGCAGCGACCGGCTCAGGCTGAGGCTGCCGATGGTGCGCAGGGGGCGCGGGGAGGTGCGCTTCAGCTCGCGGACGACCTCTACCGCGTCGCCGTCGACCAGCTCGGCGTTGGCCCACGAGAGCGGCGCCTTCAGGGTCGACGAGAACACCACCTTGGGCATGGTGGTCAGGGGATCGTCGGGCATCTTGGCGGCGAACCCGGACATGACCCGGTACGTCGTCGCGCCCATGAGTGTCGTGTGCGACGTCTCGGAGTCCGAGGTGATCCAGTCCAGGTACTCGGGCCCGCCCATGCCCCACAGGCCGGGCCAGTCCTCCGCCGCCGCATAACCGTCGAGCGAGATGATGAAGTCCACCATCAGGTTCGGCATCGGTCTCTCCTTCGTCGGGGAATCTTCCGTACCAGGAGAGACCTGCCGTGTGCGGAGAACTCATCGCTCCGCGCCGTTGACGGCTACTTCGATGCGACGTGCTCGATGCTCATCACCAGGATGACGCGGTCGGCGCTGTCCGGCGGCGGCTGCTGGTCCGGGTTGCCGTAGCGCTTGCCCAGGTGGACGTAGAAGTCGCCCGTCGGGTCCGGGATGACCTCGATCAGCTTGCCGCGGAGCTCGACGTAGCCGAACACGTCCTCGTGGTTGATGATCGCGAGGCTCATCGACGGGTTGTGCTGCAGGTTGCGGTACTTGGCGCGCTTCGTGGTGTGCGTGAAGCGCAGCGTCTCGCCGTCGAAGTCGAACCACATCGGGTTGACCTGGACGGTGTCGTCCGGGCGGATGGTGCCGAGGAACCCGTAGTTCGGCGCCTCCAGGATCGGTAACAGGTGGGCGGGGACGATGTCGGTCGCACTCATACGGCAGAACATAGCCCGCACCTGGGCCCGGAGGCTCCGGAAGACGCGTCGCAGGTGGCGAGCCCATTTCGATTGGACCGGCACACCGTTTGTGAACTACTCTTCCGGAGCGTCACCAACAGGGGCCTGAAAGGGTCCGAGCTGGTGCAACGCGGATGTAGCTCAGTGGTAGAGCATCACCTTGCCAAGGTGAGGGTCGCGGGTTCAAGTCCCGTCATCCGCTCGAACCCATTTTGGTGGGAGAGCACGGTGGGTTGGCCGAGAGGCGAGGCAGCGGCCTGCAAAGCCGTACACACGGGTTCGAATCCCGTACCCACCTCGGGCGATTGGCGCAGCGGTAGCGCGCTTCCCTGACACGGAAGAGGTCACTGGTTCGATCCCAGTATCGCCCACCAGCAAGACGAGGCCCTCTGGCCGGCGGAAACGCCGGCCAGAGGGCCTTCTGCATGTCTGGTGCAGCGGGCGGTCCGGCCCTTCCCGCGACCGTCAGCGGGAAGCCTCGGGCGACGCGATCCCGTCGAACACCATTGCGGTCAGCCTGCGTCCTTGAGCCACGCCGAGCGCGTCGGGTGCCACTCGCCAGAGAAAGCTCATCAGGAGCAGCACGTCGCCGGCGCCCAGGCCGGGGCGGACCGAGCCCTGCTCGACACAGGCGTCCAGCAGCTTGCCGATGGCGGCGGTGACCGGGGCGTAGGTCCGGTTGATGGCGTCCTGGATCGCGGCGTGGTGCAGCGCCTCGCCCAGGCCGTGCTTGACGCGGATGTACGCGGCCAGCATCTCGAACCACTCGATGAAGGCCTCCTTCGCGGGGCGGTCCGCCAGGAGCTCGTCGACCGAGCCGACCAGCTTCTCCACGTCGTGCTGGTACACCGCCAGGATCAGCGCCTCCCGGGTGGGGAAGTGGCGATACAGCGTCCCTGCACCGACGCCCGCCCGCTTCGCCACCTCGTTCAGCGAGGCCGCCGGGTTCGTGGCGAACAGGTCGTGGGCGACCTCAAGGATCGCGGCGCGGTTGCGCTCGGCGGCCTTGCGCTGGGTCCCGTAGGTCGTCGTCTCCTCAGGCACAGACCTCTCCTCCCGTTGACATCCGGAGAACTCTCCGTTAGTTTCGAACTATTGCGGAGAGTTCTCCGCGAGTTGCTACTCTAGCAGGAGGCACCACGTGCGTTACGTGAAGCTCGGCACCACCGGCCTGGACGTGTCCCCGGTCGCGATCGGCGCCATGACCTACGGCGAGCCCGACCGGGGACACCCCGTCTGGTCGCTCGGCGAGGAGCGGGCCCGTCCCCTCATCCGGCACGCGCTCGAAGCCGGCATCAACTTCTTCGACACCGCGAACCTGTACTCCAACGGTTCCAGCGAGGAGATCCTCGGCCGGGCACTGGCCGACTTCGCCGACCGCGACGACGTCGTCATCGCGACCAAGCTGCGTCACCCCATGCGGCCCGGCCCGAACGGCAAGGGCCTGTCGCGCAAGGCGATCATGACCGAGGTCGACCACTCGCTACGCCGCCTGGGCACCGACTACATCGACCTGTACCAGGTCCACCGCAACGACCCCACAACCCCGCTGGAGGAGACGCTCGAAGCGCTGAGCGACCTCGTCAAGGCGGGCAAGGTGCGCTACCTGGGCGCGTCCTCGATGCACGCCTGGGAGCTCGCCAAGGCTCTGCACCTGCAGAAGCAGCACGGCTGGGCCCGGTTCGTCTCGATGCAGGACCACTACAACCTCCTGGCGCGTGAGGAGGAACGCGAGATGATCCCGCTGTGCCTGGACGAGGGTGTCGGCACCGTCATCTGGAGCCCGCTCGGCCGCGGTCGCCTCGCCCGGCCCTGGGACCAGGCCAACGCCACCCACCGGGCCGAGACCGACGGCGCCTACGCCGACCTGCTCTACACGCCCGCACAGGAGGCATCCAACCGCGCGATCATCGACGCCGTGGGGTCCGTCGCCGACGCCCGCGGCGTGAGCCGTGCACAGGTCGCCCTGGCCTGGCTGCACCGCCAGCCGGTGGTCACCGCACCCCTGGTGGGCGCCGGAAGCGTGGGGCAGATCGACGACGCCGTGGCATCCCTCGACCTCGACCTCACCGACGACGAGGTCCGCGCGCTCGAGGGACCGTACACACCCCGGTACGACTTCCAGGGCATCTCCGACGAAGCCGAGCTCGACGCCATCCGCGCTCGCATCCCCGGCATGGCACTGAAGGCGTGAGCACCATGACCTCGATCCTGCGTACCGGACCGGCCGCTCGCCTCGGCGCCGTCCTGCTGCTCGTCGGCCCGCTGGTCAGCTGGGCCGCCGAGCTAGTCACCGCCGCCGCATGGACCAACCCCCGCTACGCGCCCCTGTACAACTGGGTCAGCCACCTGGGTCTGCCCGAACGCGAGACCGCGTTCGGGCAGGCCGCGGACTCCCCGCTGGCCTGGGTCATGAACACCGGCTGGGTGTTCTACGGCGTCGTCCTGATCCTTGGTGCCGCACTGCTCCTGGACCAGCGCAAGGGCTGGCGGCCGATCGCCCTGACGGCGCTCGCGGTGCTCTCCGGCGTCGGGGTGTCGCTCGTCGGCGTCGTGCACGGCTCCACCGAGAACCTCGCCAACGGTCTCGCCGTGTTCCACTTCCTCGGCGCGCAGAGCGTCATCGTCAGCGGCAACGTCTTCGCGTTGGTCGCCGGCGTGTCCGCTCGGCACCTCGGCCTGGACCGCTCCCGCGGGAGAGCCCTCATCGCCCTCGGCGTTCTCGGTCTGATCGGCTTCGTCCTGTTCATGGTGGACGTCCGTGCCGGCATCGAGTGGAACATCGGCCTGTTCGAACGCTGGGCGATCTACCCCATCATGGTCGGGCACGCACTGCTCGGCGCCACCATGCTGACCCGGCAAGCAGCGCGCGTGGTCGACGCGCACGAAGGTGCGGTCCTCGTGCGCTGAAGCGCTGGTGGTCCGATCCCGCCAGGAACCGGGCCATCGGGCACGAGGTCTGCGCCTCCTCGATCAGACGCGGACGAGCATCTTGCCGGTGTTGGCGCCGCGCATCATGTCGAGGAACGCGTCGACCGTGTTCTCGATGCCGTCGGCGATGGTCTCGTCGTAGGAGATCTCTCCGGCGGCGAACCAGGCCGTCATCCGCTCCTGGAACTCGGGGGCGAGGTGGAGGTAGGCGCCGAGGGTGAACCCCTGCAGGGTGAGCCCCCGCGTGATGATGTTGGCCATGTTGTCGGGCCCGGGGGTCTTCCCGGTGGTGTTGTAGACGGCGATGGCCCCGCAGAGCGCGGCACGTCCGCCGTCGTTGAACGCGTCGAGGGCAGCCTCGAGGTGGTCGCCGCCGACGTTGTCGAAGTACACGTCGATCCCGTCGGGCGCGGCTTCGGCGAGCTGGGCGCGCACGTCGCCGTCCTTGTAGTTGAAGGCGGCGTCGTAGCCGTACTTCTCGGTCAGCAGGGCGACCTTCTCGGGTGATCCTGCCGATCCGATGACTCGCTTGGCTCCGAGCAGCTTGGCGATCTGGCCGGCGGCGGTGCCGACGGCGCCGGCCGCGCCGGAGACGAAGACCGTGTCACCCTCCCGCATCCCGGCGATGGCCGTGAGCCCCACGTACGCGGTGAGCCCGGTCATGCCGAGGACGTGCAGGCGCAGCGACAGCGGCACGCCGGGCACGTCGGGGACGACGCGGAAGGTCGAGGCGTCGTCCTGCACCGTGTCGGACCAGCCGTGCTGGTGCAGCACGACGGCCCCGACGGGGACGCCGTCGGCGGCGGACTCGACGACGCGGCCGATCGCACCACCAGGGATGGTCTCGCCGAGCGCGAACGGGGCGACGTAACTGCGCGCGTCGTTCATCCGTCCGCGCATGTACGGGTCGACCGAGACGAACTCGTTGCGCACGCGTACCTGGCCGGGCCGGAGGGCGTCGTGGGCGATGGCGACGGTGCGGAAGCTCTCGTGCGTCGGCCATCCGGTCGGGCGGGAGACGAGCTGGATCTGCGTGCTCATGAACTCGGACATCGACATGCTCCCTCGGGGTGGATCTATTCTGTAACGACTCTTCCAATATATACTGGACCGAGCGTTTCAGAACAACTGGAGGCAGGGATGGCTCGGACGCAGGGCTTCGACCGCGATGTGGTGGTGCGTGCGGCGCGCACCCTGTTCTGGCGTGCCGGGTTCGAGGGCGCCTCGGTCCCGGCCCTGGAAGAGGCGACGGGGCTGAGCCGGTCGAGCATCTACAACACGTTCGGCTCGAAGCGAGGGCTGTTCGACGTCGCAGTGCAGAGCTACCTCGACGAGGTCATCCGGCCGAGGCTGCGCCCTCTGAAGGCTGACGCCGTCGCTCCGGAGGCGGTGCTCACGTACCTGGACGGCCTGCGGGAGGCGTTCACGCGGACCGACTCGATGTCGGCGACCAGCGGCTGCCTGCTCATCAACACCGCCACCGCGCCGGTCGTGCACGACGGCGAGGTGGCGCGCGTCGTCGCCGACTACCGTGACGAGCTGCGCGCGGCGATCGGTCGTGGGGTCGCCGCCTACCTGACCGCTGCCACGCCGGAGGAGCAGGAACGCCTCGCCGACGCGGTCACCGGGCTCTCGATCGGCGCGTTCGCGCTCGTGCGGATCACCCCGGCCGAAGCCGACCGCACGCTCGCCGCCGCTCGGGGCCTGCTCACCGCGGCGCACGACCGGGCGGCGCGCGACCACTGACGCGCCGCCGTCGCGGCGAAGTGATCAATACCGAACAATATCTTGGCGCTTTTCGCCGCTCCCTATAACGTGGCGCCCAGTAGCTGATCTTGAACGATCAGAAACGAACATCGACGTCGATGGCCACCGCGTGCGGTTCGAGGAAGACCTGCACCGCCTCCGCCGTGAGCCCGGCGTCGATCGAACACTTCAACGTGGAAGGGGAGCGCCATGAGACGTAGACGAATGTCGTCAGCCACCATCGCCGGGATGCTCGTGTGCGGCGTGATCGGGTCGTCGCTCGTCGCGGGAGCTGGAGCATCGGCCGCGGAGGCGCCTCGCGCGCCGGAGGTCACCGAGATCACCGTCGACGGGGACGACGTCGCCGCGGACAACGTCAACGGCCTGACCTTCAAGGGCTTCGGCGTGCTCAGCGCCAACAGCACCAGCGCCCTCCTGATGGACTACAAGTCCGAGCAGCCGCGGAAGTACGCGGAGCTGCTGCAGATCCTGTTCGGCGGCGAGCACCCGATCATGCAGCACGTCAAGATCGAGATGGGCGACGACCGCAACAACTCGACCGGTTCGGACGTGGCGACGATGCGCACCGCGGACGAGCCCGCGAACGTGCGCCGCCACCCCGGCTTCCAGCTCGCCGCCGACGCCAAGAAGGTCAACCCCGACCTCAGGGTGTCGATCCTGCGCTGGAACGCCGTGCCCTGGGCGAACACGAACGACAAGATCTACGACTGGTACAAGAACACGATCCTGGCCGCGTACCGCGAGTACGGGTTCATGGTCGACTACGTCAACCCCGGCGTGAACGAGCACACCGCCGACCTGGAGTGGACCAGGGAGTACGCCCAGCGCGTCCGCACCGACGACACGGGTTACGTGAGCGACGACCCGCGGCTCGCCGGCTTCCGCCGCGGTGAGGCGAACCTGTTCCACCGGATCCAGGTGGTCATCTCCGACGAGGTCGGCACCGGCACCTTCGGCGACGAGATGGTCGCCGACGCATCGCTGCGTGACGTCGTGGGCGCCTCCGGCTTCCACTACAACACCGACGACGACGCCGCCGGGAACTTCAAGCGCCTGGCCGACGAGCTCGACGAGGAGGTCTGGAACAGCGAGGCGCAGGCCACGTTCAGCAACTCCTCGTTCCGGCCGAACAACAACACGGCCGACCCGACGGTCGAGGGCACCGGCCTCGGCGGGAGCGGAAGCTCCCTGGAGATGGCGAACACCATCGTCAAGGGCTTCGCCAACTCCCGGCGCACGCACTTCATCTACCAGCCCGCGATCGGCTCGTTCTACGAGGGCGGGCAGTACTCGTACAAGGAGCTCGTGAGCGCTCGCGACCCGTGGTCCGGGTGGATCCACTACGACGCCGGCCTGGCCGCGCTGCAGCACTTCTCGAACTTCGCGGTGACCGGCTGGGAGGACCCGCGCAACCGGTCCGGGATCTGGCGTGCGGTGCCTCAGGCCTCCGCCACCACCGCGACCGGCACCAACCCGGTCAACGGCCGCAACGGCGGCCCGAACTACCTGACGCTCGCGGCCCCCGACCGCTCGGACTTCTCGACGGTGGTCGTCAACGACTCCGAGACGCCGCGGACCTACCGGATCACCCCGGAGGACCTGCACCTCGGGTACAAGCCCCGCCTCGCGGTGTGGGAGACCCGTGCCGCGGAGGACGGCGAGGCCTTCGACGCCCGGTACAAGCAGCACGTCGGCAACGTCTCCGCGGATGCCGACGGCGCCTACAGCGTCACCGTGCAGCCGTACTCGATCACCACCGTGACCTCGCTCGACGTCCGCCGCGACAAGGGCTGGACCACGCCGCTCCCCGTCGAGGGCGAGCGCACGGTGCTCGACGCCGGCGCCACCCGCGAGGCACCGCGGAACGTGCTCTGGTCCGACGACTTCGACTACTCGGACAAGCGCGTGCCCGTCGTCCGCACCGGCGGCGGACTGACCGGCCGGACCGAGGACTTCACCGACTCCCGCGGCGGGGACACCGGCGCGATCCCGCTGTACACGTGGGACCGCAACGGCTCCTTCGAGGCTTATCGGGCCGACGACGGCGAGCGGGTCCTGCGCCAGCAGGTCGACCGCGAGGGCACCGGCGTCGGCGGCGCGTGGAACAACGGCGAGCCGATCACCGCCGTCGGCGACCGGCGCTGGAGCAACTACCGCGCGACCGTCGACGTCCGCTTCGAGCGCGACACCGTGAGCGGCAACTACGCCGCCCTCGGCGCCCGCTCCAGCGGCGGCGACACCTCCCACGACCTCCGTGGCACGCCGTACGCGCTCAAGCTGGCCGTGGACGGCGGCTGGCAGCTCACCCGGCGGGGGACCACCGTCGAGAGCGGCTCCGTCGCGGGCGACGGCTGGGACGGAGCCGCATGGCACGAGCTGTCCGTGCAGGTCGCGGGCGACCGGGTCACCGGCTGGATCGACGGCGCGCAGGTGTTCGCCTGGACGGACGCCACCCCGATCCTGTCGGGCTGGGTGGACCTCGCCAGCGGGTTCCACTGGACGCAGTTCGACAACCTCAAGGTCGAGCGCGTGGCCTCCGATGTGCCGTACTACGGCGAGTACCTCGACGGCCACGAGATGACCGACCTCGACGACCCGGCGGCGACCAAGCTCGTCTATGACGGCAAGTGGGCGCACGCCAACGGCAAGGGCATGTTCGAGTACGGCCGCACGTCGTCGATCAACCAGGCCGACGGCGCCTCCGTGAGCTACACCTTCACGGGCTCCGGGCTGGACGTGCTCGGCCCGAACGACGGGTCCGCACGCCTGGACGTCACGGTCGACGGCGGGCCGGTGGAGCTCAATGCCCGCACCCGCGCGTCCGGCCAGTACCAGCAGGCGTTCGAGCTGCGGGGCCTCGGCTGGGGCGAGCACACGGTGACGCTCACCGTCGCGTCGGGCAAGCTCAACGTCGACGCCGTCGGCGTGGTCTCGGCACCGGCTACCCGGGCGGCCGATGTCCGGGCGCTCGCCGCCGCGCTGGCCGTCGCTGAGGACGTCGAGCGCACCGGCGACTTCACCGACGTCGAGTGGACGGTGCTCCAGAACGGCATCGCGGACGCTCGCGCCGCGGTCGCCGACCCGAGGCGCTACCGGCTCGACGGGCAGGGCGCGGCGGACCTCGCGGCCCGGCTCCGGACGGCGTCCGCGCCGGTCGCGAACCGGATAGCCGACCTCGAGGAGCCCACCGTGGCGACCTACGTCGGCGAGGCTCCCGCCCTGCCCGACACACTCACGGCGGAGCTCACCGACGGCACCGCCCGCGAGGTCCCGGTCGACTGGACCGTCGACCCGGCGGCGTTCGACGAGGCCTGGGCGACGGTCGCCGTCAAGGGTTCCTACGGGCAGGCGTCCGCTACCGCGCACGTCGAGGTGGTGCCGCGGGGGACCGTCGCGTTCGCCGACGTCAACGCGACCAGCGGCGGCGCACTGGGGTACGACTCGCCCGCCTACGCGGCCGTCTCCGGCCTCGTCGGCGACGCGCTCGTGAACAACGCACCCGACCGCGTGCGAGAGAACGGCGCGGCGTGGGGGCACTGGGCGCAGAGCGCTTCGGGGAGCCGGTCGATCAGCTACAAGGGCGTCGTCGCCGGTGCGTACGACAAGACGACGACCACCGGGATGTACACGGCGAACCAGGTGGGGGCCGAGGTGTCCTACACCTTCACGCTGCCCGCCGGCTCGTACACGCTCGCTGCCGGATCGCACTCGTGGTGGCCCGACAGCAGCAGGAGCGCCGACGTCGTGCTCGACCACGACGGCGCGAGCCACCCCGTCGGGACGGTGACCCTGAACTCGGGGAACCCGAGCGAGGTGCTCAGCTACGACGTCGAGCTGGCCGAGCCGGGCCCGGTGACGATCCGCCTCAGGGCGACGAACAACCAGTCGCCGATGCTCTCGTGGGCAGCGGCGGCCACCCGCCCCTGACCGTTGAGTGCTGGATATTCGCCCTCTGATCGCTGTCGGAAGGGCGAATATCCAGCACTCACCGAGAAGAGGGGGCGATCAGGCGTGCGCGCAGGGCTCGGACGTGGCCCGGGGTGAGCCCGCTGCGGGTGAGGTAGGCCTCCACCGAACCGTGCCGCGTCCGCAGGTGCTCCAGGGCGCCGAGGATGACGTGCCGGGTCGGCGGGATCTCCCGCCCGGGGACGGCCTCGTCCGCCACCTCGAAGCGCTCGGCGTACCGCGGGGCGAGCCGCTCGTTGGTGAGCTCGTAGTCGTCGGCCAGCGCGTCGAGGTCCGCCCCGACGAGCGAGAGCGCGAGCGCCACCACCAGCCCGGTGCGGTCCTTGCCCGCGGCGCAGTGCACCAGCACCGGTCCCTCTGGCGCGTCCGCGATGGCGGCGACGACGCGCGCGAACAGCTCGGGGCGCCGGTCCAGCAGCCCCGTGTAGAGGGGGACCCACGGCCCTTCGATCGGGTCGTCCACCACCTGCACGGGGAGGTGCAGGTGGGACGGGAGGTCGGCCAGCCTGCTCGGCCACTCCTCGATCTCGGCCGGTCGGCGCAGATCGATGATCCGCGAGAGGCCGTACGCGGTGGCGGCGGCGACGCCGTCGTCCGTCAGGAAGCTGGGGGACTCCGAGCGGACCAGCGCCCGTTCGCGGACGGTGCCGCCACCGATGAGGGGGAGTCCGCCCAGGTCACGCACGTTGAGACAGCCGGGCCAGTCGAGATGGAGCGGTGTGTAGTCCGTCACAGGGTGAGGCTAGCGGTCCGAATCGTCCGAATGTATCGGCAGCTTGCCCTTGCGCATCTCGACGGCGATCTGCTCGGCGTCCAGCAGGTCCAGGGCGTCGCCGAGCTGGGCCGAGTCGTAGGTGCCGGCGGCCCGGGCCGCGAGCAGCTCCTCGCGCTGGGCTGCGATGGCGGCCAGCCGCAGCTCCCGGTACTGGACGAACCGCTCCCTGGTGAGCTCCGCGTCCTCGTCCTGCGACTCGTGCTCCCGGAACATGTCCTTGCGCACCCGGGCGACCACGCCGTCGTCGTACGGCGTGCCGTCCGGGCGGCGGGGGTCGGCGAGGAAGTCGCGCGCGGCCCGTACGGTCTCGCGGCGCAGGGCAGGGAGGTCGCCCGTCGTGTCCTGCCCGATCAGGCCCAGCCGGCGGGTCACCCACGGCAGGGTGCTGCCCTGGACCAGCAGGGTGCCGAACGCGACGCCGAACGCGACGAGGACCAGGAAGGACCGGCCGGGAGTCTCCGCCGGCAGCGTCTGCGCGGCGGCGAGCGTCACCACGCCACGCATGCCCGCCCACACCAGCAGGGTGCCCTCGCGCCAGCCGAGCGGCTTGGCGAGGACGTAGTCGATGTCGGCGGTGCGGCGGCGCAGCGTGCCCTGGATCCGTTCCAGCCGGGCGGCGGTCGAGCGCCGGCCCTTGACCGCTGTGTTCCCGGCGGCCGGGGGCGGGGTGGCGGCGACCCGGAGGTCTATGCGGTCCTGGAAGCCTGACAGGGTCTCCCGGACGGCTTCGCCGCGGCGGGCCCTGCGCGCCTGGATGCCGATCAGCGGCGTGACGAAGGCAGCCCGCACCACGAGCACCACGGCGCCCGCGATCGCGGCGACGCCCGCCGCCTGCAGGACCGAGCCGTTGCCGCGCTCCACGTCCTCGATCAGGTCGAACAGCTGGATGCCCATCGCCAGGAAGACCGCGCCCTCGAGCAGCAGCTCGACGGTGTGCCAGTTGGACCGCTCGGCGATCCGGTCCTGCGGCCGCAGGTGCCGCGCGGACCCGTTGCCGGTTACCAGGCCCGCCGCCACCACGGCGACCAGGCCCGACGCGTGCAGCTCCTCCGCCGGCAGGTACGCCGCGAACGGGACGACGAACGACATGGCCGTGCTCAGCGCGGCGTGCCCCAGCCGCCTGCGGATGCGCAGGCCCACCCAGCCGATGGGGACGCCGATGAGGACCGCCACGCCCGCTGCGTACGCGAAGTCGCCGACGACCTCCCACAGGCTGACGGTCGCCGCCGTCGCCGCGATCGCCGACCGGAGCAGCACCAGCGCCGACGCGTCGTTGAGCAGGGACTCGCCCTCGAGCATCGTGACGCTGCGCGGGGACGCCCCGAGCCGTTTGACGATGGTGGTCGCCACGGCGTCGGTCGGGCTGACGATGGCGCCAAGGGCGATGGCGGTGGCCAGGTCGATGTCCGGGATCAGCCACCGGAACAGCAGGCCGAGCAGCACCGAGCTGATCACCACGAGGGTGACGGACAGCCCGCCGATGGCCGCGAAGTCGCGCCGGAAGTCCATCGACGGCAGGCCGACCGCCGCCGAGTACAGGAGCGGGGGCAGCACGCCGCCGAGGATCAGCTCTGGCGGCACCTCGATCGCCGGGACGAACGGCAGCAAGCTCACGCCGGCGCCGAGCACCACGAGCACGAGGGGCGACGCGACGCCGGCCCGGGGCGCGAGCGCGGTGACGGCGATGATGACGGCGGCCGCTGTGACGGCGATGGTCAGGTACTCGACGTACTCCACGGCCTGACGGTACGAGACGCGGAGCCCGCCTGCCGACTCCTGGGTCCGGAATGCTCCGATCTGCCCAGCCCAGCAGTGCGCGAGCGGCAGGGTGCGCGTAGGTTCTCGACTGGTGGCGGGACCCCGTCGCCGAGCAGGGGGCGCACAGCCGTGTGCCTGTGTCGAGAGGATTCGAACATGGGGCTTTTTGACAAGGCCAAGGAGTTCGTGACGGACCCGGACAACATCGAGAAGGCGAAGGAGCAGCTCAACGACGGGAACGTCGACGCTGCCACCGACAAGCTCAAGGAGGTCGCGCCCGACAAGGCGGACGGCCTCATCGACTCGCTGGGCGAGAAGGCCAAGGAGTGGGGCGGCGACGAGCAGCCCCGCGAGCGCTAGACCGGCGACGAGGGACGCGGGCGCCTGGCTGTCGGCGCTCGCGACCGACGGTCGGTACGATCGAGGGGCACCGTCGGAGACGACGGTGCCCCTCGATCCGTTTTCTCGTGACCTTTTTCTAGGAGCACAGTCGTGTCCGACGTCGTATCGCCGCCCGCCCCTGCCGACCACACCCCGGCTGAGAACCTCACGGAGGCGACGACGACCACCGCGACGACCACCGGTATCGAGCTGTACGGCACGCGCCGCGACGTCGTGGTGGTCCGGGTGGATGGTGAGCTGTGGGACCTCGACCGGGAGATCCCGGCGGGCCACAAGGTCGAGCCCGTGACCGTCGGCGAGCCGGACGGCCTGGCCGTGCTGCGGCACAGCGCCGCGCACGTGCTCGCGCAGGCCGTGCAGCAGGTCAACCCGGACGCGAAGCTGGGCATCGGCCCGCCCGTGACCGACGGCTTCTACTACGACTTCGACGTCGAGACGCCGTTCACGCCCGAGGACCTCAAGAACCTCGACAAGATCATGGCCCGCATCATCAAGGAGGGCCAGACGTTCCGCCGTCGGGTCGTCACAGAGGACGAGGCGCGCGCCGAGCTGGCGAACGAGCCGTACAAGCTGGAGCTGATCGGCCTCAAGGGCGGCTCCGACACCGACGAGAACGGCGAAAATGTCGAGGTGGGCGGCGCCGAGCTGACCATCTACGACAACGTCCGGGGCGCAGGCCGCGAGAGCGAGACCGTGGTCTGGAGCGACCTGTGCCGTGGGCCGCACCTGCCGAGCACCCGCCTGATCGGCAACGGCGTGCAGCTCATGCGCTCGGCGGCCGCCTACTGGCGCGGCAGCGAGAAGAACCCGATGCTGCAGCGCGTCTACGGAACGGCCTGGCCCTCCAAGGACGAGCTCAGGGCGCACCTGGAGCGGCTGGCCGAGGCCGAGCGCCGCGACCACCGTCGTATCGGCGCCGAGATGGACCTGTTCAGCTTCCACGACGAGGTCGGTTCCGGCCTGCCGCTGTTCCACCCCAAGGGCGGCGTCATCAAGCGGGTCATGGAGGACTACGTCCGCCAGCGGCACATCGAGGAGGGCTTCTCCTACGTCGGCACGCCGCACATCACCAAGGACGGGCTGTTCCACACCTCGGGGCACCTGCCGTACTACTCGGACACCATGTTCCCGGAGATGGACCTCGAGGGGTCCAAGTACCGGCTCAAGGCCATGAACTGCCCGATGCACAACCTGATCTTCGCCTCGCGCGGGCGCTCGTACCGTGAGCTGCCGCTGCGGCTGTTCGAGTTCGGTTCGGTGTACCGGTACGAGAAGTCCGGTGTGGTGCAGGGCCTGACGCGCGTGCGCGGCCTGACCCAGGACGACTCGCACTCCTACGTGACGCCCGAGCAGGCGCCGTCGGAGGTCAAGCACCTCCTGGACTTCATGCTGAGCGTGCTGCGCGACTTCGGCCTGGACGACTTCTACCTGGAGCTGTCCACGCGGGACGACTCCAAGCCGGACAAGTTCGTCGGCTCCGACGAGGACTGGGCCGCGGCCACGAAGATCCTCGAGGAGGTCGGTCGGGAGACCGGCCTGGAGCTCGTCGCCGACCCGGGCGGCGCCGCGTTCTACGGCCCGAAGATCTCCGTGCAGGCCAAGGACGCCATCGGCCGGACCTGGCAGATGGGCACCGTGCAGTACGACTTCAACCAGCCCAAGGGCTTCGGGCTGGAGTACACGGCTGCCGACGGCACGCGCCAGCAGCCGGTCATGATCCACTCGGCCAAGTTCGGCTCTATCGAGCGGTTCATGGGCGTGCTCATCGAGCACTACGCGGGCGCCTTCCCGGCGTGGCTCGCCCCCGTGCAGGTCAAGCTCGTCCCGGTCGCCGAGGCGTTCGACGACTACGTCAAGGACGTCGCCGCGCAGCTCACGGCCCGCGGTGTCCGCGTCGAGATCGACCTGTCGGACGACCGGTTCGCCAAGAAGATCCGCAACGCGTCCAAGGAGAAGGTGCCCTTCACCCTCATCGCCGGTGGCGAGGACGCCGAGGCCGGCGCCGTCTCGTTCCGGTTCCGCGACGGCGCGCAGGAGAACGGCGTGCCCGTGGCGGACGCCGTCGAGCGCATCGTGGCGGCCGTGGCCGAGCGGTCGCAGCAGGCCTGATGGAACCCACCGTCCAGGACGCCGCGGACTTCGGCCCGTCCGACGACGGGTACGAACGGCTGTGGACGCCGCACCGCATGGTCTACATCGGCGGCCAGGACAAGCCGGCCGACTCGACGGCCGGGCAGTGCCCGTTCTGCCGCATCCCGCAGGGCGACGACGAGCAGGGTCTCGTCGTCGCCCGCGGGGAGCGGTGCTACGTGGTGCTGAATCTCTACCCGTACAACTCGGGGCACCTGATGGTGCTGCCGTACCGGCACGTCTCGGACTACACGGACCTCTCCGCTGCCGAGACCGTCGAGCTGGCGCAGATGACTCAGCAGGCCATGCGCGTGTCGCGCGCCGTGTACGCGCCGGCAGGCTTCAATCTTGGTATCAACCAGGGCGAGGTCGCGGGCGCGGGCATCGCGGCGCACCTGCACCAGCACGTGGTGCCTCGCTGGCTGGGTGACGCGAACTTCCTGCCCGTGGTGGGACAGACCAAGGCGTTGCCCGAGCTGCTGGGAGAGACTCGCCGCCGGCTCGCGGAGGCGTGGGTGACCGCAGGGGGCGGCAACCAAGAGGAGAACTGAATGTTACGGAGCCTGCGCTCCCTCATGACCACGGTGTTCACGCCCCTGGCCCGGCTGCTGCTCGCGCTGCGGGTCTCACCGGACGCCGTGACCATCGCCGGCACGCTGATCGTCTCGGCGATCTCACTGACGCTGTTCCCCCTGGGGTACACGCTCGTGGGTGGCCTCCTGGTCGGGTTCTTCGTCCTGTTCGACTCGCTCGACGGCGTGATGGCGCGCATGTCCGGGCGGTCCGGACCGTGGGGCGCGTTCCTCGACTCCACGCTGGACCGCGTGGCCGACGGCGCCGTGTTCGGCGGCATCATGCTCTGGTTCGTGCTGCACCCCGACGAGCACAACGGCGTCTGGGGCATCGCCGTCGCGCTGGCCTGCCTGGTGCTGGGGAGCGTCGTGCCCTATGCCAGGGCGCGGGCCGAGAGCGTCGGCGCCACCGCCCAGGTCGGCATCGCCGAGCGCGCCGACCGGCTCCTGCTGGCCCTCGTCCCGTTCACGTTCATCCAGGTGGGCCTGCCCGTGGTGGTGCTGGAGGTGGTCCTGACGCTGCTGGCGCTCGCGAGCCTCGTCACCGTCTTCCAGCGCATGGCGACCGTGCGGGCGCAGCTCACCAGCAGGGCCGGGCAGGAGGCCTGATGAACGTCGCGGCGGCGCACACGTTCGCGTGGCGGAACGCGACGAAGATCCCGGAGCCGGTCCTGCGGGGTCTGTTCACCGTGGTGGCCGACGTCACCTGGCTGCGGCACGGCAAGAGCGTGCGCCGCATGGAGGCCAACTACGCCCGCGTCCGGCCCGACCTCGACGCCGCCGCGATTCGCCGCCTGTCCCGCGCCGGGATGCGCAGCTACATGCGCTACTTCCGCGAGGCGTTCACCCTGCAGGGCATCACGCCGGAGCAGCTCCGGGCGCGCGTGCGCGTGGAGGGCTACGACGAGCACGTGCGGCCGGTGGTCGACGGCGGGGGAGCGGCCTCCCTGGCGCTGGGCCACCTCGGCAACTGGGACCTGGCCGGGGCCTACGGCTCCCAGTACCTCGCGAGCGTGCTCACCGTCGCCGAACGGCTCAAGCCCGACGAGCTGTTCGACGAGTTCGTCCGGTTCCGCGGCTCCCTCGGCATCAACGTGCTGGCCCTGGGCAGCGGCGACGTGCTCGGCGCGCTGGTCCGCGGCGCGAAGGAGGGCAGCAAGCTCATCCCGCTGCTCAGCGACCGTGACCTCACCTCGACGGGCATCGAGGTGGATCTCGCAGGGCACCGGGCGCGGGTCGCCGCCGGGCCGGCCCTGCTCGGCCTGGAGGCCGGGGTCCCCGTGCACGCGGTGAGCATCACCTACGAGCGGCTGCGTGGCGAGCGACGTCGGGCCGCCCGCACACCGTGGGGGATCGTCATCACCTTCCACCCGCCGCTACCCGTACCGGACGCCGGGCTGCCGCGCGACGAGCGGGCCCGCCTGCTCACGCAGGGCTGGGTGGACCTGCTCGCGCGGACGATCGTCGAGCACACACAGGACTGGCACATGCTGCAGCGCGTGTTCGTCGACGACCTCGGCCCCGCTCGCCGGAACGTCGCCCGCCGCGCGCGGGAGACCGGATGAGAGGCGTCCGACGCCGCAGCCCTCGCGTGCTGCGGATAGGCATCGTCTGCCCCTACTCCTTCGACGCCCCGGGCGGCGTCCAGTTCCACGTGCGCGACCTGGCCGAGGCGCTGCAGGCCGCCGGCCACGAGGTGTCGGTGCTCGCCCCGTCCAGCGACGACACGGAGCTGCCCGACGTCGTCACCGCCGCCGGCCGCGCCGTCCCCGTGCCCTACAACGGGTCGGTCGCACGGCTCACCTTCGGGCCGCTGACCGCCACCCGGGTCCGCCGCTGGCTCGAGGGTGGCATCGGCGGCCACGCCTTCGACATCGTCCACCTGCACGAGCCGATGGTGCCGTCGCTGTCGATGCTCGCGCTGTGGCAGACGACCGAGCCCGTGGTCGCGACCTTCCACACCTCGCAGGTGCGCTCGCGGGCGCTCCAGGTCGCCTACCCGCTGGTCCGACAGTCCCTGGAGAAGGTCGCCGCCCGGATCGCCGTCTCCGAGGACGCACGCCGCACCCTGGTGGACCACCTCGGCGGCGACGCCGTCGTCATCCCGAACGGGGTGTACACGCAAGTGTTCGCGAGCAGCCCCCGGCGCCCCGAGTGGACCGGGACACCCTCCGCCCCGACGGTCGCGTTCCTCGGCCGGCTCGACGAGCCGCGCAAGGGCCTGAACCTCCTCGTGCAGGCCGTGCCCACGATCCTCGCCGGGAAACCCGGGACCCGGTTCCTGGTGGCGGGCCGCGGGGACGGCATCGTCGCCGAGACCCGTGAGCTGCTGGGCGAGCAGGCCTCGTCCGTCGAGTTCCTCGGCGGCGTCACCGACGCCGAGAAGGCCGAGCTCCTGGCCTCCGCCGACCTGTACGTGGCGCCCCAGACCGGCGGGGAGAGCTTCGGCATAGTGCTCGTCGAGGCCATGGCCGCCGGGGCCGTCGTGGTGGCCAGCGACCTCGGCGCCTTCCAGCGCGTCCTGGACGACGGCGCCGCGGGCGCCCTCTTCCGCACCGGTGACCCCGACGACCTCGCCGCCACGGTGCTGGCGCTGCTCGCCGACCCCGCCCGGCGCGACGCCTACCGCGCCCACGCCACGCAGTGGGTCCAGCGGTTCGACTGGTCCGGCGTCACCGAGCAGGTGCTCGCCGTCTACGACATGACGCTCGCTGCCGACAACGCGATCGGCGGCGACGTCGTCGGACGCGTCATGGGACTCTTCCCGCGCCGGGTCGGAGGCGACGCATGACCTGGTCGGAGATCGCGCTCGTGGCGCTCGGGGTCCTCGCGGTCGGCCTCCTGCTCGCCTGGCGGGCCGCCTATCGCGTGGACCGGCTGCACCGCAAGGTCGCCGCGTCGCGGATCGCGCTCGACGCGCAGCTCGTGCGCAGGGCGTCGACGGCGGTCGAGCTCGCGGCGTCGGGCGCGCTGGACCCCGCGAGCGCCATCCTCGTGGCGGACGCCGCGTACACGGCGTCGGACGCCGGACCCGTCACCTCGCCCGCCGCCGCACTCAAGATGGACGGGCTGGGCCCGGACCGGGAGCGGGCGGAGTCGGGGCTCACGGCGACCCTGCGGGAGGCGATGGGGGAGCCGGAGTCGATACAGCTCCTGCTCGCGGGGCCGTCGAGCGAGATCGTGGCGGCGCTCGCCGCGGCCTGGTACCGCGCGACGCTGGCGCGCCGGTTCCACAACGAGGCGGTCGCGCAGACGCGGCGGGTGCGCAGGCTCTGGTACGTCCGGCTGTTCCACCTGGCGGGCCGGGCGCCGATGCCGCGAACCGTCGAGCTGGACGACGCCCTGCCGCACGCCCTGGAGCCCAACGGCGGATGACCGCCCTGTGAACGGCGGACTGGGCGGGTCGGGGCGGACGATAGAATTCGGTCAGGGCGCCGACCGCGCCCGGAACGACCGGCGTCGATCTCATCGGCGAGAACTTTGCGAGGTAACCGTGACTGAATCCGTGACCGGCGAGAACACCGTGGGTACGGTCGGCACCGCGCGCGTGAAGCGCGGTATGGCCGAGATGCTCAAGGGCGGCGTCATCATGGACGTCGTCACCCCCGACCAGGCGAAGATCGCCGAGGACGCGGGCGCGGTGGCCGTCATGGCGCTGGAGCGGGTGCCTGCGGACATCCGTGCGCAGGGCGGCGTGTCGCGCATGAGCGACCCCGACATGGTCGACGGCATCATCGAGGCCGTCTCGATCCCCGTGATGGCGAAGGCGCGCATCGGGCACTTCGTCGAGGCGCAGGTGCTGCAGTCGCTCGGCGTCGACTACATCGACGAGTCCGAGGTGCTGACCCCGGCGGACTACGCGAACCACATCGAGAAGTGGAACTTCACCGTTCCCTTCGTGTGCGGTGCGACGAACCTGGGTGAGGCGCTGCGTCGCATCACCGAGGGCGCGGCGATGATCCGCTCGAAGGGCGAGGCCGGCACGGGTGACGTGTCGAACGCGACCACGCACATGCGTCAGATCCGCCAGCAGATCCGCCGCCTGACCTCGCTTCCGGAGGACGAGCTGTTCGTCGCCGCCAAGGAGCTGCAGGCGCCGTACGAGCTGGTCAAGGAGGTCGCGACCACCGGGAAGCTGCCGGTCGTGCTGTTCACCGCGGGCGGCATCGCCACCCCGGCGGACGCCGCGATGATGATGCAGCTCGGCGCCGAGGGCGTGTTCGTCGGCTCGGGCATCTTCAAGTCGGGCAACCCCGAGCAGCGCGCGAAGGCGATCGTCCAGGCCACCACGTTCTTCGACGACGCCGACGTGATCGCCAAGGTCTCGCGCGGTCTCGGCGAGGCGATGGTCGGCATCAACGTCGACGAGATCCCCGAGCCGCACCGGCTGGCCGAGCGCGGCTGGTGATCTAGGCCTTCGACAGAGAGGCCCCGCGGACGTCGAGTCCGCGGGGCCTCTCTGCTTCCTTGCCTAAGGTGGGTCACCATGACGACCACGACCGCCCACGCTGCCCGCACCCTGCGCGAGCTCCTCGCCGACGTCGACCGGCGGCCGGCCCTCGTCGGCATCGACGGCCAGGGAGGCGCCGGGAAGTCGACGTTCGCCCGTGCCGTCGCCGGTGAGCTCGGCCACGCCGTCGTCGTCGAGGGCGACGACTTCTACCGTGACCTCCCCGACGACGAGCGCGCGGCCCTCGACCCGGCCGCGGGCGCCGAGCAGTACTTCGACTGGCAGCGGCTGCGCCGTGAGGTGCTCGAGCCGGTGCGGCGCGGCGACGCCGTCCTGCGCTACCAGCGTTACGACTGGGGTCGGGCCACGATGGGGGACTGGGTCGAGCAGCCGATGCCCGACGTCGTCGTGGTCGAGGGGGTCTACACGCTGCGGCCGCAGCTCCTCGACCTCATCGACGTCGCGGTGTGGGTCGAGACGTCGGAGGAGACCCGCCTGCGGCGGCAGGTGGAGCGGGGCGAGAACGACGACGTGTGGATCCGGCGCTGGGTCGCCGCGGAGGACCACTACGTCGCCACGCACGACCCGCGCTCGGCGGCAGCGCTGCACGTTCAGGGAACCTGACGTGCGGCCGTCGCGGGCCCGCGGACACCGAGCTGTCGGGATGGTTCGCCCCGGCCTTGACCGGGGCGAACCGGGTGTCAGTCGCAGCTGTTGTAGTTGTACCCAGCTGCTCGCTTGACACCATTGCCGTCGTAGAACTCGTACTGGCCCTCGGTGTTGCGGGTCATGGTGGTGTTGTGTGCCGACCCGTCGTACCTGAGCGTCAGCGTTCTTCCGCGGTCATCACTGCCGCTGGTGCGCTCGAGCTGGTTGTCGGCGCGGTTGAACAGATCACCCTGGACATCGACCCTCTTGTCGAGCCACCCGAACCACCTCTCCGACAGGTCCTCGGTCGCATGCCGGGTGTTGTCACCGAAGTGCCCGTCGATGTCCGACTGGTCGAATGCCGAACCGTTCGACTCCTCCGCGCCTTCCGCCCAGAGGATCTTCTGCCACAGGCAGACCGCGTTGGAGTTCCCGTTGCTGGCAATATGCATTCCCAGCGTTCCTTCGTCGCTCCAGTCGCCGCTGAACTCGTCGTATCCACGGACGTAACCGTCAGACATCTTGGCGGAGGCAGGCGCGGCGCTGAATCCCAGGGCAGCCACCGTCAGCACGCCGACCACTGCAGCGGCGATGCGCTTTCGCGTTGTGCGGGCGTTCATGTTTCTCCTTCGTCTACAACGAATGGTTGATGAACAGGCACCGATACCGGAAGCGGCCAGGACATCGACAGAGGACCGGACCAGGCGGAATCGGCGCCTGGCGTTCAACCTAGGTCGGCGTTCTTGCGCATTGCTTGCAGGTTGCTTGCACGCCACTTGTGCGCCACCGGTGCCGCGTGGCACCGGTGTCGCTCTCAACCACACAGGGTCAGCGCAGCCCTACCAGGGCGACGGCTCGTAGTCCTTGAGGAAGCAGCCGTACAGGTCGGTCCCGGCCTCGCCCTGGACGATCGGGTCGTAGACGCGGGCGGCGCCGTCGACCAGGTCGAGGGGTGCGTGCCAGCCCTCGGCGGCGATCCGCAGCTTCTCCTGGTGCGGGCGCTCGTCCGTGATCCATCCGGTGTCCACCGCGGTCATCAGGACCCGGTCCTTCTCGAACATCTCCGCCGCGGAGGTCCGGGTCAGCATGTTGAGGGCGGCCTTGGCCATGTTGGTGTGCGGGTGCCCGGCGGACTTGTACCGGCGGGAGAACTGCCCCTCCATCGCCGAGACGTTGACGACGTACCCGCGTCGTGCCTTGGACGTCGCGGCCCGCATCGCCGGCCGCAGCCGGGAGATGAGCAGGAACGGCGCGATCGCGTTGCAGAGCTGGACCTCCAGGAGCTCCAGCGGGTCGACCTCGTCCACGACCTGGGTCCACGAGTTGGTCGTCTGCAGGTCGGGCAGCAGCCCGCCGGCGTCGACGGCGGTGCCGGCGAGGTGGGCGTCCAGGGAGGCCGAGCCCGCGCGGAGCGCCAGCGCCGTCAGGGACGCCGCACTGTGCATCGCGACGGCGTCGTCCTGCGACTGCCCCTCGTGGTGGGCGACCGACAGGGCGGTCAGCGCGCCCGCGATCGCGGCGGGGTGCGCCTCCGAGATGCGGTCGAACGTGACCATCTCCGGCGCCACCAGCCCGTGGGGGAGCGGGGCGACCGGCGTCGACTCGCCCGTGACGAGCTGCGAGTAGGACCCCGGGGACCGGCGGACCGTCTGGCAGGCGTTGTTGACCAGGATGTCGAGCGGGCCCGCCGCTGCGACGTCGTCGGCGAGCGCGATCACCTGGGTGGGATCACGCAGGTCGATCCCGACGATCTTGAGCCGGTGCAGCCAGTCGGCGGCGTCGGGCATCGCCGAGAAGCGGCGCACCGCGTCCTTCGGGAAGCGCGTGGTGATGGTGAGGTGGGCGCCGTCACGCAGCAGGCGCAGCGCGATGTACATGCCGATCTTCGCCCGGCCCCCGGTGAGCAGGGCGCGGCGGCCGGTCAGGTCCGTGCGCTGGTCGCGCCGCGCGTGGCTCTTCGCGGCACAGTCCGGGCACAGCCCGTGGTAGAACGAGTCGACCAGCGTGTAGTCCGACTTGCAGATGTAGCAGGCGCGGGCGGTGCGCAGCTCCCCGGCGAACGCCCCCGGCGCGGTCGAGACCAGCGGGATGCCGGCGGTCTCGTCGTCGATCCGCGCTGCCGAACCGGTCGCCGTCTTCTCGATGACGCTGCGGTCGTGCGCCTGGATCTCCTCGCGGACCGCGGCCTTACGGGACTTCTTGAGCAGCTTCCACATATATCCGGTCGCCCGTTTGACCGTCTGGACGTCGGGATGGTTGGGGTCGAGGTCCTTGAGGCTGCCGAGCACCCGAAGGGTGGTGGCGAGCTCGTCCGGGTCGATCCCCGCGTTCGTTGGCACGCCGTAGGGTACCCGCCGCCCGGGCCGGAACCCCAGTCGGGGCACCGTCGCCGCCTGCCCGACGGCGTCCCGCGCGGCCCGCGACGGCGCCACGTTAATCCTTTAGGTTCGTTGCCCCGCGCCGCCCTCCGACCGGACAGTCATGACGCGCCCCGGCCCGCCGAGGCGTCGGCCATGTGCACCGACCAAGGAAGGCGGCCCGCCATGCACGGGATGCACGGGATGCACCGAGACCCAGCGGCTCCGACGAGTTCGAGGAGTCCGAGACGACGGCGGCGAATAGCCGCGACGACCGCGACGCTCACCGTCGCGGCCCTGGCGACGATCGGCATGATGGCGCCCGCGAGCGCCGGCCTGCCGGGCGGCGCCCCGGAGGACGACGGCGGTGGGGCGACCACGGCGGCACCGTTGGCGGTGGCCGGTGAGTACACCGACCGGTTCCTCGAGATGTACGAGAAGCTCCACGACCCGGCGAACGGCTACTTCTCACCCCAGGGGATCCCGTACCACGCAGCAGAGACGCTGATGGTCGAGGCCCCGGACTACGGGCACGAGACGACGTCGGAGGCGTACAGCTTCTGGCTCTGGCTGGAGGCGTCGTACGGGCAGGTCACGGGCGACTGGGACCCGTTCAACCAGGCCTGGGACACGCTCGAGGACAACATGATCCCGACCACGGAGAACCAGCCGACGAACGGCGCGTACAACCCGGCCGACCCGGCGACGTACGCCCCCGAGCACGACCACCCGAGCCAGTACCCGTCCCAGCTCGACACCGGTGTGTCCGTCGGCTCGGACCCGATCGGCTCCGAGCTGCGGCAGACCTACGGCACGTCCGAGGTCTACGGCATGCACTGGCTCTCCGACGTCGACAACATCTACGGCTTCGGCGCGGCCCCTGGCTCGTCGACCCTGCAGGGTCCGGACCACCCCGGCCCCTCGTACATCAACACGTTCCAGCGCGGTCCGCAGGAGTCGGTGTGGGAGACCATCCCGCAGCCGTCGATCGACGACTTCTCCTACGGCGGGCCCAACGGGTACCTCGACCTGTTCACGGGCGACGCGAGCTACGCGAAGCAGTGGAAGTACACCAACGCCCCGGACGCCGACGCCCGCGCCATCGAGGCCGTGTACTGGGCCAAGCAGTTCGCCGAGGCGCAGGGCGCCGGCGACGAGATCGCCGGCACTGTCGACAAGGCGTCCAAGATGGGCGACTACCTGCGCTACGCGCTGTTCGACAAGTACTTCAAGGAGCCCGGCTGCGAGTCGACGTCGTGCCCGGCGGGCAGCGGCCGGAGCTCGGCGCACTACCTGCTGTCCTGGTACTACGCGTGGGGCGGCGCGCTGGACACGTCCGGTCCGTGGGCCTGGCGCATCGGGTCGTCGCACGCGCACTTCGGCTACCAGAACCCGCTCGCGGCGCACGCGCTGTCGACGGACCCGGACCTGGTCCCGGCGTCACCGACCGCGCAGGACGACTGGTCGGAGAGCCTGGACCGGCAGATCGAGTTCTTCCAGTGGCTGCAGTCCGACGAGGGTGGGATCGCCGGTGGCGCGACCAACAGCGTCGGCGGCCGCTACGCCGCTCACCCGGCAGGCTCCAGCACGTTCTACGGCATGGTCTACGACGAGGACCCGGTCTACGAGGACCCGCCGTCGAACCAGTGGATCGGTATGCAGGGCTGGGGCATGGAACGGATCGCGCAGCTCTACCACGAGACGGGCGACGCGCGGGCCGAGGCCATCCTGGAGAAGTGGGTGCCGTGGGTGCTGTCGGAGATCACCGTCACCGACACCTCCTGGGAGGTGCCGTCCACGCTGTCGTGGTCCGGCCAGCCCGACACGTGGAACCCGGGTAACCCGGGCAGCAACGCGGGGCTGCACGTCGAGGTGACGGACCACGGGCAGGACGTCGGCGTCGCGGGGGCTCTGGCCCGCACGCTGATCTACTACGCGGCGGCCTCGGGCGACCAGGCCGCTGACGACAAGGCCAAGGCCCTGCTCGACGCCATGTGGACCCAGGACAGTGACGACATGGGTGTCGCCACCGTGGAGACCCGCACGGACTACGGCCGGTTCGACGACGAGATCACCCCGGGCGGCAACGGCACCTACGTTCCGCCGGGCTGGTCGGGGACGAACCCGAACGGCGACGTGGTCGAGCCCGGGGTGTCGTTCCTCGACATCCGGTCGTTCTACCAGGACGACCCGATGTTCCCCGAGGTGCAGGAGTACCTGGACGGCGGCCCCGCGCCGCAGTTCACGTACCACCGGTTCTGGGCCCAGGTCGCCGTCGCGACGGCGATGGCCGACTACGACCGGCTCCTGGGCGACGGCGTCGGCGAGCCGGACACGCAGGCGCCGACGGCGCCGACCGGCCTCCGGGTGACCGGCACGACGGCGTCCTCCGTCTCCCTGACGTGGGCCGCCGCGACGGACGACGTGGGCGTGACGGGTTACGAGGTGCTGCGGGGCGGCGAGGTCGTGGGCCGTTCGAGCACGACGTCGTACACCGAGACGGGCCTGGACCCGGAGACCGCGTACGGGTACACGGTGCGGGCGTACGACGCCGCGCGCAACGTGTCGCCACCGTCCGGCGCGGTCACGGCGACGACCGACGACGGCCCGGTCGTCGAACCGGGTGGCTGCACGGGCGCGCTGACCGTCGTGAACCAGTGGGGCGGCGGCTTCCAGGCGGCCGTCCGGATCACCGCGGGCAGTGCCGCGATCGGCGGCTGGACCGCGAGGTTCAACCTGGCACCGGCGTCGTTCGTGCAGGGCTGGAACGGGCGGTTCAGCACGTCGGGCTCGGCGGTGACGGTGTCCGACGTCGACTGGAACGGGCCACTGGCCGCCGGGGCGTCCACCGAGGTCGGGTTCACCGGCAACGGCACCGCGCCGTCGTCGGTGCCGGTGACCTGCACGGCTGACTAGGTGCGGTGCACTCCAGGGCGGAGCGCGCCCTGACCAGGTGGGTGGCCCTGCGGACTCTTGTCCGCAGGGCCGTCCCTTTGTCTCGTCCCATGGTCCGGGGTATGCCCAGCACTACCTCCGAATGGCCCTGTGCTGTCCATGACCGCGGCCATGCCCGGGTGGTGTGGTTGGCGGCATGAATCTGATGAAGACCCGCACGAGCGGGCTGCTCGCCTTTCTCGTCCTCGCGTTCGGCTTCGCCTGGCTGGGCATGGTCGGCGCCTGGGCGCTCGGCCACTCGCTGGTGAACCCGCTGGTGCAGCTGCCGTTCGCGTTCGCGCCCGCGCTGGCCGCGTTCGTCGTGCGGCGGTGGGTGGCCGGCGAGGGGTTCGCGGACGCCGGGCTGCGGTTGCGGCTGCGCGAGGCGTGGCCGCAGTACCTCATGGCGTGGCTGGGCCCGGCGGCTCTCGTCGCGGCCACCGCTGCCGTGGCCGCGCTGTTCGGCGTGCGCCTCGCCTCGTTGGACGGCCAGCTCGGCGGCCTGCCCGGCTGGGCGCTGGTCGCGGTACTCCTGCTTGTCGTGCCCCTGCTGACGCCGATCTACTGGGGCGAGGAGTTCGGCTGGACCGGCTACCTACGGCAACGGGTGTTCGTCGGCCGGCCCGTGGCGGCGACCCTGGCCACCGGTCTGATCTGGGCGGTCTGGCACTACCCGCTCGCGTTCGTCGGATACATCGAGTTCGACAACGTCGTGGTGGGCCTCGCGGTGTGGACGGTGTCGTTCGTCTGCCAGGAGATCGTCCTGAGCTGGCTCCGGGTGCGCAGCGGCAGCGTGTGGACGGCGAGCCTCGCCCACGCCGGCAACAACATGGTGCTGGCCCTGCTGGTCGGGTTCCTGCTGGTGGACGTCGACATCACGATGGTCACGGTGTACATCACGATCCCGATCGCGGGGCTTGCCGCCTGGGTGCTGGCGACGGGACGGCTTGCTCCGCTGGCGGACGTGGACCGCGGCGTCGGTCTCGAGGAAGTGGCAGCGTCGACCAGCTCGCTGGGCTGATCAGCGCAGCGGAACGAACCCCGTCCGACCCTCCCAGGTGCCGTGCTCCGAGAGCGGGCGGAACCGGAACGTCGCGAACTCGTGGTGGAAGTCACGGCGCCGACGTTCCACCATGGCGTCCGCGTGCCGCCGGTCCGCGGGGGCGCCGGAGCGGCCGTGCACCATCCCCTCCATCTCGCGCACGGTGCGCCACACGGAGAACGTCGAGATCGTGTGCGGCGGCCGGAAGGCGGCCAGGGCGAGCGTGGTGCCGGGGTGGTCGCGCACCTGCCGTTCGACGGGTTTACCCCACCGCAGGAACCGGGGCACCTCGAGCAGCCGCATCCGCGCGACGGTCACCGCGACCACCGGTTCGTCCTGGTCCCAGTCGCCGGCGCGGGCGGGCAGCCCGGGCAGGGCCGCCAGCTTGGACCAGCGGCGCAGGTACTCCATGCGCACATGCCAGCCGGTCGCCAGGTGGCGGCCGAGGGCGTCATCCGACAGGAAGCGGTCCACGGCGTCCTCGTCGCGCCACTGCGCGAAGACCGCGATCCGTCGCAGCTGCAGCCGGTCCAGGGAGACGGTGGGCGCCCCCAGGCGCATGAGGGCCAGGCACTCGGCGTGGTCCAGTCCGGGGGTGGTGGTGCCCGACGGCGGCCGCAGCAGCGCGCGCGCCGTCACGGCGGCCGGCAGCTCGGCGAGGTGGAACGTATGGATCATCGGGTGTGCTCCATCTTGTAGTGGAGACGCATCATCCAGGTGCGCCACATCCGCAGCTCGTGGTCGGTGCGGAGCACCCCGTACGGGTCGCAGTACAGCCGGAAGGTCTCGTGGAGCGGGACGCGCGCCGCGAAGTCGCGCCCGCCGTCGTGGACGACGACGTACGCGCCGTCCTCCCCGAACCGTCCCGGGGGCGACTCCAGGACAAGCCAGCCCTCCTCGGTGACCGCTGGGCGCAGGAACACCTGGACGTTGCCGGACTCGAGCGGGAACGCGACGTGGACGCTCGGCCGCTCCGCGCCCGGCAGCCGACGAGCCGAGTAGCAGCCGCTGAACACGTACCGGCCCGACGGCCGGAGCGTCCGCAGCCAGGCGGCGCCCACCTGCTCGCCGTCCCCGTCACGGATCACGCGGACCTTGCTGTCCATGCCGTGCGCGACGTCGAGCGGGCGCATCGGGAGCGACAGCTGCTCCACCCGGCGGGCGAACACTCGCGCGATCAGCTCACCCGCCGGCCAGAACAGCGGCGACCAGCCGGTCCACACCTCCATGTGCCAGGCGGCGGTGTGCTCGTAGAAGTCCCGGACCCGCGGATCCAGCCGGGAGGCGTCGAACCCGGGACCGTCGAGGATCGTCATCGACGGGAGCAGGCCGGGTGCCGGGCCTGCCGACGGCTCGGTGGGTGCGACGTCGTCGTCCACCGTGCCGCCGTGGTGCGCGGCCTCGGCGGCGAGCCAGCCGTCCCCGACGGTGGAGGAGCGGCTCATCGGGGCGCGCAACCAGGAGTGGTCCGAGGCGAGATCGACAGGCTTGCCGACCAGTCGCCAGAACTTCCGGGACCCGAGGTCCAGCAGATGGCTCACGATGACGCATTCTCGCAGGGTTCTAGCGGCGTATCGCCGGTGGTCGGTTACGGTCGGGGCGTGCTGCTGCCTGAATCGTCGGTGCCCGGGGCGGATCTGCCCGTCCGGGCCGTGCTGCCCGCCACGGTCGACGCGGTGCGGTCGCGCGGCACCGCGGTGCTCGTCGCGCCGCCCGGGTCGGGGAAGACCTCGCTGCTGCCGCTCGCGCTGGCCGACGCGCTCGAGGGCACGATCATCGTCGCCGAGCCGCGCAGGATGGCGACCCGCGCGGCCGCGACCCGGCTGGCGACGCTGGTCGGCGAACCGCTCGGGCAGCGGATCGGCTACGCGATGCGCGGCGAACGCAGCGGCGGCAAGGGGCTCCGGGTCGAGGTGGTGACGACAGGGCTCCTCGTCCGGCGTCTGCAGCGGGACCCGGAGCTGCCGGGGGTCGCGGCGATAGTGATCGACGAGTGCCACGAGCGGCACCTCGACGCCGATCTGCTGCTCGCGCTCTGCGTCGACGTCCGGGCGAACCTCCGGGAGGACCTGGCGATCGTCGCGACGTCGGCCACGGCGGACACGGTCCGGCTGAGCCGCGCACTGGGCACCGACGTCCCGGCGCCCGTGATCACCGCGTCCGCCGCGCTGTTCGACGTCGCTGTCGAGTGGGCCCCACCGCCCGTCCCCGTGCCGCTCCTGCCCGGCGGGCGGGTGGATCCCCGCCTGCTGGACCACGTCGCCGCCGTCGTGCGACGGGCGCTGACCGAGAACGAGGGCGACATCCTCGTGTTCGTCCCGGGGGAGGGGGAGATCAACGGCGTGACCCGCCGGCTGGCCGGTGAGAACGTCCTGCCGCTGTTCGGCCGCCAGTCACGGGCCGAGCAGGACCGCGCCCTGGCGCCGTCCGCCACGCGCCGGATCGTGGTGACGACCTCGGTCGCGGAGAGCTCGCTGACCGTGCCCGGGGTCCGGGTCGTGGTCGACGCGGGTCTCGCCCGGGAGCCGCGGACCGACCAGTCCCGTGGCCTCGGTGCGCTGGTCACCTGCCGGGTCTCGAAGTCCTCGGCCGACCAGCGGGCGGGGCGCGCCGGGCGTGAGGCGCCCGGCCGGGTCTACCGGTGCTGGTCAACGACCGACCACGCGCGTCTCGACGACCACGCGGCGCCCGAGATCGCGATCGCCGACCTGGCGGGCTTCGCCCTCGATCTCGCGGCATGGGGTGCGCCCGCCGGCGCCGGTCTGACCCTGCTCGACGCGCCGCCGGCGCCGGCGATGACGACGGCCATCAACCTGCTGCGCCGCATCGACGCCACCGACGACGACGGCCGGATCACCGAGCGGGGCCGGCGGATGACGGCGATCGGCGCGCATCCCCGCCTTGCTCGCGCGCTGCTGGACGGGACGCCGCGGGTCGGCGCCGACCGGGCGCACGAGATCGTCGCGATGCTCTCGGACGACTCCGGCCGTAGCTTCGGCGACGATCTGCCGGCCCGGTGGCGGGCCCTGCGCCGTGGCGAGGACCGCGGAGCGACGGCCCGCTGGCGAGAGGAGGCGAAGCGGCTCGGCCGGGGCACGACGGGCGGCGACCCGCAGGCCGCTCGCGGGACACACCGAGTACCCGATGATCTCGCCGTGGGGATCGTGGTGGGGCTGGCCTATCCGGACCGGATCGCGCGCGCCCGGGGGACCGACTCGGCGACGTACCAGATGTCCGGTGGCACGGGCGCCGCGCTGGATCCGCAGTCGCCGTTACGGACCACCACCTGGCTCGCGATCGCGGTCGCCGACCGGTCACCCGGGCGCGCCGACGCCAGGATCCGTTCCGCGGCGCCCATCGACGAGCCCACGGCGCGCGACGTCGCAGGCGACCTTCTCTCGACCACCGACCAGATCCGCTGGGACGACGGCAGGATCGTGACGCGGCGCGTCGAGGCGCTCGGCGCGATAGTGCTGGGCGACGTCCCGCTGGCGAAGCCCGACCCCCTGCTCGTCCAGGCGGCCGTCCGCGACGGCATCCGGCGCAGCGGTCTGTCCGTGCTGCGCTGGTCGGAGGCCGCACTCGCCCTGCGGGAGCGGCTCGCGTTCTGCCACGCGCACCTCGGCGCCCCGTGGCCCGCCGTCGACGACGAAGCGCTGCTGGCCGACCTCGACGGCTGGCTGGGTACCGAGCTCGCCTCGGTGCGCGGCGCGCGCGACCTCGCCCGCATCGACGTGGCCTCGGCGCTCCGCCGGCTGATGCCGTGGCCCGCTGCGGCCCGGTTCGGCGAGCTTGCGCCGGAACGGCTCCGGGTCCCGTCGGGCTCGGAGGTCCGGCTCGCGTACGACGGCGTCGAGCCGCCGGTCCTGGCCGTGAAGCTGCAGGAGGTGTTCGGCTGGACCGCTACCCCGGCCGTCGCGGACGGTCGCGTCCCGGTCGTCCTGCACCTGCTGTCGCCCGCCCAGCGCCCGGTCGCGATCACCAGCGATCTCGCCTCCTTCTGGAGGCAGGGCTATCCCCAGGTCCGCGCCGACCTGCGAGCCCGCTACCCCCGCCATCCGTGGCCGGAGGACCCGCTCACCGCCGTCCCGACCAGACGGGTCAAGCCGCGCCAGTGAACGGTCGGGACCCCTCCCCGAGGCCGACCTGTACAACTGACCACAGGATCCATGAGCCGAAGGAGGGGTGTCCATGAGGCGCCGACATGCAGCGCTCGCGGTCGTGGTGCTCGGGCTGGCGGCCTGCGGCGGGCCCGGCCCGGAGCCGGGCGGCCCGGCCGGGGCGACCGGCCAGTCCCCGGGAACGGCGTCCGCGGTGCCCGACGACGAGCCGGTCGCCGCGGCGGACGGCACCAGCTACGACGCCTGCTTCGACGCCACCTGTGAGGTCGTCGTCGAGGCGGGGACCGAGATCGCGCTGGACGAGGAGCTGGGCTGGGAGATGCCGGCAGGCCTGGCGCTCGGCGGCTGGAGCCTGCTGACCGTCGACGACGTCGCAGACGGATCCGTCGGCCTGACGCTCTCGGCACAGGGCGAGTCGAGCGGGGGCAGCACGGCCACGATCATCACCGCGGACGGCACCCAGTTCTCCCTGAACGGGATGCTGGTCGAAGCCGTCGAGGCACCCGACGGCCGGGCCGTGCTCAGCCTGGCGTGGGGCTGACGGCGCTCCGGTTATCCTGACCCGCATGTCCATCACCTCCGCCCTCGGGGACGACTGGGTCCCGGCACCGGACGGTATCCGGGAGCGTTCGGCGGCTCGCGTCATCCTGCTGGACGCCGAGGGCCGGGTCCTGGTGGTGCGTTCGCACGACGTGAACCAGCCCGAGCGGTCCTGGTGGTTCACGGTGGGTGGCGGCATCGACGCGGGGGAGACCTCCGAGCAGGCGGCGCTGCGGGAGCTCCACGAGGAGGTGGGCATCACGCTCGACGCGGGCGACCTGGTGGGTCCCGTGCTCACGCGGACGGGCATCTTCGAGTTCTTCGCCGAGACGTGCCGCCAGCACGAGGTCTTCTACCTCGCGCGGACGCCTGAGGCGGTCGAGATGACGGACGTCGGCTGGACCCCTGCCGAGCGCGAGCTGCTCGACGAGCTGGCCTGGCTGACGGCGGCGGAGCTGCGCGACCAGCCGCTGGAGGTGTTCCCGCCCGAGCTGCCCGACGTCGTCGACCACCTGGTGGCGGGTTGGGACGGACAGGTCCGGCACCTGGGCGAGCAGTTCGACGACTGAGCCGCACGTAGAATGGTCAGTTGTGAGTACACCGACCATCGGCGTCCTCGCCCTGCAGGGCGACGTCCGTGAGCACCTGACCGCCCTGGAGTCCGTGGGCGCGCACGCCGTGTCCGTCCGGCGCCCGGCCGAGCTGGCCGCCGTCGACGGCCTCGTGCTCCCCGGCGGGGAGTCCACGACCATCGACAAGCTGCTGCGCATCTTCGAGCTGCGCGACCTGCTGCAGGCCCGGATCAAGGAGGGCCTGCCGGTGTACGGCTCGTGCGCCGGGATGATCCTGCTCGCCGACCGGATCCTGGACGGCACCGCCGACCAGCAGACCGTCGGCGGCATGGACGTCGTCGTGCGGCGCAACGCGTTCGGGCGGCAGGTCGACTCCTTCGAGACCGACCTCGACCTCGTCGGCATCACCGACGGCGGTCCGGTACGCACCGCGTTCATCCGCGCACCCTGGATCGAGGAGGCCGGGCGCGACGTCGAGGTGTTGGCGCGTATCCCCGCTGTGGATACACAGGGCCGTCCTGTGGCGGCCGCCGGTAGGATCGTCGCAGCACGGCAGGGTCCGCTGCTCGCCACCGCATTCCACCCCGAGATCACGGGGGACACACGAGTGCACGGGTTGTTCGTCGGCATGGTTGCGGGCGGCTGAGCGCTTTCCCCGGTACGGTTCGACCCCGTATCGAAGCCCCGAAGTCAATAGAGCCATCGGAAATGCAAGGAGTCAGGTAGAGGCATGTCAGGTCACTCAAAGTGGGCCACGACCAAGCACAAGAAGGCCGCGATCGACGCCAAGCGCGGCAAGCTCTTCGCGAAGCTGATCAAGAACATCGAGGTCGCGGCGCGCACGGGCGGCGGCGACCTCGCCGGTAACCCGACGCTGTTCGACGCGGTGCAGAAGGCGAAGAAGTCGTCGGTGCCGAACGACAACATCGAGCGCGCACTGAAGCGCGGTTCCGGCGAGGGCGCCGACGCCGTCGACTACCAGACGATCATGTACGAGGGCTACGGCACCAACGGCATCGCCGTGCTGGTGGAGTGCCTCACCGACAACAAGAACCGCGCGGCCTCCGAGGTGCGCCTCGCGTTCAGCCGGAACGGCGGCAACCTCGCCGACCCGGGCTCGGTGTCGTACCTGTTCTCCCGCAAGGGCCTGATCGTGGTCCCGAAGGCCGACGGCGTGGGCGAGGACGAGGTCATGCTCGCCGCGCTCGACGCCGGCGCCGAGGACGTGACGGACCAGGGCGAGGTCATCGAGGTCCTGACCGAGGCCACCGACCTGGTGTCGGTACGTACGGCCATCCAGGAGGCGGGCATCGAGTACGACTCCGCCGACGTGATCTTCCACCCCTCCATGCAGGTCGAGGTGGACGTCGAGGGTGCTCGCAAGATCATGCGCCTCATCGACGCGCTCGAGGACAGCGACGACGTGCAGAGCGTCTTCGCGAACTTCGACGCGAGCGACGAGGTCATGGCCGCCCTCGACGAAGAGGAGTGACGTAGCCGCTGGTCGGGCCCGCCCCGTTGGTCGAGCCTGTCGAGACCCCGCCCGGCGTCATGAGAACCTGACGCCATGCGCGTACTAGGGGTCGACCCCGGCCTGACCAGGTGCGGAATCGGTGTGGTCGACTCGCTGCCCGGGCGCCGGGCGCGGATGGTCGCGGTCGGGGTGATCCGCTCCGAGCCGGACCTGTCCACCGACCTGCGGCTGCTCAAGATCGCCGAGGGCCTGGACCTGTGGCTCGACGAGCACGTGCCCGACGTCGTCGCGGTCGAGCGGGTGTTCGCGCAGCACAACGTCGGCACGGTGATGGGGACAGCCCAGGCGGCGGGCCTGGCCATGGTGGCAGCGGCCCGCCGGGGCGTGCCCGTCGCCCTGCACACACCGTCGGAGGTGAAGGCGGCGGTGACCGGGTCCGGCCGCGCCGACAAGGCTCAGGTGACGACGATGATCACCCGCATCCTCGACCTCGACGAGGCGCCGCGGCCGGCCGACGCCGCCGACGCACTGGCTCTCGCCGTCTGCCACCTGTGGCGCCCCGCCGGCGCGCTGCAGGGCGGCGACCGGCACGAGCTCACCCCGGCCCAGCGCGCCTGGGCCGCCGCGGAGCAGGCAGCGAAGCAGCGCCCCCGCCGCTAGCAGTGCCGGCCCGCGCTCAGGTAGGGGCGCGGTCGGAGGGTGGTGGCGGCGTGGTGCGAGGGACCGGGTGGTCCGGCTTGTTAGGGTCGTCGCACGACTGTTCGAGTGGGTCTCGCCGGAACTGGATCATCGAGACCCCCATCCACGACCCGAGAAGGGGGACCCCGTGATCGCCTCGCTGACGGGAACCGTGGCCCATGTGGGCCTGGACCGCGCGGTGGTCGACGTCGGCGGCGTCGGCTATCTCGTGCACGCCACGCCCACCACGCTGGCCACGCTGCGCGTCGGCGAGACGGCCGGCGTCTCGACGAGCATGGTGGTCCGCGAGGACTCGATGACGCTGTACGGGTTCGGCGACCCCGACGAGCGCGACGTGTTCGAGGTGGTGCAGACCGTGTCCGGCGTCGGGCCGCGCCTGGCGCTCGCGATGCTCGCCGTGCATACCCCGGACGCGCTGCGCCGGGCGGTCGCGGGGGAGGACCTCGCCGCGCTGACCCGTGTCCCGGGCATCGGCAGGAAGGGCGCGCAGCGCATAGTCCTCGAGCTGGGGGACCGGCTCGGGCCGCCGTCGGGGGCGCTCACGGGCGCGGGCTCGGCGACCGAGCCCGCCGCGAACGTGGGCGACCACTCCGAGCGTGTGGTCGAGGCCCTGGCGGGTCTCGGCTGGCCCGCCAAACAGGCCGACGACGCCGTGGCGAAGGTGCTCGCCGACGCCGGGACCGACGCGATAACGGCCGACGAGGTCGCGACCACGCTCCGGGCCGCGCTCCGCCTGCTGGGGGGACACCGTGGCTGAGTTCTCGGCGGGCTCGTCCACCGGGACAGGTACGACCGGGGAGCGGGACCGTATCGTCGCGCCGAGCGCCGACGAGATCGAGCGGGCCGCCGAGGCTGCGCTGAGGCCCAAGGGTCTGGACGAGTTCGTGGGCCAGCGGGTGGTGCGCGACCAGCTCTCCCTGGTGCTGCAGGCCGCCATCGCCCGCGGTAATCCGCCCGACCACGTCCTCCTGTCCGGGCCGCCAGGGCTCGGCAAGACCACGCTGGCGATGATCATCGCGGCCGAGCTCGCCGCGCACATGCGGCTCACCAGCGGCCCCGCGATCCAGCACGCCGGCGACCTGGCCGCCGTCCTGTCCTCGCTGGAGGAGGGGGACGTGCTGTTCATCGACGAGATCCACCGCCTGGCCCGCCCTGCCGAGGAGCTCCTGTACGTCGCGATGGAGGACTTCCGGGTCGACGTCATCGTCGGCAAGGGTGCGGGCGCCTCGGCGATCCCGCTGGCACTGCCGCGGTTCACCGTCGTCGGCGCCACCACGCGCTCCGGACTGCTGCCCGCCCCGCTGCGGGACCGCTTCGGCTTCACCGGCCACATGGACTACTACTCGGCCGAGGAGCTGGAGCGCGTCATCCTGCGCTCCTCCGGGCTGCTCGGCGTACACCTGGAACACGCGGCGGCGCACGAGATCGCCGGCCGCTCCCGCGGCACCCCCCGCATCGCCAACCGCCTGCTGCGCCGCGTGCGCGACTGGGCGCAGGTACGCGGCGACGGACGTCTCGACCTGCACGCCGCGCGGTCCGCGCTCGAGGTCTACGAGGTCGACCCCATCGGCCTCGACCGCCTCGACCGTGCGGTGCTCACAGCGCTGTGCACCAGGTTCGGCGGCGGGCCCGTGGGCCTGTCCACGCTGGCCATGACCGTGGGCGAGGAGGCAGAGACGGTGGAGACCGTCGCCGAGCCCTACCTCGTGCGCGAGGGCCTGATCGGACGCACCCCGCGCGGCCGCGTGGCGACCCCCGCGGCCTGGGAGCACCTGGGGCTCACCCCACCTGAGCTCAGCCAAAGTTAATGATTGTAGCCTCGGTGGGTAAAAGAATGTCCCTTGAACAGTAAATGAACACTCGCAAGTTTCCAACTCTTTCCTTGCAGGGTAAAGGCGAGCTGCATACAGTCCTGATATCTGGCGTCGGACAGGCTGGCGTTGATGATGGGGGAGGGTTTGTGAGAACAAGATCTGTTTCAGTCATGTTGGTTGCTCTGGTCCTGGGCTTCTCTGCTTTGGCGATCCCAGCTCCTGCTGTTGCGGACGACAGCTACAAGAACTTGCCGGTCGCGAAGGCCAACCCGCACATCTCGCGCGAGGTGATCGAGTCGCTGCCCGAGGTGATGCAGAAGTCGGACGTCAAGATCGCCGATGACATTCGGCCGGGCACGCTGTTCCGCTACCCGGACGGGAAGCTGGTGGAAGGGCAGGAGCGGAGGGTCCTAGAGCTTGCTGCGGAGTGTCACGGCATCACGATCTCAGCTCTTCCGGGCGGCCGTTGGACCGGTGAGTCGCGCTGCTCGACTGCTCTCTTGGGGCGTCCGGGGTTGCAGGCCCCTTATGAGTGGAACACCAACGCGGCCTCCGAGGGTGGTGCTTGCCTCCAGGTCCGCGGCTTTGTCTATGAGACGAGGCCGGTCTCGACGTGGTTCGACGCCGGCTGTGGGACGGATGGTGACAGGACGGTCAACTGGGGGAACGTGGCCGCGTATCCCGCTGCGAGGGCGAAGACCTACCCCATCACCATCGGCTGGACGGGGTTCTGGTCTGGTCCCATCTGATCTGTTGGAACGTGTGTGCCCGTGCGCTGCGCGGGCACACACGTTCCACGCCTCCGCTGCGCCTCGATGTCATGCGGCCCGGGAACTTTGCCAGAGCCCTGACGTTGATCACGTGGCACCCCTCGCGGGGCACCCGAGGATCCAGCCCCGGCACTACACTGGGTTGGATCCTCGTCGTACGCGCGCGACATACGAGCGCTGCTCATCCGACACCGCAATCGAACAAGGACCCTTACCGTGGAAATGCTCATTCTCGTCGCGATCCTCCTCGTGGTGATGTTCTTCATGTCCTCCCGTACGCGCAAGCAGCAGCGCGAGGCAGCGGAGTTCCGAAACAACCTCACGGTCGGGACCAAGGTCATGACCGCGTCCGGCATGATCGGTACCGTCATCGACGTCGACGACGAGACCGACCAGGTGACCATCGAGTCCTTCCCGGGCAGCCCCACGACGTGGCTCCGCGCCGCCATCTCGAAGAAGATCGAGGAGCCCCTCGCCGACGAGGCGGACACCGACGACGCGTCCGATGAGTCCGAAGTCACAACGGATGGCGAAACGGCAAGTACGATCAGCCCCGACACGAAGGACGTTCCCGACGACCTGTCTGAGCTGGACACCGCCAAGCGCGAGTACCAGGAGCAGCAGCGGCGGGACGCCGAAGCAGACGGTAAGTGACGGCCGCGCCGTCCGGTAACCCCGGACGGCGCCGAACCCGCACCGGACGTACCCCGGTGCGCACACGAGAAGAGACAGACGTTGGCGACTGACACCCGGCGCTCGCGGCCGGTTCGCACGATCGTGCTCCTGACGATCCTGACGATCCTGCTGCCCTTCGGCGCCCTCTTGGCTGGTTGGCAGTTCGACGGAAAGTCGAGCGACAATCCGGACGGAGCGAGCCTGGCCCCTGGCCTGGCCCTTGACCTGCAGGGCGGTACCCAGGTCATCCTGAGGGCCAGCACCTCCGACGGATCCGAGATCAGCCCGGAGGCCATGGAAGAGGCCATCGGTGTCATCCGGCAGCGTGTCGACGCCAACGGCGTCACCGAGGCCGAGATCGCCAGCCAGGGCGAGCGGCAGATCGTCGTCGAGATCCCCGGTGAGGTGGACGACGAGACGGTCGCCCTGATCTCGCAGGCGGCGCAGATGAAGTTCCGCCCGGTCCTGACCATCGGCAGCCCTCTCGCGACCCCGCAGCCCTCGGCGAGCCCCTCCGCGTCCGGCGACGGTGCCGACGCGGCCGCGGGCGACGATGCCGCTGCCGATGACGCCGCAGCCGCCGAGCCGACCAAGAAGGAGATCGCCGAGCAGGAGAAGGCGATCGACTCGGCGACGGACCCGTCCGACCTGGCGCAGATCACGCCGTCGGTCCAGGCCGCGTACGACGCGCTCGACTGCACCGACCCGAAGAACCGTGAGGGTGGCGGCGGCGACAACCCGGACCTGCTGCTCGTCACGTGTGACGCCACCGGTGCCGCCAAGTACATCCTCGGTCCGGTCGAGGTGGACGGGACCAGCATCACGACCGCGAGTTCGGGTCTGCGGGCCGGGTCGAACGGCACCGTCACGAACGAGTGGGCGGTGCAGCTCGAGCTCAACAACGAGGGAACCGAGGCCTTCCGCGAGACCACCTCGCGCCTGAACACTCTTGAGGCCCCCCGGAACCAGTTCGCGATCACGCTGGACGGGATGGTGATCTCTGCTCCGTCGCTGAGCCCCGGCGTCGTCATCACGGACGGCCGTCCGGAGATCTCCGGCTCCTTCACCCGCGACTCGGCCGCCACGCTGGCCAACCAGCTGAGCTTCGGTTCGCTCCCGCTCACCTTCGAGGTCGAGGGAGAGAACACGATCTCGGCCACGCTGGGCTCCGAGCAGCTGCAGCGCGGTCTGTTCGCCGGTCTGATCGGTCTGGCGCTGGTCGTCGTCTACTCGCTGTTCCAGTACCGCACGCTCGGTCTGCTGACCGTCCTGTCGCTGGTCGTGGCCGGTGCGATGACCTATGTGGTGATCGCGCTCCTGAGCTGGGGGATGGGCTACCGCCTCTCCCTGCCGGGTATCGCTGGTCTGATCGTGGCCATCGGCTTCACGGCGGACTCGTTCATCGTGTACTTCGAACGTATCCGTGACGAGCTGCGTGACGGGCGCACGCTGCGGCTCGCCGTCCAGCGTGGCTGGCTCCGTGCGCGCCGCACCATCTACGCGGCCAAGGCAGTGAACCTGCTCTCCGCGGTGATCCTGTACTTCATGACTGTCGGCGGGGTGCGCGGCTTCGCGTTCACGCTCGGTCTGACCACGATCATCGACGTCATGGTCGTCATCTGGTTCACCCACCCGGTCATGGAGCTCCTGGCCAAGGTCCCGTTCTTCCGTGACGGCCACAAGGCGTCGGGCCTCTCGGCCGACCGCCTGGACGTCGCGCCGCGGTACCGGGGAGCGGGCCAGTTCTCGGGCCCCGAGTCCGCCGTCGCCGACGCCCCCGTCGCCGACGCACCGGGTCCGGAGCGTGAGCTGGTCTCGGCACAGTCCGTGAGCAAGGCGCCACGTGTCGCCGAGGACGGTCGCAGGATGACTATCGCGGAGCGGCGTGCCGCCGAGCGCAAGGCTGCCGCCGAAGCGGCTCAGAACGAGGAGAAGCACTGATGGCTCGCGGCGGCTTCGCCCAGTGGGGCAACGACCTCTACACGGGGCGTCGGTCCTACCCCATCATCCAGAAGAGGCGCGTCTGGTTCTCGATCGTCGGCCTCTTCTCGGTCGCGTCGATCCTGGTGCTCGTCTTCCAGGGCCTGAACCTCGGTATCGACTTCCGCGGTGGTTCCGAGTTCACCGTCTCGGGTGTGTCGAACACGGACGAGGACCTCGCGCTCGACGCCGTCGCCGAGGTGGCGCCCGGCCACGAGCCGCACGTCACCCAGGTCGGCCCGAACGGCGTCCGGGTACAGGTCTCGCAGCTGGACAACGACCAGACCAACCAGCTCCAGAACGCGCTGGGCGAGGCCTACGGCGTGGAAGCGTCGGAGGTCACGGCGAACTTCATCGGCCCGACCTGGGGTCAGTCGGTGAGCATGCGGGCCCTCTGGGGCACCGTCGTGTTCGTCATCGCCGCTGCGGTCTTCATGGCCATCTACTTCCGGGCGTGGCGCATGTCGGTGGCCGCCATCGTCGCGATGCTGCTGGACGTCCTGGTCTCGGCCGGCGTGTACGCGCTGATCGGCTGGGAGGTCACGCCGTCGACGATCATCGGCTTCCTGACCATCCTCGGCTTCTCGCTCTACGACAAGATGGTCGTCTTCGACAAGGTCCGCGAGAACTCCGTGGCCCTGACCGAGCAGACGCGCAGCACCTACGCCGAGCGGGCCAACCTCGCGGTGAACCAGACCCTGGTCCGGTCCATCAACACGTCGGTGGTGGCGCTGCTGCCGGTCGCGGGCATCCTCTTCGTCGGTGGCTTCCTGCTGGGTGCCGGCACGCTGAAGGACATCTCGCTGTCGCTGTTCGTCGGTATCGCGGTGGGCGCGACGTCGTCCATCTTCCTCGCCACGCCGCTCGACGTGGCGCTGCGCGAGGGCGAGCCCAAGATCGCCGCGCACACCAAGAAGGTCATGGACCTGCGTGCGGGTCTCGTGGCGGAGGGCGCCGACGAGAGCATGCTGGCCGCCGCTGCGTCCGGGTCCGCGCAGCTCGTCCCCGGTCATCACCAGGGACATACCGCTCAGCCCAAGCGTCGCCGGTAGGCTCCGCTTCGTGGCAGACGACATGACCGACGTCGCCCTCTCCGGCCTGCTGCCGGAGAGGGCGACGCGCGTTCGCGACCTGATCGTGGACGTCCCTGACTTTCCCTCGCCGGGCATCCTCTTCAAGGACATCACCCCGCTCCTGGCCGACGCCGAAGGGCTGGCCGACGTCGTCGAGGCGTTCACCCGTCTGGCCCTGGCCGACGGGGTGGACGTGGTGGCCGGCATGGAGGCGCGCGGCTTCCTGCTCGGCGCGCCGGTGGCCCACGCGCTCGGCCTGGGGTTCCTGCCCCTGCGGAAGGCCGGCAAGCTTCCGCCGCCCACGGAGAGCGTGTCGTACGACCTGGAGTACGGCTCGGCGACCATCGAGCTGCGCTCGGGAACACTGACCCCCGGTGCGCGTGTTCTCATCATCGACGACGTCCTCGCCACCGGTGGTACCGCGGCGGCGGCCGCACAGCTGGTGGAGCAGTGCGGGGGAGTGGTGGCAGGACTGGCGTTCCTGCTCGAGCTGGAAGCACTCCACGGCCGGGACAGGCTTCAGGGCCATAACGTCGATACTCTCCTGCGGGTAGGCACGACGTTTCGGTGACTGAGCCGTACGGACGGGGAATAGAGGTCCAGGGCTAGACTGGCGACTCCGGGTTCTACCCGGGGAAGGAGGCGCGTACATGGCTGAGAACACGGTGTCACGCGCTCCCGTGCCCGAGAAGAATCCGCCGACGCCGCCCGGTGGCAACCGGATGCGGAACCGGCTGGTGCGTCTCGGTGTGCGCAGCGTGGGCGGTGGTGGTTCACCCGCGGCGATCGAGCCGCTGCTGCAGGCCATCCGCAGCAATCATCCCAGGGCCGACGTCGCGCTGATCGAGCGCGCGTACGTGGTCGCCGAGAAGGCGCACCGCGGCCAGATGCGCAAGAGCGGCGACCCGTACATCACGCACCCCGTCGCCGTCTCCACGATCCTCGCGGAGCTCGGTTTCGAGGGCACGACGATCGCCGCCGCGCTGCTGCACGACACGGTGGAGGACACCGACTACTCGCTGGACTCGTTGCGCAGCGACTTCGGGGACGACGTCGCGCTGCTGGTGGACGGCGTCACCAAGCTGGACAAGGTGAAGTACGGCGACGCGGCGCAGGCCGAGACCGTGCGCAAGATGGTCGTGGCGATGGCCAAGGACATCCGCGTGCTGGTCATCAAGCTGGCCGACCGCCTGCACAACGCCCGCACCTGGAAGTACGTGCCGTCGAAGTCGGCGGAGCGCAAGGCGCGCGAGACCGTCGAGATCTACGCGCCCCTCGCCCACCGGCTGGGCATGAACACGATCAAGTGGGAGCTGGAGGACCTGTCCTTCCAGGCCCTGTACCCCAAGGTGTACGACGAGATCGTCCACCTCGTCGCCGAACGGGCCCCCGCGCGCGAGGAGTACCTCGGCGTGGTGCGCGGCCAGATCGAGTCGGACCTGCGCAGCGCCAAGATCAAGGCGACCGTGACGGGCCGGCCGAAGCACTACTACTCGATCTACCAGAAGATGATCGTGCGCGGTCACGACTTCGCGGAGATCTACGACCTCGTCGGCACCCGCGTCCTCGTGGACACCGTGCGCGACTGTTATGCGGCGCTCGGCGCCATGCACGCGCGGTGGAACCCGGTCCCCGGCCGGTTCAAGGACTACATTGCGATGCCGAAGTTCAACATGTACCAGTCGCTGCACACGACGGTGATCGGGCCGGGCGGCAAGCCCGTCGAGATCCAGATCCGCACGCACGACATGCACCGGCGCGCCGAGTACGGCGTCGCGGCGCACTGGAAGTACAAGGAGAAGACGCCGGCCGGCGTGGCGAACGGCGACCCGAAGAACCAGGACATGGCCTGGCTGCGCCAGCTCGTGGACTGGCAGCGCGAGACCGCCGACCCGGCGGAGTTCCTCGACTCGCTGCGGTTCGAGATCGGCGGCGACGAGGTCTACGTCTTCACGCCCAAGGGCATGGCGATGGCGCTGCCGGGCGGCGCCACGCCCGTCGACTTCGCGTACGCCGTGCACACCGAGGTCGGCCACCGCACCATGGGCGCCCGCGTGAACGGGCGCCTGGTGCCGCTCGACTCACCGCTGGAGAACGGCGACGTCGTCGACGTCCTCACCTCGAAGTCGGAGACGGCGGGACCGAGCCGGGACTGGCTCGGGTTCGTGAAGTCGCCGCGGGCGCGGAACAAGATCCGCCAGTGGTTCACCAAGGAGCGCCGCGAGGAGGCCGTCGAGACCGGCAAGGACTCGATAGCGAAGGCGATGCGCAAGCAGGGCCTGCCGATCCAGCGCCTCATGTCGCACGAGACCCTGCTCGGGGTCGCGGACGAGATGAACTACCAGGACGTCACCGGTCTGTACGCGGCTGTCGGCGAGGGGCTGATCTCCGCGAACAACGTGGTGGACAAGCTCGTCAAGGCGCTCGGTGGCGCGGACGGTGCCGAGGAGGACATGGCCGAGGCGGCCCGGCCCGGTGGGCTGACCGCACGGCGGGTCCGCTCCGGCGACCCGGGCGTCATGCTCAAGGGCTCCGACTCCGCCGACGTGTGGGTCAAGCTCGCCAAGTGCTGCACGCCGGTGCCGGGCGACGACATCGTCGGCTTCGTCACCCGCGGCCAGGGCGTGAGCGTGCACCGTTCGGACTGCGTGAACCTCGACGGCCTGCGCAAGCAGCCGGAACGTCTCGTCGAGGTCGAGTGGACGCAGGGCGCCAACACGATGTTCCTGGTCCAGATCCAGGTCGAGGCGCTCGACCGGTCGCGGCTCCTGTCGGACGTGACCCGCGTGCTGTCCGAGAACCACGTGAACATCCTGTCGGCGTTCGTCTCGACGTCGGACGACCGGCTCGCGGTCTCCCGGTTCATCTTCGAGATGGCGGAGCCCGCGCACCTCGCTACGGTGCTCGCGGCGGTCCGGAAGGTCGAGGGCGTGTTCGACGTGCACCGCATCACCGGCACCAAGCCGGTGGAGCGGCCGCAGCTGCCGGTCTGACGGCGTTCGCTGGTCGAGCCTGTCGAGACCGGGGGCCGGCTCGGCAGGGGCGGCCCGCGGGGGTGCCCGGAGCGCACGCGCGCCCCCGACCACCCGGGG
>NZ_JBFAKY010000001.1:317807-353240 GCF_040656015.1 Promicromonospora sp. NPDC050249 | reverse complement strand
GTTCGTCACGAGATCGGCATCGTCGTCCACGGGGTTCGCCAAGCGCTCCCACTCGTCGAGCAACGACGAGTCCACGCCGCACGCTCTACTTCGGCGTACCCGGGGTTACGTCCGACGTTCAGGCCACGTTCACAGTTAGGCTCACCGCGTGCACCTCAAGACGCTCACGCTCCGGGGATTCAAGTCCTTCGCGTCGGCGACCACCCTCGAGCTGGAGCCGGGCATCACCTGCGTGGTGGGCCCCAACGGCTCCGGCAAGTCCAACGTGGTCGACGCGCTCTCCTGGGTCATGGGCGAGCAGGGTGCCAAGTCGCTGCGCGGCGGCAAGATGGACGACGTCATCTTCGCCGGCACGACCGGCCGCGCGCCGCTGGGCCGCGCCGAGGTGGCCCTGACGATCGACAACACCGACGGCGCGCTGCCGATCGACTACACCGAGGTCACGATCTCCCGCACGCTGTTCCGCAGCGGCGGTTCCGAGTACGCGATCAACGGCAACAGCTGCCGCCTGCTGGACATCCAGGAGCTCCTGAGCGACTCCGGCATCGGACGCGAGATGCACGTCGTGGTGGGGCAGGGCCAGCTCGACGCCGTCCTGCGCGCGACGCCGGAGGAGCGGCGCGGCTTCATCGAGGAGGCCGCGGGCGTCCTCAAGCACCGCAAGCGCAAGGAGAAGGCGCTCCGCAAGCTCGACGCGATGCAGGGCAACCTCGCGCGCCTGGGCGACCTGACCGCGGAGCTGCGCCGTCAGCTGGGGCCGCTGGGCAGGCAGGCGGAGGCGGCGCGCAAGGCGCAGACCGTGCAGCGCGAGCTGCGCGACGCGAAGTCCCGCCTGCTCGCCGACGACCTCGCGCAGCTCACCGCCCAGCTCGAGCAGGAGCGCGCGGACGAACGGTCGCTCAAGGAGCGCCAGGCCGAGACCGAGGCGGCGCTCACCGAGGCACGTGGCACGCTGGCCCGCCTGGAAGCGGCGATGTCCGCGGAGTCGCAGCAGGTCAACCAGGCCGGCGACACGGTCTTCGCGCTGTCCCAGACGCGGGAGCGCCTGCGCAGCCTGCAGTCCCTGGCCGGCGAGCGTGCCCGCCTCCTGGGTACCGCGGAGCCGATCCGCCAGGGCCAGGACCCCGACGACCTCGAGGCGCAGGCGGCACGAGCCCGCGCGAGCGAGGAGGAGCTGGTCACCGAGGTCGAGATGGCCCACGAGGTCGTCGAGACCGCCGTCGACGCGCGGGCAGAGGCCGAGGCGGCGGCGCAGGCCGCCGAACGTTCGCACGCCGCGCTGCTGCGCGCCGCCGCGGACCGCCGCGAAGGGCTTGCCCGCCTGGCCGGCCAGGTCGCCGCGCGGCGCAGCCGGGTCGAGGCCGCGCAGTCCGAGCTGGACCGGCTGCGCGAGGCCCTGCTCGAGGCGGAGCAGCGGGCCGAGAGCACGTCGCGCGAGCTCGGGGCGCTCGAGACCGAGGTCGGCGTGGGCGGCGAGGACGGCGCGGAAGGGCTCGACGTCGCGCACGAGGCGGCGTCGGGGGTGCTCGAGCTGGCCAAGGCCGAGGTGCGGCACCTCCAGGAGCAGGTGACCACCGCTCAGCGCGACCGCAGCTCGGCGGCCGCGAAGGTCGAGGCGCTGGAGCTGAGCCTGGACCGCAAGGACGGCGCCGGCACGCTGCTGGCCGCCGACCAGGCGGGAGTCCTGGGCTCGGTGGCAGCGCTGCTGGGTATCGAGGCAGGTTTCGAGGACGCGGTGGCCGCCGCGCTCGGCCCGGTGGCGGACGCCGTCGCGGTCGCCGGCGTCGACGAGGCGGTGGACGCGCTGCGGCTCCTCCGCGACCAGGACGCCGGCCGCGCCAGCCTGGTCGTCGGCTCGGACCGCCCGGCCGCCCTCGGCGCCGACCGCCCGGCGGTCGACCTCCCTGCCGGGGCCCGGTGGGCGACGGACGTGGTGCAGGTCGCGGGCCCGGCGTCGGCGGCGCTGCTGACGATCCTGCGGGACGTGGTGGTCGTGGACGACCTCGCCCGGGCCCGCGCCCTGGTGCGGGACCAGCCCGTGGTCGCCGTGACCCGAGCAGGTGACCTGCTGGGTGCCACGCGCGCCTGGGGCGGGTCGGCGGCCGCGCCGAGCGTGCTGCACCTGCAGTCGGCACTGGACGAGGCGAAGGCCGCCCGCGACGAGGCAGCGGCCCGGGAAGCCGACGGGACCGCGCACCTCGAGCGAGCCCGGACCGAGCGGACGGCGGCGCAGGAACGGTACGACGAGACGCTCGCCAGGCTCGGGGAGGCGGACGCCGCCCGCGCCGCCGCCGCAGAGCAGCTCGGGTCGCTGGGCGCGGCCGCCCGCGCCGCCCAGGCGGAGGCGGACCGCCACCGCGCGGCGCTGGAGCAGGCCCAGTCCCGCCGCGCGGAGGACGAGATCGAGCTCGAGGCGCTCGTCGAGCGCATGACGATCGCCGAGGAGGAGCCCGCCGACGGCGAGGGGTCGATCGACGACCTGCAGGCCCAGCGGGACGAGGCCGCGGCAGCCGCCACCGCGGCCCGGGCGCGCGAGACCGAGGCCCGGCTGGCCCTGCGGACCGCCGAGGAACGGGCGCGTGCCGTGTCGGGTCGCGCGCAGGCGCTGACTGCGGCCGCCGAGCAGGAGCGCGAGGCTCGTGCGCTGGCCGCGGAACGTGAGGAGCTCCGGCGTCGGGACGCCGAGCGCGCCACGCTGGTGCAGCAGGCGGTGGCCGTGGCGCTCGAGGCGATAGCGCGCTCGCTGGACCGGGCGGTGGCCGAGAAGGCCGCTGCGGAGGAGGCCCGGGCCGCCGGCTCGGAGCAGCTGCTCGCGGTGCGGGGGACCGTCGAGTCGCTGACCGGCCAGCTGCGCGAGCTCACCGACGTCGCGCACCGGGACGAGGTCGCCCGCGCGCAGCAGGTGCTGCGCCTGGAGCAGCTCCAGTCGCGCGCCTCGGACGAGCTGGGCATGGATCCCGACGTGCTCATGGAGGAGTTCGGCCCGCACCAGCCGGTCCCGGTGTACGAGGGCGACGTCGCCGTCCGCGGGCGCAGGCGGCGCGCCGTCGTCGAGCGCGACGACGAGGGCAACCCCATCCGCTACGAGGGGGACCCCACGCTGCCGCGCGGCGCGGCAGCGCGCGAGGACGCGCTCATCGCGCGGACGCGTGCGCTGCACGAGGCGGGTCTTCGGCCCGACGACCCTGCGGCGACCGCCGTGATCGTCGCGGCCGCCGGGGCCGAGCCGCAGGAGGCTCCGGCCGAGGGCGAGGCCGCCGCCGGTGAGGAGCCCGAGTCCACGGAGCCGAAGCCCGACCGGATGGTCCCCTACGTCCGCGAGGAGCAGGAGGCCCGGCTGGCGAAGGCCGAGAAGGCGCTGTCCCGGATCGGCGCGGTGAACCCGCTCGCGCTGGAGGAGTTCGCGGCCCTGGAGGAGCGGCACCAGTTCCTGGTGGACCAGCTCGCCGACCTGAAGAAGTCGCGCGAGGACCTGCTCCAGATCGTCGACGACATCGACGAGCGGGTGCAGCAGGTGTTCGCCGAGGCGTTCCAGGACACGGCGGCCAAGTTCCTCGAGATCTTCCCGCGGCTGTTCCCCGGTGGTGAGGGCAGGCTGACGCTCACCGAGCCCGACAACCTGCTCACGACCGGCATCGAGGTCGAGGCACGCCCGGCCGGCAAGAAGGTCAAGCGGCTCTCGCTGCTGTCGGGTGGCGAGCGTTCGCTGGCGGCGGTGGCGTTCCTCGTGTCTATCTTCAAGGCGCGGCCCAGCCCGTTCTACATCATGGACGAGGTCGAGGCCGCGCTCGACGACGTGAACCTCGGCCGCCTCATCGAGATCTTCAAGGAGCTGCAGAAGGACAGCCAGCTCATCGTGATCACGCACCAGAAGCGCACTATGGAGGTCGCGGACGCCCTCTACGGCGTGACCATGCGGGGCGACGGCGTCACGACTCTGATCAGTCAACGCATGGGCGATCGCGAGACCGTTACCGCCTGAACCAGAGCCCGAGCCACTCCGAGGGGGTGAAATTCGACACCCCTCGGCAGCGAAACGCCAGGTGTGAGGGATTTCTCCTGCTGAAATTGCGCGTGTCGCACGGCGTGTCGCGCCGCTCTGTGCGGCAGGACAGGACAAGACACGCCACAATGGGCCCATGTGGTGGTCGGTCATTCTGCTCGTGGTGTGCCTGGTCCTGGCGGTGGGCGTCTTCGTCGTCGCCAGCCAGATGGATGCGCCCTCGAACAGGAGTGAGGAGTTCTCGTTCCTCCAGTGGTTCCGGTCCGGCATCGCACATATCCGTGGTGACGCCAAGCGGCGCAAGGACGGCCGCCGCCTCGGGGCCTCCGCCGTAGCGACGCACGCGGTGGGCGCGCCCTCCGTGTGGGTGGGCAAGCCCCCTGTGGTCAGGCCGGACACCAAGCCGGTGGACATGGGGATGTCCGAGTTCTTCGCCGCGACCATCGAGTCCAAGCCCGGCTACGTCGACGCCGAGGAGCTGACGGACGTGCTCAACCGGGCACGCGACCAGGCCCAGAAGACCCTGCACGTACCGCTCGGTCCGGTGCCGCTCAAGCCCGCCAACCTGGTCCCCGGCCAGCTGCGGGCAGTTCGGCCGGTGCGGACGGTTCGTCCCGTCCGGCCCGTCACGCAGGAGTCGCCCGCGGAGCAGGGTCCGGCCCAGGCCGCGAGCTAGGCAGCCGCGAGCTACGCAGCCGCGAGCTAGGCACCATCCGTCAGGACTGCACCGTCCGGTGCGGGACGATCACGGGCGTGCCGTTCAGCGGGTCGGTGAGGATCGACGCCTCTACGGAGAACACCTCGCGCAGCAGGTCGGCGGTGACCACCTCGGCGGGAGCGCCCTCCGCGACGATCTCGCCGTCGCGCATGGCGACGATGTGGTGCGCGTACCGGCAGGCGAGGTTGAGGTCGTGCAGCACCATGACGACCGTCCGCGCCCGGTCCCGGTTGAGGGTGGCGACCAGCTCGAGCACGTCGAGCTGATGGGCCATGTCCAGGTAGGTGGTCGGCTCGTCCAGGAGCAGCAGGTCCGTCTGCTGGGCCACCGCCATGGCGATCCAGGCCCGCTGACGCTGCCCGCCGGACAGCTCGTCCACGTCCCGCGCGGCGAGGTCCTCGGTACCCGTGGCGCGCAGCGCGTCCGTCACGGCCTCCGTGTCCGCCTCGCCCCACTGGTGCCACCAGCTCTGGTGCGGGTGGCGCCCCCGCGAGACGAGGTCCCGCACGGTGATGCCCTCGGGCGAGACCGGCGACTGGGGCAGCATGCCCATGACGCGGGCCACCTCCCGGGTGGGCCGGTCGGCGATGGCCTTACCGTCCAGGAGCACGGTGCCGCTCGTCGGCGGCATGAGCCGGGCCAGCCCGCGCAGCAGCGTGGACTTGCCGCAGGCGTTCGGCCCGACGACGACCGTCACCTGCTGGTCGGGCACGTCGAGCGACAGCGCGCGCACGACGGTCCGGTCGCCGTAGCCGAGGGTGACGCTGTCCGCCCGCAGGCGGGCGTCGGACGCGATGGCCGTGTTCATCAGGGAGTACCTCTCGTCGAGCGGCGACGCTGCAGCAGGTACAGCAGGTAGGGCGCGCCCACCAGGGCGGTCAGCACACCGACGGGGAGCTGGAACGGCAGCGCCGTGCGTGCGACGGTGTCCGCCACCAGCACGAGCGAGGCACCGGCGGCGCCCGCCAGGACCGGCGGGATATCGGGGACGGCGGCCAGCCGGCGGGCCACCTGCCCGGAGACCAGCGCGACGAACGCGACCGGCCCGGCGGCCGACGTCGCCAGGGCGGCGAGGAGCACCGCGATCACCAGCAGGGCCGCCCGGGCGGCGCCCGGCCGGACGCCCCACCCGGCTACGACGTCGTCCTCGAACAGGAGCGCGCGGTTCGTGTGCGCGAGGACCAGGGCGGCGGGCAGCAGCAGCGCCACGCCGACGACGACGGGCACGGCCTCACCCCAGCCGCGCGCGTTCAGGCTGCCGGTGAGCCAGGCCGCCGAGCGCTGCGCGTCGTAGACGTCGATCCGGGTCAGCAGGAACTGGGTCAGCGCCGTGAGCGCCGCGGACAGCGCGATGCCGACCAGGAGGATGCGCCTGCCGCGCAGGGCACCGTCCCGGGCGAGCAGCGCGATCAGCCCGGCGGCGGCGAGGCCGCCCGTCAGGGCCGCGACCGGGACGGGGACGACGCCGACCGGACCGCCCAGGGAACCGACCGCGATGACGGCCACAACGGCCACTGAGGCTCCCGCGCTGATGCCGAGCACGTCGGGGCTGGCCAGCGGGTTGCGCAGCACACTCTGGCTCAGCCCGCCGGAGGCCCCGAACGCCGCACCGACGACGACGGCCAGCACGACCCGGGGGAGCCTGACCTCGAGCACCGCGTAGACGGTGTTCTCGGACCCGTTTCCCTGGAGCGCCGCCCACAGGGCGGCGGGCGTCGTCGGTTCGTCGCCCAGGCTCAGGGCGGTCGCGGCCACGAGCGCGAGGAACAGCAGCGTCCCGAGCACGGCGATGACCACCCGTCGGCGCGGCCGGGGTCGGGGCAACAGGGAGCGCGCCGTCCGGACGGGCCGGCGGGGCGGGGCGGCGATCACCGGGACCGCTCCTTCGCGCGCCGGGTCAGCCAGATGAAGAAGGGCGTGCCGAGCAGCGCCGTGACGACGCCGACCTGTACCTCGGCAGGGCGTGCGACCAGCCGGCCGACGACGTCGGCTGTCACCAGGAGCAGGGGTCCGAGCAGGGCCGAGAGCGCGAGCACCCGCCGCACGTCGGTCCCGACCAGGGTCCGGGCGACGTGCGGGATGGCCAGGCCCACGAAGGCGATCGGGCCGGCCAGCGCCACGGCGGTGCCCGAGAGGAGCACGACCGCCGCCCCGGCGAGCAGCCGGGTCCGCACGACCGCGACGCCGAGGGCGGCCGCCGTGTCGTCCCCGAGGGCCAGGGCGTTGAGCGAGCCGGAGACGACCACGGCCAGGATCCCGCCCGCGACCGCCGGCGGGATCGCCGGGAGCAGCACCGCGGGATCGGGCAGGCTCAGCGCGCCCACCACCCAGAAGCGGTACTGGTCCATCGTGGAGGCGTTGAGCAGGACCGTCGCCGAGACGGCGGCGCCGAGGAACGCCGTCATGGCCATCCCGGCGAGCGTCATGTTCACCGGCGTCAGCCCTTCCGGCGACCGGCTCGCGAACAGGTAGACCGCGGCGGTCGCCAGGGCCGCGCCGACCAGCGCCAGCAGCACGCGGGGCGTCCCCGCCCCGAGGCCGAGGAACGCGCTGCCCGCCACGACGGCGACGGCGCCGCCCGCGGAGATGCCGAGCAGACCGGGGTCGGCGAGCGGGTTGCGGGTGACCGCCTGCGCGAGCACCCCTGCGACGCCCAGCGCCGCGCCGACGAGCAGGCCGAGCAGGGTACGGGGTAGCCGAAGCTCCCAGATCACTGTCGCGGCGATGCCGTCGTGCCCCAGCAGCCCGGCGAAGGTCTCGGCGGGAGACAGGACCCGCGTGCCCACCGTGACCCCGGCCAGCGCGGCGGCGATCAGCAGGACGAGCGTGACCAGCAGGACGGCGGTGAGCGCCGTCCTGCTCGCCGCGACGGTCCGGGGTGCGCTCACCGCTGGTCGGCGGCGATGGCTTCCAGGTCGTCGAGGACCAGGTCGGCCCCCGTCACACCCAGACCCAGATACCAGGTGTCGTCCGCCACCTCGCGCACGACGCCGCCGTTCGCCACCGCGGGGACCTGGTCCCAGAGGGGGCCGTCGACCACTGCCGCCTGCTCGGTGGCGTCGGGCTGGCCGTAGGTGCCCCACAGGAGCCAGTCGCCCTCGGCGAGCGTGATCTCCTCGGCGGAGATCTCCACGGCGAGGTCCGCGATGTCCTCGGTCTCGGGCCGGGGCAGGCCGGCGTCGGCGAGGATGGTGCCGATGAACGAGTCGTTGGCGTACAGCCGGATCTGGCCCGCCATGAAGCGCAGCATCGAGATGGTCGGCGCCGTGCCACCGTTCGCGTCGGTCACCTCGGCCCCGACCTCCGCGGCACGCGTCTCGTAGGCGGTCAGCAGCTCCTGCGCCTTCTCCTCCTCGCCGACGGCGGCGGCGTTGAGCAGGAAGTTCTCCTTCCAGAGCACGCCGGGGCGAGGCGAGAGGACGGTCGGCGCGATGTCCTGCAGCTGACGCTTGAGGTTGTCGTCGTCGATCCGGAGGGACGTGCCGAGGATCAGGTCCGGCTCGAGGTTCTTGATCTGCTCGAGGTCCAGGGCGTCGTACGGGCCCAGGTCCACCGCGTCGCCGACGGAGAGGTAGTCGGGAGCCATCCCGACGTCGGCGGGGTGGGCGATGCCGACGGGCTCGATCCCGAGGGAGGCCATGTTGTCGAGCTCGCCCGTGTCGAGCACGACGACGCGCTCCGGCTTGGCGGGGATGACGGTCTCGCCGACCTCCTCGTTGGCCACGAGGTTGCGTACCGTGCGGGGGAACTCACCGGGTGCGGCGTCGGTGCCGAGCTGCGCCGCGAGCTTCCGGACGTCGGCGAACCCCTCCTGGCCGGTGGCGACGTTGGACTTGTTGTCGCCGTCGCCGCCCTCGTCGGCCGCGCCGCAGCCGGTGAGGAGGACGGCGCCGAGGGCAAGGGTGGCGACGGTCGCTGAGAGCGCGCGGGGCATGGTGGTGTTCCTCTGTGTCCTGGACGAAAGTGGCACGGCCACGTCACCCTACACTCGTGATTAGGCAAGCCTAAGAACGTCTGGTTGCCGAAGGCACCGATCGAGGGCTGGGCGGCGGCTGCCGCGCCGCCGTCCACGGGATGGAAGAATCTGGGGCGTGAACGAGCTTCCCTGGATCGAGATCATCTCCGCCGTCGTCGTCCTCGCGGGTGGCGGCGGTATCGCCGGCCTCCTCGTGGCCCGACGTCGGAGGCGCACCCAGGACCACGGTGGAGGCCAGGCGACGGTCGAACGCGAGCCGGAGGTCGCGGTCGAGCCGGGCACGGTGGTCGAGCCCGAGGTCTCGACGAGCCCGACCCGTGAAGCGCCGGTCGAGACGCCTGCACCCACCGCCGGCCGCCTGGTGCGGCTTCGCGACCGCCTCGCGCGCTCCGGCTCGCCCCTGGGTGCCCGGCTGCTGTCCGTGCTGTCCCGGGACTCGCTCACCGAGGACGACTGGGACGAGATCGAGGAGGAGCTGCTTCTCGCGGATGTCGGCGCCGGTCCCACCACCGAGCTGCTGGAGGCGCTGCGTACCAAGGTCCGGGTGCTGGGTGTGCGGGAGCCCGCCGCGGTGCGCGACCTGCTCCGCTCCGAGCTCGTGGCGCTCCTGGAGCCGGCTCTCGACCGCACGCTGCGGACCGAGCCGACCACCGCCGCCGACGGCACGCACCTGCCCGCCGTGACCCTCGTGGTGGGCGTGAACGGCACGGGCAAGACGACGACGGTCGGCAAGCTCGCCCGGGTGCTGGTGGCCGACGGCCGGAGCGTCGTGCTCGGCGCCGCCGACACCTTCCGGGCGGCGGCTGCGGACCAGCTCACCACCTGGGGCGACCGGGTGGGCGTGCCCACCGTGCGCTCCGACCGCGAGGGCGCCGACCCGGCGTCGGTGGCGTTCGAGGCGGTCGCGCGCGGACGCGACGAGAAGATCGACGTCGTGCTGGTGGACACCGCCGGGCGCCTGCAGAACAAGGCGGGCCTCATGGACGAGCTCGGCAAGATCGTGCGGGTCTCGAGCAAGGTCGCGGCGCCGAGCGAGGTGCTGCTGGTGCTGGACGCGACCACGGGCCAGAACGGCCTCTCCCAGGCGCGCGTCTTCGCGGAGGTCGCCGGCGTCACGGGCATCGTGCTGACCAAGCTCGACGGCACCGCGAAGGGCGGCATAGTCGTCCAGGTGCAGCGGGAGCTCGGCGTCCCGGTCAAGCTCATCGGCCTCGGCGAGGGCCCGGACGACCTGGCGCCGTTCGACGTGGAGGAGTTCGTCGACGGCATTCTGGGCTGATTCCTCATCAGTAATTGCGCGATGATGCCCTCCGGTTTGGACGACTGTCCAATACGTGAGAATGCCATGTGAGCGGCACGTTACAAACGCATAGCCATGAAATGTCGAGCGGATCACGGTTCGGTCCAAAAATTCGCCCGACCCGGACGCGAAATCAGACGTTTACATGCCCCCCGTCTGCGTCACGCATTCGTAACCTCGATGCAGGTCGCGCGTAACCGCTTCCCGCGACGGTAGTCGCGGTGGGCCGAGTCACCAGGACCGGTCCGGGGAGAGAGGCACCTGATGGAATTCGAACTGGACAGTGGAAACACTGCCTGGATGATCACCGCCTCCTCGCTCGTGCTGCTGATGACGCCGGGCCTGGCGTTCTTCTACGGCGGCATGGTGCGCGGGAAGAGCGTCCTCAACATGATGATGATGAGCTTCAGCTCGATCGGTGTGGCCGGTCTGATCTGGGTGCTGTACGGATATTCGCTGACGTTCGGTTCCGACATCGGCGGCATCATCGGCAACCCCGCCGACTTCTTCGGCCTCGCGATGACCGATGACGAGTCGCTGATGGCCGCCGTCGGGGTCCCGGCAACCGTCGCCGCCGCCTTCCAGGCGACCTTCGCGATCATCACGGTCGCCCTCATCTCCGGCGCGATCGCCGACCGCGTCAGGTTCGGCACCTGGCTCGTCTTCGCCGCCCTCTGGGTGACGCTGGTCTACAGCCCCGTCGCGCACATGGTGTGGGGCGGCGGCCTGCTGGGCATCGACGGCCCGATCGCGACGGCCCTCTCCGCGCCCATCGACTTCGCCGGCGGCACCGTGGTGCACATCAACGCCGGTGTGGCCGGTCTCGTGCTCGCGCTGGTCATCGGCAAGCGCAAGGGCTTCGGCACCGAGGCCATGCGCCCGCACAACCTCCCGTTCGTCATGCTCGGCGCCGCTCTCCTCTGGTTCGGCTGGTTCGGCTTCAACGCAGGCTCGGAGTTCGCCGCCGACGGCACCGCCGGCCGCGCCTGGCTGAACACCCTCGTCGCGACCGGTGTCGCGATGCTGGCCTGGATGGCCACCGAGAAGCTTCGTGACGGCGCGCCGACCACCCTCGGTGCCGCGTCGGGTGTGGTCGCCGGTCTGGTCGCGATCACGCCGGCCGCCGCGGCTGTCGACACCTTCGGCTCGATCGCCATCGGCGTCGTGGCCGGCATCCTCTGCGCCCTGGCCGTCGGCCTGAAGTTCAAGTTCGGCTTCGACGACTCGCTCGACGTCGTCGGTGTGCACCTGGTCGGTGGCCTCGTCGGCACCGTGCTCCTGGGCTTCTTCGCCACGGACAACCCGGCCTACGGGGTCTGGTACCCGGAGGGCGCGCTGAACGGCCTGTTCTACGGGGGCGGCTTCACGCAGCTCATCAGCCAGATCGTCGCCGCGCTCGTCGCCGTCATCTTCAGCGCCGTCGTCACCGCGATCATCGCCTTCGCCCTCAAGTTCACCCTGGGCTGGCGCATCTCCGAGGAGGCGGAGGTCAGCGGTATCGACCTCGCCGTCCACGGTGAGACCGCATACGAGAACTCCGGCTCTACGATCACCGAGGTGCGCTGACCGTGACCACGGTGCAGCAGCCGACTCTGAAGGAGGTACGCGCATGAAGCTCGTCACGGGTGTCATCCAGCCCCACCGTCTCGACGACGTGAAGACGGCGTTGGAGGGTGCGGGGGTTCGCGGTATGACCGTGAGCGAGGCCAGCGGCTACGGCCGGCAGAAGGGCCACACCGAGGTCTACCGCGGTGCCGAGTACACCGTCGACCTGGTGCCGAAGGTCCGCATCGAGGTCCTGGTCACGGACGCTGACGTCACCGCGGTGACCGACGCGATCGTGGGCGCCGCCCAGACCGGCAAGATCGGTGACGGCAAGGTGTGGGTCGTGACGGTCGACGACGTCGCCCGCGTGCGCACCGGCGAGCACGGCGACTCCGCCCTCTGACGGGAGCGTTCGTCAACGTATGAGCAGTGACCCGGCGCCCGAGGGCGCCAGGGAGCAGCCGGAGGCCCCGCACCCCACCGCTGGGGTGCGGGGCCTCCGCGATGAGCTCCTCACCATCGCCGCGGACCTGACCGGTCCGGGCCGTTCGGGCCTGGCCCGGCGGTCCGCCGTCGGGCAGCGGGTCACCGACCGGCTCGGTTCCTTGTTCGCGGAGGCGACCAGGGACGTGGATCCGTCGGGCATCGCCCTGGCGGCGGTCGGCAGCCTCGGTCGGGGCGAGCTCGGGCCCCTGAGCGACCTCGACCTCGTGCTCGTGCACGACGGGCGGACCCACGGTCCGAAAGAGCTGCAGCAGGTGGCCGAACGCCTCTGGTACCCGCTGTGGGACTCGGGCGTGGACATCGATCACGCGGTGCGTTCCCTGAGCCAGTCCCGGCAGGTCGCGGCGAGCGACCTCCCGGCGGTGATCGGCTGGCTGAGCGTCCGTGCGGTGGCCGGCGACGCCGTCGTCGTGCACCGTGCCGCCTCCGCCGTGCTCACCGACTGGCGCGCCGCCGCGCGGCGGCGGCTGCCCGAGCTGATCTCGTCCACGCGGGACCGCGCGCAGCGCGCGGGGGAGCTCGCGTACCTCATCGAGCCCGACCTCAAGGAGGCGCGCGGCGGCATGCGGGACGCCGTCCTGCTGTCCGCGCTCGCCGCGACCTGGCTCACCGACCGGCCGCACGGCGCGGTGGACGCGTCCTACACGCACCTGCTCGACGTGCGCGACACCCTGCAGGTCGTCACGCGGCGCCGCACCAGCCGCCTGCTGCTGGCCGACCTCGAGGAGGTCGCCGAGCTCACCGGGTACGACGACGGCGACGAGCTGCTGGCGAGCCTCGCCGAGGCGGGCCGGGTCATCTCGTACGCGCTCGACATGACGGTGCGCGGCGCGCGGCAGGCCCTGTCGCGCCCGGTGGGCGTGGGCAAGCCCCTGTGGGTGCGCGGACGGCGCACGCCGCCGCGCCTCCGCTCCGTCGGCGACGGCCTGGTCGAGCACGACGGCGAGCTCGTGCTCGGTGTCGGGACGCGCCCGGCCGAGGATCCGCTGCTGCCCCTGCGGGCCGCCGCGACCGCTGCCAGGACCGGGCTCGTGCTGTCGCCCGTGACCATCCGGAGCCTCGAGCAGTGCCCGCCGCTGCCCGAACCGTGGCCGCCGGCCGCCCGCGAGAGCCTGCTCGCGCTGCTCGCAGCGGGGCAGGCGCAGGTCCCGGTATGGGAGGCGCTCGACCTCGCCGGGGTGGTCACCTCCTGGATCCCGGAGTGGGCGGACGTGCGCAACCGGCCGCAGCGCGCGGCGATCCACCGGCACACCGTGGACAGGCACCTCGTCGAGACGGCTGCGGTCGCCGCCCGGCTGCGGCGTCGGCTGCCCGAAGCCGGAGGGGCCGCCGGCGACCTCCTGCTGCTGTCCGCGCTGCTGCACGACATCGGCAAGGTGCGCGGCGCGGCCGACCACTCGGTGGAGGGGGCCCGGCTGGTGCCAGGCATCCTGACGCGCGCCGGCTTCGCGCCCCAGGTGGTCGACGACGTCACGCGGCTCGTGCGGCACCACCTCACGCTCGCGGACCTGGCCACCACCGCCGACCCCGACGACCCGGCAACGCCGGCCGCCCTCCTGGACGCGGTGGACCACCGGCGCGACCTGCTCGACGTGCTGCGCGCCCTGACGGAGGCGGACACGACGTCGCTGGGGCCGAAGCACTGGACGGGCTGGCGGGCGAGCCTCGTGGACGGGCTCACGGAGCGGGCCCGCGCGCTGCTGCCCGGATGAACAACCGGTGACCCCTGTCGATTAGGCTGTGCCCGTGTTCAATTCCCTGTCCGACCGGCTTACCTCGACGTTCAAGAACCTGCGCGCGCGGGGCCGTCTCTCCGAGGCGGACATCGACGCGACCGTGCGGGAGATCCGCCGCGCCCTCCTCGACGCCGACGTCGCGGTGCCCGTGGTGCGCGAGTTCACCGCGGCGGTGCGCGAGCGCGCGCTCTCGTCCGAGGTCTCCGGTGCGCTGAACCCGGCCCAGCAGGTCGTCAAGATCGTCAACGAGGAGCTCGTCGACATCCTCGGCGGGGCCACGCGCCCGCTCACGCTGGCCAAGACGCCGCCGACCGTGATCATGCTCGCGGGTCTGCAGGGTGCCGGTAAGACGACGCTGGCCGGAAAGCTCGCGCACGCGCTGAAGGGGCAGGGCCACACGCCGGTGCTGGTCGCCGCCGACCTGCAGCGCCCGAACGCCGTGACCCAGCTGTCCGTGGTCGCCGAGCGCGCCGGCGTGCCGGTGTTCGCGCCGCACCCGGGCAACACCTCGGTGGCGGACGACCCAGCGGCCGACGCGCCGCTGATCGGCGACCCGGTGGGGGTAGCGCGGGACGGCGTCGCCTATGCCAGGGAGCGCCAGCACGACGTCGTGATCGTGGACACCGCCGGCCGCCTCGGCATCGACGAGGTGCTGATGCAGCAGGCCTCGGACATCCGCGCCGCGGTGAACCCGGACGAGGTCCTGTTCGTCATCGACGCGATGATCGGCCAGGACGCGGTGAACACCGCCAAGGCCTTCGCCGACGGCGTCGACTTCACCGGTGTGGTGCTCTCGAAGCTGGACGGCGACGCCCGCGGTGGTGCCGCCCTCTCGGTCGCCAAGGTGACCGGCCGGCCCATCATGTTCGCGTCCACGGGCGAGAAGCTGACCGACTTCGAGGTCTTCCACCCCGACCGCATGGCGAGCCGCATCCTCGACATGGGTGACGTGCTCACCCTGATCGAGCAGGCCGAGAAGGCGTTCGACGCCGGCGAGGCCGAGAAGATGGCGGCCAAGGTCGCCAGCGGCCAGGACTTCACGCTCGCGGACTTCCTGGTGCAGATGCAGCAGCTGAAGAACATGGGCTCGATGAAGAAGATGCTCGGCATGCTGCCGGGCATGGCCCAGATGCGTGACCAGCTCGACCAGTTCGACGAGCGTGAGGTGGGCCGCATCGAGGCGATCATCCACTCGATGACGCCCGCCGAGCGCGAGAACCCGAAGATCATCAACGGCTCGCGCCGCGCGCGGATCGCCAAGGGTTCCGGCACCACGACGACGGCCATCAACCAGCTCCTGGAGCGGTTCGAGAACGCCCAGAAGATGATGCGCCAGATGTCCAAGGGCGGCGGCATGGGCCCGGGCGGGATGCCCGCGATGCCCGGCGGCCCCGGCATGGGCATGGGCAAGAAGTCGCGTGGCAAGACGGCCCCGCCGAAGAAGGGCAAGAAGGGCAAGTCCGGGAACCCGGCCAAGCGCGCCCAGCAGGAGCAGGAAGCGATGCAGCGCGCGCTCGGCGGCGGACCCGCGACCACCCCGTCGGCGCCGGCCGGCTCGGCCTTCGGCGTCGCCCCCAAGAAGGACGCGGCGCCCGACCTCAGCAACATCGAGCTCCCGCCCGGCCTGGAGAAGTTCCTGGGCCGGTGACGGCGGCCTGTGGTCTCACGGGCTGAATCGGGAGAACGAGTTCGGGGAGAACGAGGGAGCGCCATGTCTGCGCTGGAAGGTCCGACCGCGGTGATCCGCGGACGCATCCTGCTGGGTGACGACCGCGAGGCCGAGGAGATCTGGGTCCGCGGGGGTCGCGTCAGCCTGACGCGCCCGTCGGCGCAGGGCACCAACATGCAGGTCCTTCAGGGCTGGGTGGTGCCCGGCCTGGTGGACGTGCACTGCCACATCGGGCTGGCCGCCGACGGCGTCGTCCCGGTCGAGGAGGCCGAGAAGCAGGCGGCGGCCGACCGCGACGCCGGAGTGCTGCTGATCCGCGATGCCGGCTCGCCGCTGGACACGGCGTGGGTGCACGACCGCAGCGACCTGCCCCACCTGCTGCGCTCGGGCATGCACCTGGCGCTGCGCAAGCGGTACCTTCGCAACTACGGGCTCGAGCTCGAGTCGCCGGAGCAGCTCCCCGAGGCGGTGCGTATCCAGGCCCGTCGCGGCGACGGCTGGGTCAAGCTCGTGGGCGACTGGATCGACCGGTCCCTCGGGGCCGACGGCGACCTGCGCCCTCTGTGGCCAGAGGACCTGCTCAAGGAGGCGGTCGCCGTCGCGCACGCCGAGGCGGCCCGGGTCACCGTGCACGCCTTCGCCACCGAGACCATCGACGGGCTGCTGGCCGCCGGGGTGGACTGCATAGAGCACGGGACCGGCATGACCGCCGAGCACATGGCAGCGGCCGCCGAGCGCGGGATCGCCGTGACGCCGACCCTGCTGCAGATCGGCCAGTTCGAGAACATCGCGGCGCAGGCCGACGGCAAGTACCCGGTATACGCGGAGCGGATGCGCGCCATGTACGCGAACCGCTACCAGCAGGTGCGCGACCTGCACGAGGCGGGCGTGCGGCTCCTGGTCGGCACCGACGCGGGCGGAACCATCTCCCACGGCCGGATCGCCGACGAGTGCGCCGAGCTGGTGGCCGCTGGCATCCCGGCCGCGGAGGTCGTGGCGATGGCGTCCTGGCGGGCCCGCGACTACCTGGGCTTCGGGGCCGTCGTCGAGGGCTCGAGCGCCGATCTCGTGGTGTACCCGGCGGACCCGCGCGAGGACATCGAGGTGCTGCGTCACCCCACCGCGGTGGTCCTGCGCGGCACCGTCCACCCGACGGCGCGCTGACCCGCGCGGGTGTGACGCGAACGCGGTTGGTGACCCGTCTCGCCGTCTGGCACAATGTGCACGTACTCGGTGTGCCCGGACCCCTCTCATCTGGTCAGGCCGTGTCTCGGTTCTACCCACCGCTTCACCCCACGTCGCGGTGCTCGGACCACCCCATTCAACAGGAGATACCACTTCGTGGCTGTCAAGATTCGTCTCAAGCGCCTCGGCAAGATCCGGGCCCCGTACTACCGTGTCGTCGTCGCCGACTCGCGCACCAAGCGCGACGGTCGCGTGATCGAGGAGATCGGCAAGTACCACCCGACCGAGGAGCCGTCGCTCATCGAGATCAAGTCGGAGCGCGCACAGTACTGGCTCGGCGTCGGCGCACAGCCGACCGAGCAGGTCGCCGCACTGCTCAAGGTGACCGGTGACTGGCAGAAGTTCAAGGGCCTGCCGGGCGCCGAGGGCACCCTGCGCGTCAAGGGCGAGAAGGTCGACGCGACCGCCGCCATCGAGGCCGTCAACGCCGATGCCGAGAAGGCCAAGGCCAAGGCCGCCGAGAAGGCCGCCGCCGCCAAGGCCGAGGCTCCGGCTGAGCCGGCCGAGGGCGACGAGGCCTGATGCTCTCGGAGGCCCTCGAGCACCTGGTGCGCGGCATCGTGGACAACCCGGAGGACGTTCGCGTCTCCGCGAAGACGCTGCGCCGTGGTGACCTGCTCGAGGTCCGCGTGCACCCCGACGACCTCGGCCGAGTCATCGGCCGCGGTGGTCGCACGGCTCGCGCGCTGCGCACCGTGATCGGTGCGCTTGCCGCAGAGGGCCCGGTGCGGGTCGACGTCGTGGACGTCGACCGGCGCTGAGCGCATCGCTGCTCTGCACGACGACGAGGCCCGGTCCGAACGTGGACCGGGCCTTGCTCGTTCCCGCTGAACCGCTGGTCGAGCCTGTCGAGACCCCTAACCTTCACTCTTCGAGGAGACACATGCAGCTGACCGTCGCCCGCGTCAGCAAGGCGCACGGGCTCAAGGGCGAGGTAGCCCTCGACGTGCGCACGGACGACCCGGAGACCCGGCTCGCGATCGGCGAGCGGCTCGAGACGGTCCCGGCCGACGTCGGGCCGCTGACCGTGACGCACGCGCGCGAGCACCAGGGCCGGTGGCTGGTCACGTTCGCCGAGATCAGCGGCCGGACCGCCGCCGAGAACCTGCGCGGGACGGAGCTCGTCATCGAGGCGGACGCCTCCGACGAGGAGGACGCCTGGTACCCGCACGAGCTCGCGGGACTGCGCGTGGAGCTCGAGGACGGCACGGTGGTCGGCACGGTGATCTCCCTGGAGTACATGCCGGCGCACGAGTCGCTCCTGATCGAGGAGACCCTGCCCGACGGCGGGACCGTCCGCACGCTCGTCCCGTTCGTCCTGGCGATGGTGCCCGTGGTCGACGTCGAGGGTGGTCGCGTCGTGGTGACCCCGCCCGCCGGGCTGCTGGCGCGCGACGCCGACGCCGCGATCGTCGACCGGGAAGACGACTGACGTGCGCGTCGACGTCATCTCCATCTTTCCCGACTACCTGGCGGCGCTCGACCTGTCGCTCGTGGGCAAGGCGCGGCAGCGCGGCCTGCTGGACCTGCGGGTGCACGATCTGCGCGACTGGACGACCGACCGGCACCGCACGGTCGACGACACCCCGTTCGGCGGGGGCGCCGGCATGGTCATGCGCCCTGACATCTGGGGCCTCGCGATCGACGAGGTGCTGGACACCGGTGCGACGGGCGCGCACCTGATCGTCCCCACGCCGTCGGGCGAGGTGTTCACGCAGCGGCACGCCGAGAGCCTGGCGTCGGCGGAGCAGCTCGTGTTCGCGTGCGGACGGTACGAGGGCATCGACGCGCGCGTGGCCCAGCACTACCGGGACGCCGGGATCGCCGTCCACGAGCTGTCGATCGGCGACTACGTGCTCAACGGCGGCGAGGTCGCCTCGCTGGTCATGATCGAGGCAGTGGCGCGGCTGATCCCCGGCATGGTCGGCAACCCCGACTCCCTGGTGGAGGAGTCGCACGGGGCCGCGGGGCTGCTGGAGTACCCGGTGTACACGAAGCCGCCGTCGTGGGCCGACCTCGAGATCCCCGAGGTGCTCGTGTCGGGGCACCACGCGAGGATCGAGCGCTGGCGCAGGGACCGCGCGCTGGAGCGGACGGCGCGGCTGCGGCCGGACATGATCGCCGCGCTCTCCGTGACGAACCTGGACAAGCACGACCTGGCGCTGCTCGCGGAGCTCGGCTGGGTGCCCGGTCCGGACGACACCGACGGGCTGATCCGGGCCTGAGGCTGCCCGCGCCCGACGTCACACCTGCTCCGGGAGCCGGTTCGCACGTGCGTGTGGCAGAATTACCCCTCGGTGCGTCGCCGGTCAGGTCTCTGCCACAGGGGACGGCCGGGGCGGGCAACCGCCCCTGACCGGGTAAAGCCGCACCAGCATCCACAACCTTCCGGGACCCGACGGCCAGCAGGCCGAGGCGGGGCCCACGATATTCGTGCCTGACCTGTGGCAGGCCCGGAGAGAACAATGCAGAAGCTCGACATGATCGACGCAGCCTCGCTGCGGTCCGACATCCCGGAGTTCCGCGCCGGCGACACCGTCAAGGTGAACGTCAAGGTCGTCGAGGGCAACCGCTCTCGTGTCCAGGCCTTCCAGGGCGTCGTCATCTCCCGCCACGGCGGCGGGATCGGCGAGACGTTCGCTGTCCGCAAGGTCAGCTTCGGTGTCGGCGTGGAGCGCAAGTTCCCGCTCCACGCGCCGTCGATCGAGTCCATCGAGGTCGTCAGCCGCGGCATCGTCCGTCGCGCGAAGCTCTACTACCTGCGCGACCTGCGCGGCAAGAAGGCGAAGATCCGCGAGAAGCGCGACAACTGACGCGTCTGCGCGTCACAGCGACACTGGCGCCTGCGTCATAGCTTCGGCCGCCGTCCTCAGCTTCGAGGGCGGCGGCCGTCGTCGTACGTGACCTGCGTCTGTGTTGATATCAGACAGGGGTCGTGTGCGCTCGCGAGCCATTTCGCCGCAGGCGCCCCGAGGTGACAGAGTTACCCCCGTGACGAGTTTCGACCGGGTGGCGCCGCCCACCCCTATTGATGGGACGCCCTTGAGCGCAGCAGAACCGTGGGAGAGCAGCGGGGCGCATCGACAGGGCGGAGCCGCGCACGGTCGTGAACCGAGAAAGCAGCAGTCCGGCTTCGTGGCGATGCTCCGGGAGATCGGGATCATCGTCGTCAGCGCGCTGATCCTGTCCTGGCTCATCAAGACGCTGCTGGTGCAGCCGTTCTACATCCCCAGCGCGTCCATGGAGGACACGCTGACGCAGGGCGACCGCGTGATGGCATCGCGCCTGACACCCGGCCCGTTCGACCTGAAGCACGGGGACATCGTCGTCTTCGTGGACCCGGGGGACTGGCTGCCGCCGTACGTGCCGCCGGAGCGTGGACCGGTCGGCGACGGCATGGTGTCGTTCCTGACCACCGTGGGTCTGCTGCCGCAGGACACCGGCGACCATCTCATCAAGCGCCTGATCGGGCTGCCCGGTGACACCGTCGTGTGCTGCGACGCCGAGGGACGCGTGTCGGTGAACGGCACGCCCATCGACGAGACGTACATCAAGCCGGGGTCGATCCCGAGCGAGGACCAGTTCGAGGTCACCGTGCCGGAGGACATGCTCTGGGTGATGGGTGACAACCGGCAGAACTCGCAGGACTCCCGCAAGAACCGTGGCAAGCCCGGCGGCGGGTTCGTCCCCGTCGACAACGTGGTCGGGACGGCGTTCGCCACCGTGTGGCCGCTGGACCGGCTGAACTGGCACAGCAACCCCAGCGACGTCTTCGCCGGTGTTCCGGACGCGCCTCCCGCGGAGAAGTAGGTGGTCCGCGCGGTCCCCACGCTGCGACACGAGAGGGCGCTGCTCGCCTCCGGCGCCCGCCTCGTCGCGGGCATGGACGAGGTGGGGCGTGGCGCCCTCGCGGGCCCGGTCAGCGTGGGCGTCGTGGTGGTCGACGCCGCCACGCGCACCGGGCCGAAGGGCGTCGCCGACTCCAAGCTCCTGACGCCGGCCGCGCGCGAGGCGATCGCGCCGGCCGTGCGGCGGTGGGCGGTGGCCTGGGGCGTCGGCCACGCGGGTCCCGCGGAGATCGACGAGGTCGGGATCATCGCGGCCCTCAGGCTGGCCGGGCGGCGCGCGCTCGCCCAGGTGCGTCTGATGTGCGGCGACGTCGACGTCGTCGTGCTGGACGGAAAGCACGACTGGCTCTCCACGCCGTCGCTCGACCTGTTCGCGGCGGCGGACGCCCCGGACGACGGGGTGCGCGACCCCGCCGTGCGGACGCTGATCAAGGCCGACATGACCTGCACGTCGGTGGCTGCCGCCAGCGTGCTGGCCAAGGTGGAGCGGGACGGGATCCTGGTCGAGCTGGCCCAGCGGCACCCGGAGTACGCCTGGGACCAGAACAAGGGGTACAGCGCCAAGGCCCACATGGACGCCCTGGGGCTGCACGGGCCGACACCGCAGCACCGCAGATCCTGGAACCTGCCCGGAACTGCGGCGTCGGTGGGATGATGTCGTCGTGAGCGCCGAAGACCTCGAGAACTACGAGACGGAGATGGAGCTCGCGCTCTATCGGGAGTACCGGGACGTGGTGGGCCTGTTCTCCTACGTGGTGGAGACCGAACGCCGGTTCTACCTCGCCAACCAGGTGGACCTGCAGGTGCGGTCCGCGGCGGGCGAGGTGTATTTCGAGCTGCGGCTCGCCGACGCCTGGGTGTGGGACGTCTACCGTTCCGCGCGCTTCGTGAAGTCGGTGCGCGTGGTGACGTTCAAGGACGTGAACGTCGAGGAGCTGGCGAAGGCGGAGCTGTCGCTCTGACGCGGGCTCGACCGACCCGTTCCGGTCCGGGTAAGGGATTCACCCACTGTCCGGCTGATGCCTTGACCCTGCGCTCCCGGAGCGGGCAGCCTCGCAATTGGTAGATCTTGATTACCAATGGAGGTAGAGATGCGCATCCCGGCGATCCTTGCGACGACATCCCTGGCGGCCGTGCTGGTGGCCGGGACAGCGATCCCGGAGGACGCCGCACCGACGGCGGAGCTGTTCGACGACTTCAGCTACAGCGGTCCGGGCGACCCGCTTCTCGCCCAGCGCGGCTGGTACGTCCGTTCCGGCGGCGGCGGCCCGGGTGTGCCGGGTGCGGCATGGTCGCGGGACCACGTCTCGTTCCCGACCGCCGACGGCGGCCAGGTGCTGGAGCTCAAGGCGTCCACCGAGGGTCCCGCCGGCGCCACCGTGCAGTCAGAGGTCTCCCATCAGCGCAAGTTCGCCGAGGGCACCTATGCCGCCCGCGTACGTTTCGCAGACACTCCGGTCAGCGGCCCGGACGGCGACGAGACCGTCCAGAGCTTCTTCACGATCACGCCGCTGGACGCGCCCATGGACCCGGACTATGGCGAGCTCGACTTCGAGTACCTGCCGAACGGGGGCTGGGGTGAGTCCGGTCCGACGCTGTTCATGACCACCTGGGAGACCTACCAGCCAGACCCGTGGCTCGCGGACAACGTCCACGGCACGGTCTCGGCAAGCCTGGACGGTTGGCACGACCTCGTGATCCAGGTCGCCGGCGGCCGGGTGACCTACTACCTGGACGGCACGGTGGTGGCCGACCACGGCGACGAGTTCTACCCGGAGACGTCGATGTCGATCAGCTTCAACCACTGGTTCATCGCCGGTGGCCTGGTCGCGGACGGGACGCCGCGCGAATATCTGGAGCAGGTCGACTACGTCTACTTCACCGAGGACGAGGTCGTCCCACCGGCCGAGGTGACTGCCCGGGTCCAGCAGTTCCGGGCCGGATCGGTGGGCTGGGTCGACACCGTTCCGACCGGGTGACCGGACCCTGGGCGCCCGGCGTCGGATCTGAAAGTCCTCCGAGCAGGTACCGACCTGCCTGACGAGACCGCAACGTTCCGAGCGCGACGCCGGGCCTGTGGAACGTCGATCCGTGCACAGGTGGCCCGATGCGCCCCGCCCGGCGGCTCTGCCGTGACCAAGGTTGGTCACGGAGGTGGACGCGATGGCGAAGAAGGACGGCGTAGGCCGGTACGGCGAGCGCGTAGCGCTGCGGCACGTGGTGTCGCGCGGCTGGCAGGTGCTCGACACCAACTGGCGCGGCACGGACGGGGAGCTCGACATCGTCGCGCTCGACGACGACGTGCTCGTGGTGATCGAGGTGAAGACCCGGTCGGGCCACGGGTTCGGGCACCCGGCCGAGGCGGTCACGGCGCGGAAGCTGGCGCGCATCAAGCGGCTGACCGGACAGTGGCTGACGGTGTTCCGGGAGCGGCTCGTCGCGGCGCGACTGGCCGAGGAGGCGCTGCCGGGCAGCCCGGTTCCGGTGCTGCCCGACGTGCGCACGCGCTTCGGGGCGATCCGGATCGACGTGGTAGCGGTGACGCTGCAGCCGCAGGGGCCCGCCGTCGTCGAGCACCTCGAGTCGGTGGCCTGATGGGGACGGCGACCACGCGAGGGGTCTCGCTCGTCGGGATGCAGGGGCATGTGGTGGAGGTACAGGCGCACCTCGCGGCGTCCGTCCCCGGGTTCACGCTGGTCGGCCTGCCGGACACCGCGCTGAGCGAGTCCCGCGACCGGGTCCGGGCAGCCGTCACCAGCACGGGGCTGCAGTGGCCCGTCAAGAAGATCACCGTCAACCTGTCGCCCGCGTCGCTGCGCAAGCAGGGCAGCGCATACGACCTGGCGATCGCCGTGGCGATCCTGGCGGGGGCCGAGGGGCCCTCGTCCGCGGGTCTACGGCGCGATGGCCTGGACCGGGTGGTGCACCTGGGCGAGCTGGGGCTCGACGGGCGGCTCCAACCCGTGCGCGGGGTGCTGCCGGCGGTGGCGGCGGCGGTGAGCGCTGGATATCCGGACGTCGTGGTGGCGGCCGGGGACCTCGACGAGGCGCGGCTGGTGCCGGGCGCCCGCGTGGTGGGTGCGGCGAGCCTGGCCGAGGTGGTGGCGCTGCACGGCGGGCCGCCCGAGCTGGTGCGCGAGGTGGTGACCGTGCGGCCGACCCGCACCGCGCTGGCCGCCCGCGTGCCGGGCGACCTGGCCGACGTCCTGGGACAGGAGCGGCCGCGTGCGGCCCTCGAGGTGGCGGCCGCCGGTGGCCATCACATGCTGCTGGTCGGGCCGCCGGGAGCAGGCAAGACCATGCTGGCCTCTCGGCTGCCGGGGATCCTCCCCGATCTCACCGACCGGGAGGCGGTCGAGGTCACGGCGGTGCACTCCGTAGCGGGCACGTTCGACCCTGGCGGAGGACTGATCCGCCGGCCCCCGTTCGAGGACCCGCACCACACGGCCACGCAGGCGGCGGTCGTGGGCGGCGGGTCGGGCATCCCGCGGCCCGGTGCGGTGTCGCGGGCGCATCGCGGTGTGCTCTTCCTGGACGAGGCGCCCGAGTTCGGCAGCAAGGTGCTGGAGACGCTGCGCCAGCCGCTGGAGCAGGGCGAGCTGGTGATCCACCGGTCGGGCGGCGCGGCGCGCTACCCGGCCCGGTTCCAGCTCGTGCTGGCGGCGAACCCCTGTCCGTGCGGGCTCGCGGTCGGCAAGGGGCTCGAGTGCAGCTGCTCGCCGACGGTGCGGCGGCGGTACTTCGCGCGACTGTCCGGCCCGCTGCTGGACCGCGTGGACGTGCAGGTCGAGGTGCAGCCGGTCGACCGTGTGGAGCGGCTGGAGGGAACGTCCGAGCCGACGTCGGTGGTGGCCGCCCGGGTGCTCGCCGCGCGGCAGGCCGCACGGGTCCGGCTGGCCGACACGCCGTGGTCCACCAATGCCGAGATGCCCGGGCCGTTCCTGCGCGACCTGCTGCGGCCGCACCCGGGCCTGCTCGGCCCGATCGAGCGGGCGATGACCGACGGACGGCTCAGCCTGCGCGGCGTCGACCGGGTGCTGCGGATGGCCTGGACCATCGCGGACCTGGCAGGGCGTGCCGCACCCACGGTGTCCGACGTCGGGAACGCGCTGCTGCTGCGTACCGGGGGCGACCATGGGTGAGCCGCTCTTCGACCTGCCCCGCACAGGCCTCCGGTTCGACGCGGACGATCCGGTGCTGGCCCGGGCCGCGTGGAGCCGGATCGCCGAGCCGGGGGATCCGGTGGCCGGCGCGCTGGTGGGCAACCTCGGTCCCGTCGCCGCGCTCGACTGGCTGGTGGACGCGGCCCGGTCCCCGGACCGGGCGGGCGCGACCCTCCGGCGGATCGGCGGAGGCAGAGCGCTGGACGCCGTGCCCGGCCGCGGTCCTGGCCCGGCCGCGGGCGGCGGAGCCGATGCACCCGGGCGCCTGCCCGGGCCGGCTGCCGAAGGGCCCGTCACCGAAGGGTTTGGGCTCGGCGGAGCTGCCTCCGGCGCGCGGGCGGCGGACCTGGTCGTGGCCGCCGTGCTGCGCTGGGCGCCCCGGCTCGAACGGCTCGATCCCGAGGGTGAGCTCACGGTGCTCGGCCGGTACGGCGGTACGTTCCTGACCCCGGACGACCCGCGCTGGCCGGCTGGGTTCGCCGACCTGGGCGTGGGCGGTCCGCTCGCGCTGTGGGTCCGGGGCGACCCCGACCTGGCTCGGCTTGCCGAACGTTCGGTGTCGCTGGTCGGTTCGCGGGCCTGCACGGACTACGGCATCCGCGTGACGAGGACCCTGGCGTGCGGCCTGGCCGACCGCGGGTTCACGGTGGTCTCGGGAGGCGCGAACGGCATCGACGCGGAGGCGCACCGGGGCGCGCTGGTATCCGGGTCGCCGACCGTGGCGTTTCTCGCGGGTGGTGTCGACAGGCTCTACCCGGCGAGCAACACCGACCTGCTCCGGCGGACCATCGAGCAGGGTGCGGTGGTGAGCGAGGTGCCGCCGGGTTCGGTACCGGGCAAGCAGCGCTTCCTCAAGCGCAACCGCCTGATCGCGTCGCTCACCTCGGGCACCGTGGTGGTCGAGGCGTCGGTCCGGTCCGGCGCGCTGTCCACCGCCAACCATGCCGCGAGGCTCCTTCGTCCGCTGGGGGCGGTGCCCGGGCCGGTCACGTCGATGGCGTCGGCGGGCTGCCATGAGCTCCTGCGGCGAGGCGCCGCCATCTGCGTCACGGATGCGGCGGAGGCCGCCGAGCTCGTCGGGGACGTGGGCGAGAGCGCGCCGGAACGCCGGGGCGAGACCCGGCTCGGCGACGACCTCGACGCGGCGGGCAAGGCGGTGCTGGACGCGCTACCCGTGCGGAAGGCGGCGCACGAGCGGTCGATCGCCCGCGCGGCGGGCCTCGCGCTCGGCGACACGACGGGGGCGCTCGGGCTGCTGGAGCTCATGGGCCTGGCCGAGCAGAAGGACGGAGGCTGGCGCAGGCGCTGACACGCCGGCGGAGCCCCGCCCCGCACCTGTCCCGTGGACCGGCCGCCGGACCGGCCCACGGAGCAGGGCGGGCGAAGCTCAGCGGGACGGGTCGAGCAGCAGCTTGCCCACGGTGCCCCGCGAGCGCAGGGCCTCGTGCGCCGCGCGGGCGTCGGACAGGGCGTACTCGCCGCCCGCCACGGCGCGGAGTCCGCCGGCCTGTGCGAGGCCGAACAGCTCGGTCAGCGCGGTGCCGTAGAGGTCGCCGGGCAGACGGAACACGTGGGGGAGCCACATGCCTGCCACGGTGGTGCTGTGCCCGAGCAGGTTGCGCAGCTCGACGGGCTTCGGCGGCGTGCGCCCCGCCATGCCGTAGAAGACCAGCCTGCCGAAGGGGGCGAGCGCCGCGACGCTCTGGTCGGTGGTGGTCCCGCCGACCATGTCGAGCACGATGTCCACGCGGCGCCCGTTGGCCTCGATGAGGGTCGCCGTCATGTCGTCCGCGCGGGAGTCCACGGCGACGTCGGCGCCGAGCTCGAGGGCCAGGGCGCGCTTCTCGTCGCTGCTCGCGGTCGCGACGACCCGGCCGGCACCCCAGGCCTTGGCCAGCTGCACGGCTATGGTGCCGACGCCGCCGGCCGCCGCGTGCACGACCACCGACTCGCCGGGCTCGAGGTGGGCGTTCTTGCGCAGCAGGATCCAGGCGGTGGTGCCCTGCACCAGCATGGAGAGCGCGGTGAGGTCGTCCACATCGTCGGGCACGGGGAAGGTCATCGCCTCCTCGGCGACCGCGCGCTCGGCATATCCGCCGCCACCGGCCAGGAGTGCGACGACCCGCCTGCCGTCCGGTGTGCGCCCGACCACCTCGCCGCCGGGGACGAACGGGAGCCTGGTCGGCGTCTGGTACGAGTTCTCCACCTGGTGCGTGTCGGCGTAGTTCAGGCCGATCCGCGTGACATCGATCAGCACCTGTCCGGGCCCGGCGGTCGGTTCGGGTACCTCGACGGCCCGCAGCACCTCGGGCCCGCCGAACTCGGTCACCTGTACAGCACGCATCTTCGCGTCCTCCTGTGCTCGTCGGACCAGCCATACTCGCAGACCTCGTCGGCACGGGCGAAAAAGGCGGCGCGCCTGCTTCCACGCACGGGACGGGAGCTGCACACTGGCAAACGTGGACCTTACCGACCTGTCCGGCTTGCCTCGGCTACCCGAGCAGATGTCCGACGCCGTGTCCCGGTTCGGCAGCTACCTCGACGCGCAGCGCGGGCACTCCGCCCATACGCGTCGCGCCTACGTGGCGGACGTGACGGACCTGCTCCGCTACGCGATGCGGCACGGCAGCACACGGCTCGACACCATCGACCTCACGCTCCTGCGCGGCTGGCTCGCGTCCCAGTCCGACCGCGGGCTCGCCCGCTCCACGCTCGCGCGCCGTGGTGCCTCCGCCCGCGCCTTCCTGCGCTGGGCGCACCGCTCGGGTCTGATCCCCGTGGACCCGTCGGCGCGCCTCGCGAGCCCCAAGGTGCCGCGCACCCTGCCCACCGTGCTCGACGTGGACGCGGCGGGCCGACTGCTCGACGGCGCCCGGGCCGCGGCGGACGAGGCCGACGAGGCGAACCGGCCGGCGGCCCTGCGGTCGTGGGTCGCCGCCGAGCTGCTGTACGGCGCGGGCATCCGCGTGGGCGAGCTGGTGTCCGTCGACGTCGTCCACGTGGACTCCAGGGACCGGCTCGTGCGCGTGCTCGGCAAGGGCGGCAAGGAGCGGGTGGTGCCGTTCGGCATCCCGGCGGCGCGCGCCGTGGAGGCCTGGCTGACCGACGGCCGGCCCGAGCTGGTGACGGCCACGACCGGCGACGCCCTGCTCGTGGGGGAGCGTGGCGGACGCTGGGGCCAGCGCCAGGTGCGCGAGGCGGTGCACCGCCTCGCGGCCCAGGCCGGGGTCGACGACGTGGCGCCGCACGCGCTCCGGCACTCGGCCGCCACCCATCTGCTGCAGGGTGGTTCGGACCTCCGCGCGGTGCAGGAGGTGCTGGGCCACGCGAACCTGGCGACCACCCAGCGCTACACCCACGTGGACGCGGAGCGGCTGCGCAGCGTCTATGCGCAGGCGTTCCCGCGCGCCTGACCATCCTTCCCCTGGACCTGCGTCCCCGGGCGAGCGGTCAGCGGTCGGGCAGCAGCACGATCTGCGGTCTGTCCAGCAGGGACAAGGGGTCGATGTAGCGCTCGCCCCGCCGCACGCCCCAGTGCACGCAGGACCGTGGTGCACAGTGGTTCGCCGTCGTGCCGTCGCCTGCTCGGCCGCCCTCCACCACACCGATCGCCGACCCGGTGGCGACGGCGGTCCCTACCGGCACGGAGACCGCGACCGGCTCCAGACTGGTGCGCAGCCCGTCCGGATGCGTGACGACGACGACCCCGCGCCGCGCGACCTGTCCCGCGAAGGTCACCACACCCGGTCCGGGGGAGCGCACGCCGGAACCCTCGGGGGCGACCAGGTCCACACCGCGGTGCCCGGCTCCCCACGCGTGCTCGGGCGCGTCGAACGGGCGGACCACCCCGGACGGCGGGTCCACCCCGGCGACGGGCGCCACGTATCCGGTAGCGCCGGCCGCGGGCTCCCTGGTGTCGGGGCCCGCCAGGACCACGAGGTCAGCACCCGCGAGGGCTCCGACGGCGGGGCCCGAGCGGACTGCGGCGGCGGGTACCGCCGCGGAGAGCGCGACCAGCACGGCAGTGAGCAGCACGGTCAGGAGCGTCGTGGCGAGCCGGCCGAGGACGTGGCGGCCGGCGGGGGCGAGAAGCGGTCTCATGGAACGAGCATCAACCGGCGTCGGCGCCTCCGGGAGCCAGAGGACTGCCGCCTGTGCACAGGTGGGCGCGGGGCCCGCCTGTGGTCGCGCTCGCAGCCCGTTACCTTCGTGGCGAGGGTCTCCGCCGCCGGGTCCTCGTTCCCAGGGCTGGTCGGGTAGACTTCCACCCGCGACCGGCATGCACTCCCGGCCGGCAGACGGACAGCCTGGCTGACTGTCGGCCCGGCAGGGAGAGCGCTCGATCGACAACGCGCGTCACACCAAAGTCGCGTCCGGCAGCGGTCCGGCCCACAGGGTCGGCGTCGGGCACGACGTGGCGCCAGGGGCACCGAAGCAATGCGGTGCCGATCCAACCCAAACCGCGGTCAGGACCATCGGTCCTGTGCCGCCCTGAAATGCGTGCGGAGGACCCGGGTCGATCTCGGGCCGCACCGAAAGGACGTGTCATGGCCGTCGTGTCCATGCGCCAGCTCCTCGAGAGCGGTGTCCACTTCGGACACCAGACCCGCCGTTGGAACCCGAAGATGAAGCGCTTCATCTTCACGGAGCGCAACGGCATCTACATCGTCGACCTGCAGCAGTCGCTGCACTTCATCGACAACGCCTACGACTTCGTCAAGGAGACGGTCGCCCACGGCGGCTCGATCCTCTTCGTCGGCACCAAGAAGCAGGCTCAGGAGCCGGTGGCCGAGCAGGCCGCCCGCGTCGGGATGCCTTACGTGAACCACCGCTGGCTCGGTGGCATGCTCACGAACTTCACCACCGTGCACAAGCGCCTTCAGCGGATGAAGGAGCTCGAGGAGATCGACTTCGACGACGTGGCGGCCTCGGGCCTCACGAAGAAGGAGCTCCTGGTCCTGCGCCGCGAGAAGGACAAGCTCGCGCGCACGCTCGGCGGTATCCGTGACATGGCCAAGGTTCCCTCGGCCGTCTGGATCGTCGACACGAACAAGGAGCACCTCGCGGTGGACGAGGCCCGCAAGCTGGGCATCCCCGTCGTCGCGATCCTCGACACCAACTGCGACCCCGACATGGTCGACTACGCGATCCCGGGCAACGACGACGCGATCCGCTCCGTCACGCTGCTCACCCGCGTGATCGCGGACGCCGCCGCCGAGGGCCTCATGCAGCGCCACTCCGGTGGTAGCAAGACCGGCGCCGAGGCCGAGGTCGCCGCCGAGCCCCTCGCCGAGTGGGAGCGCGAGCTCCTCGCCGGTTCCGAGGGCGCCGTTGCCGCGGCGTCCGTCGAGGCCGCTGAGGCCGCCACCCCGGCCGCTCCGGCCGAGGCCGCTCCGGCCGCTGCCCCCGAGGTTGCCACGCCCGCGGACGAGACTCCGGCCGCCGCCGAGGCCACCGAGGCCGCTGCCGAGGTTGCTCCCGAGGCCGCTGAGGCCGAGACCGAGAAGTGACGTGCTGCGCTGACCGGGTCCGGTTCGTCCGGACCCGGTCGGCGCACCGTTCCTCGGGTCTCCCGACCTCCCACGAACAACACGACTGCACGGAGGACCAGAACAATGGCGAACTACACCGCCGCTGACATCAAGGCGCTGCGTGAGCGGACCGGCGCCGGCATGCTCGACGTCAAGAAGGCACTCGACACCGCCGACGGCGACGCCGAGAAGGCCATCGAGATCATCCGCACCAAGGGCCTCGCCCGCGCCGCCAAGCGCGAGGGCAACACCGCCTCAGAGGGCCTCGTGGCCGTCAAGGTCGAGGACACCGCGGCCGGCCAGGTCGCAACGATGATCGAGCTGAACGCCGAGACCGACTTCGTCGTGAAGAACGAGAAGTTCATCGCGCTGGCCGAGGCCGTTCTCGAGGCCACGGCCGCCGCCGGTGCCTCGGACGAGGTAGCGGCCTCCGCCGCCCCGTCCGCCGAGGGCACCGTCGCCGACCTCATCGCCGCTCAGGGCGCCACGCTGGGCGAGAAGATCGTCCTGCGTCGCGTCGCGCGCGTCGAGGGCCCGAAGGTCACGACCTACCTGCACAAGACGGCCAAGGACCTGCCGCCGTCGATCGGTGTCCTCGTCGTCACCGACGAGGCAGGCGCCTCGGTCGCCAAGGACGTCGCGCAGCACATCGCGGCGCTGGCGCCGAAGTACCTCACGCGTGAGGACGTCCCGGCGGACGTCGTCGAGAAGGAGCGTGCGATCGCTCTGGAGACCTCGAAGAACGAGGGCAAGCCGGAGGCCGCGCTGCCCAAGATCGTCGAGGGTCGCCTGAACGGCTTCTTCAAGGAGGTCGTGCTCGTCGACCAGCCGCTGGCCAAGGACTCGAAGACCACCGTCGGCAAGCACGTTGCCGCCGCGAACGGCTCCGTGTCCGCGTTCGTGCGTTTCCGCGTCGGTTCCTGACGCAGCTTGGTCGGCCCGGTCCGCGCTTCGGCGCGGGCCGGGCCGACGCATAGGCGGGTCGGTTCCCCTGAAGAGGACCGGCGCGCACACCGGGCTCCGTCAGGGGCACGAGCCAGCTTCCCGGTAGTGATGACCGAAGGGTGACGGACCAGTGAGCGACGAGGCGACTCAAAACTTCGCGGTGGACATGGAGGGCAAGCCCGCCCGGCGTGTGCTCCTGAAGCTGTCGGGCGAGGCGTTCGGCGGCGGCAGCGTGGGGCTCGACGCCGTCGTCGTCCGGCGCATGGCCAAGGAGATCGGCGTGGCGGTGCGCGACGGCATCCAGGTCGCCATCGTCGTCGGCGGCGGGAACTTCTTCCGCGGCGCCGAGCTGAGCGTTGCGGGCATGGACCGCGCCCGTGCCGACTACATGGGCATGCTCGGCACGGTCATGAACTGCCTGGCCCTCCAGGACTTCCTGGAGCAGGCCGGCGTCAAGACCCGCGTGCAGACCGCCATCACCATGGGTCAGGTCGCGGAGCCGTACATCCCGCTGCGCGCGATCCGGCACCTGGAGAAGGGCCGCGTCGTCATCTTCGGCGCGGGTGCGGGCATGCCGTACTTCTCCACCGACACCGTGGCGGTGCAGCGTGCCCTGGAGACGGGCTGCGAGCAGGTGGTCATGGGCAAGAACGGCGTCGACGGCGTCTACGACTCCGACCCGCGCCGCAACCCCGACGCCAAGAAGCTCGACCACCTCACGTACACGGACGCGCTCGTGAACCGGCTCGGCGTCATGGACGACACCGCGCTGGCCATGTGCCGCGACAACAATGTGCAGATGCGAGTGTTCGGCATGGAGGGCGAGGGCAACGTGACCCGCGCGCTGGCGGGCGAGCCCATCGGCACGCTGATCACCTCGCGCTGATCATCTCTCGCTGAACCTCGCGCCGACACAGTGGGACCCGGGCTCCGGGAAACGCGCGATCCTTTCGGTAGCCGGGCAAAGTGTCCGTAGAGTGGCCCCGGCACCACCCGTAGACGAATGAAGGAGCAGTGGTGATCGACGAGACCCTCCTCGAGGCCGAGGAAAAGATGGAGAAGGCGATCGAGGTCGCCAAGGAAGACTTCGCGGGCATCCGTACCGGTCGCGCCAACGCGGGGATGTTCAGCAAGATCACCGTCGACTACTACGGCGCGCCGACGCCGCTGCAGCAGCTGGCGTCGTTCAACATCCCGGACGCCCGCACCGTGATGGTCGCCCCGTTCGACAAGAGCTCGCTGCCCGCCGTCGAGAAGGCGCTGCGTGACTCCGACCTGGGCGTGAACCCGGCGACCGACGGCAACGTCGTCCGCGTGGTGCTGCCCTCGCTCACGGAGGAGCGTCGCCGCGACTACGTGAAGCTCGCCAAGACCAAGGCCGAGGAGGCGCGCGTCTCGGTGCGCAACATCCGCCGCAAGGCCAAGGACGAGCTGGACCGCGTCGTCAAGGACGGCGAGGCCGGCGAGGACGAGGTAGTACGCGCAGAGAAGGAGCTGGACAAGCTCACCAAGAGCCACGTCGAGGTCATCGACCAGCTGCTCTCCAGCAAGGAGAGCGAGCTGCTCGAGGTCTGATGTCCGCACCACCCCGAGACAGATCAGAGCGCGACAATGCGCACACCGCCGTGAGCCCCGAGTCCGAGCCCGTACCGGTACCGAAGCAGTCCCGCGCAGGCCGTAACCTGCCCGCCGCGATACTGGTCGGCCTCGGCCTGCTCGGTATCGTCGGCGCGTCGCTGTACTGGCGACCGGAGCCGTTCGTCCTCTTCGTGGTCCTCCTGATGTGGGCCGGGCTGTGGGAGCTGCGCCAGGCGTTCGCGCGCCGTAACCTGCGTCTGCCGATGGTGCCCCTGTTCGTGGGTGCCGCCGGCATGATCGTCTCCGCGTACCGCGGCGGTGGGGAGGCGCTGTTCGTCGCCTTCGTGCTGACGGTTGCCGCGGCCGTGGTGTGGCGTGCGCTCGACGGGTCCGGCCTCAGCGCCGTCCGGGACTCCGCCGCGTCGGTCTTCGCCGCCGCCTACGTCCCGTTCCTTGCGGGGTTCGTGGTCCTCATGCTGGCGCAGCCCGACGGCGAGATCCGGGTGGTGCTGTTCATCCTCCTTGCTGTCGCCAACGACACGGGCGGCTACATCGCCGGCGCCACGATGGGCAGACATCCGCTCGCGCCGACCGTGAGCCCCAAGAAGTCGTGGGAGGGCCTGGCCGGCTCGATCGTGCTGGCCACCGCGGTGGGCGTGCTCGGAGCCGTCTACGGGCTCGGCGAGAGCCCGGTCCTCGGGATAGCGCTCGGCGTCATGACCGCCATCACTGCGACTGTGGGCGATCTCGCTGAATCTCTGCTCAAGCGTGACCTAGAATTGAAGGACATGGGCTCATTGCTCCCGGGGCACGGGGGCGTGCTGGATCGCCTCGACTCGATGATCATCACAGCGCCCTTCGTCTATCTCGTGCTCTCGGTGGTTGCCTGATGAAAACTCCCCTTGCCCAGCCCGTCGTGCGTCCTTCGGACGAGACGCCGGCGATCCCGCTGCAGATGGCGCCCAAGCGCCGCGGCAAGCCGCCGAGGCACTTCGCCGACCTCACGCCCGAGGAGCGGGTCGCCTCCGTGGTGGAGGCGGGCGAGCCGGCGTTTCGCGCCAAGCAGCTCGCCACGCACTACTTCACGCACTACACGAGCGACCCGTCGAAGATGACCGACCTCCCGGCGAAGTCCCGGGACGCGCTCGCGACCACCATGTTCCCCGAGCTGATGCGGCCCACCCGCAAGCTCGAGGCTGACGGCGGCACCACGGTCAAGACGCTGTGGCACCTGTTCGACGAGGCCAAGGTCGAGTCGGTGCTGATGCGCTACCCGCAGCGCACCACGCTGTGCGTCTCCAGCCAGGCGGGCTGCGGCATGGCGTGCCCGTTCTGCGCGACGGGCCAGCTCGGCCTGACCCGGAACCTCTCGACGGCGGAGATCCTCGAGCAGGTCCGCGCGGCGTTCCGCTCGCTGGCCGAGGGCGAGATCCCCGGCGGCGTCACCCGGCTGAACAACCTGGTGTTCATGGGTATGGGCGAGCCGCTGGCCAACTACAAGGCAGTGATCGAGACGGTGCGGACGCTGGTCGCGCCGCAGCCCGAGGGCTTCGGCATGTCGGCCCGCAACATCACGGTCTCCACGGTGGGCCTGGTCCCGGCGATGCAGAAGCTCACCAAGGAGGGCATCCCGGTGACGCTCGCCCTCTCGCTGCACGCGCCCGACGACGACCTGCGCTCCGAGCTGGTGCCGATCAACACGCGCTGGAGCGTCGACGAGACCCTCGACACCGCGCGGAACTACTTCGAGGTGACCGGACGTCGCGTGTCCATCGAGTACGCGCTGATCAAGGACATGAACGACCACGCATGGCGTGCGGACCTGCTGGGCGAGAAGCTCAACGCCCGCGGCCGCGGCTGGGTGCACGTGAACCCGATCCCGCTCAACCCGACGCCGGGCTCGATCTGGACCGCGAGCGACCGGGATGTCGAGGACGAGTTTGTGGCACGATTGCGCGGTCACGGGATCCCGACCACGATCCGTGATACCCGCGGGAGCGATATCGACGGGGCCTGCGGGCAGCTTGCGGCTGAGGAGGACGACGAGTGAGTGGGATGTTCAACAGCGTTCCCGCGATGCGCACCGGGTACGACAAGGACGAGGTCGACGAGTTCTTCGAGCACGCGCGGCAGGCGTACGAGGGACGTACCGCGGACCGGCTGACGAGTGCCGACATCCAGGCGTCCACGTTCGACCTGACCCGCGGTGGGTACAACACCCATGAGGTCGACGCGGCGCTCGACCGGCTGGAGGCCGCGTTCATCGCCCGGCAGCGTGCGGAGTACGCGGCGGCGCACGGCCAGCAGGCCTGGATGAACGCGCTCGCCGAGCGCGCGCGCTCGCTCTACGGGCGGCTGGGCCGGCCCGACGGCGAGAAGTTCGCACCCGCCGACCGCGGCTCGCAGGGTTACGACAAGGACGACGTCGACGACCTGTGCGACCGGCTCATCGGGTACTTCGACCGGCAGGAGCCGCTGACGGCGGGCGACATCCGGTCGGCGACGTTCGGGCGCGCGCGCGGTACCGACGCCTACGACGAGGCCTCGGTGGACGCGTTCCTGAGCCGTGCGGTGGAGGTTCTGCTCGGCGTCGAGTGACGTGGTTCCCGCGAAGTAGAGCGCCTGTCCGGATCTCCCCGATGGACTATCACTCGCTCAACGCGATGCTGAAC